>CALHZT010000017.1 GCA_938040995.1 uncultured Pirellulaceae bacterium | reverse complement strand
TGATTCCGCCAGATCTTGGGTATGGTCCGAACGGAAATCCGCGTGCCGGTATTAGTGGTACGGACACGATTGTGTTCGACGTGCTGCTGAAAGAAATTATCTAGTCGGTGTCCGACGGACGTGTAAGCGTCTCGGGCGGCGCGAATCCCGGGCGAGAGAGACGAAATGACGCTACACCAAAGTTGGATGCGCTCTGAGGCACGTTTGAATTCGTCGTAGCCAGATTCGTAAGCGGTTTCCCAATTGGTGTAGCGTCCTGAATTCGAACCCGCTGCGTGAGCGAGGGATATTCTGGTTTTGCAACGCTACACCATAACAAAGCTCTAGAAGTAAGAATTCGGGCCGGCAATCGTTCAGGCGAATCAGCCCGCAGCATTCGGGAAGGACTTTATCCTGCCGCTGCTGCCATTTGTGGCAGTTCGAATCCGGCACGTCGGGTACGTGTCATCATGGCGTTTGCCTGATCGTCACTACCAAAGTTCTCAGCTTTCGGATCCCATTTGATTTCACGACCCAGCATCAATGCGAGGTTGCTCAGGTGGCAACTGGCCATCGTACGAATGTGTGAATCCACGTCAGAGATTGGTTCGCTGCGATCTTCAACGCAATCAAAAAAGTTGGCCATGTGGCCAGTCGACTTGTTGCCCTTATGCAGTTTTTCAAAGGCGCTCTCAAACTCGTTTCGGGTTTCGTCGCTGAGACCGGCGATGGCTTCTTTGTAGTTTGGACGTTCTTTGCCATCCTCACCCTTCACCTTGCCGAGGTTCGTTCCGAAGAGCTCTTCAACGATTTTCCCCTGAAGTTTTCCACGGTTTACGAACATGCGACCTTTGTCACCGGTGAACAGAATTCCATTTCCGAACTTTGTGTCACCTTCCTCATACTCGTTGTTGACGGTGATACGATTCCCTTCAGCGAAATCCAGGTTGATGTTGAACTTCGTCGCCGAGTTGTAACCGTTCGGCAGTTCTACCTTGCCATTCAGGAACGCGGCCCAGTCGAAATTCCCGGGGACAATGTCGGTCATCTTGCCCGTCGCATTGATTGTCGTCGGGCCCGTGTGGTCCAGTCCCAATGCCCATTGGGCGATATCAATGTGGTGTGCACCCCAGTCGGTCATTTTTCCGCCAGAGTATTCGAGGAACCAGCGGAAGATCTTGCGGCGTTCACTGCAGTAGTCAACCTTCGGGGCTGGTCCCAGCCACATGTCCCAATCCAGCCCTTCCGGTACTTCACTGGTTTCAAAGGGACCGGCGTTCAAGCCACTACCGATTGCGCAGTGCGCAGTCACGTTGTCGCCCAGTCGGCCACTCTGCACGATGGCGGCCGCATACATGAACAGACGATTCATTTCCGTTCGCTGTTGCGTGCCCACCTGAAAGACTTTGCCAGTCTCCTTGACCGCGTTGCGGATGATGGGACCTTCTTCCAGCGTGAGAGTCAGCGGCTTTTCGCAATACACATCGCAACCGGCGTAGAGAGCCTCCAGAGCGATGGGAATGTGCCAGTGATCAGGCGTGCCGATGGTAACCACATCGGGCTTTTCGTTCTCAAACAACTTGCGATAGTCGGTATACATCTTGAGGTTGCCGCCGTGCTTTTCGTTGAACTCGGCGTTGTGCTTCTCGTCGACATCACAGACCGCAATCATGCGCCCCAGTTTTGATGCCTGGTTCGCGATGTTTCCACCGCGACTGAATCTCCCCCGGCTGCCTCCAACACCGATGGATGCAATGGTCGGTTTGTCACCTTTTTCATCAGCGCGAGCCGATTGGCTGGTGAAAATATAGGGGGTCGCAATCGCAGCTCCAGCGACGCCGACTTTCTTCATAAAGTCGCGACGGGAATCATTTCGCATGGATGTTTGACCGGACCCGAAATCTTTTGTGTTCTGGTTTGGGAGCGACATTCGTTGAAAGCCTCTGGTTGAAGTGAATTTCCCGAAGGCGTTATCGTCCCCGGTCAGAAACAGATAGTCAAGCTTTGCCTGATATGGACCTTCGAATTTGGCGTCATCCACCAGTGCTACAATGATGCAACTGGTTACTTGGTGGAATGAGTGAATCCCGGTTCTCAAGTCGGTGAGCGTCGGTGGACATTGGATCATAGAGGAGCCAAAATTGGTTCCGCCGATCAATATTACCAATGGCTGGATTATGCAGCTGTAGCAGGTGAATGATGTGGAAACGATCGCGGCTTCAACGATAGAATGGTTAACAGCAGTTACAAAAACATTGCCCAAGCCAGTCGATGACGATGTCGTCCCTGGCCGTCCCATTCCTTCCAATCTTCGATCGTAATTTGTTTCCTTGGCGCACCGACGCACTTAATGGCACTGAACGACGAAGCGTAGCTTTACTTTTCTGGTATGGCTTTGGAAATGCCGGCGCCTATGTGCTCGCCAGGACAACCGCGGACAGCGCTTTTCTCAGCCAAATCGGTCCGGATCGTCTACCACAGCTCTATATGCTGGCTGCTGGAGTCGTTGCGCTCGCTTCGCTTGTCTACGGGCATACTGTCCAGAAAATTGGCCTTCGACGTACAACGCTTTCGACACTTGGTGTTCTGGCCTTTGCATCGTTGATCCTGCCTGCCGCGATGATTCGTCATCCAAGGTCAATAACGGTGTTTGCACTTGCCTATTTGTTGGCGCAAGTGCGAGGCACCCTCGGGACGATTCAGTACGCGACAATGCTGAATGAACAGTTTTCACAGCGGCAACCCGAGCGTGTTGTCGGATTGGTGGGTGCGGGTGCGACGCTAGCCGGGATTCTCGTCGGCGTATTGATCGGATTTCTTTCCAAACGTATTGGCGTAGAGAATTTCCTGTATCTTGCTGCCGTTATCGATTTGTTGACCATGGTTCCTGTGTCGCTGCTTTCCCAGTCGCGAAAAGCGATGGCGTCCCTTCCACCGATTCCGCCGCCAGGCAACCCTGATTCCATCAGCAATGGTGCGCCGGAAGAAACGATCGAGTCACCAAATCGAATCGAATCCCGATTACGACCGACCATTCGATTTCGCGACTTGCGCCGGTCAAGCTACGTCATGCTCATCGCGGCGGCCGTGGTCTTTTGCATCTTTGCGACGACCCTGGTTGAGTTTCAGTGGAAAGTCATCGCCGCCACGGAGTTTCAACGAGATTCAGCAATGCTGGCAAGGTATTTCGGATTCTTCTACGGCAGCGTCTACTTCGTTACCGGACTTCTTCAGTTGTTTGTGACGGGACGAGTCCTTCAGCGGCGCGGATTGCTGGCTGGACTGTTGGCTTTTCCCATCGCATTACTTGCTGCCACGTTCACCGCATTGGCGGCAACAACAAGCGGTCTACTCTTGACCGCCATGACGTTGAGCAAAGGGTGCGATACTCTGAAGCGAGGATTGAATGATCCGTCGATTCAAATTCTCTACAGTCCGATGGAGATCGGATTGCGCCGGCAGGCAATCGCTTTTGTGGCAGGAATCGCCAAGCCATTCGCTGAAGCAATCGCCGCAATTTCTCTGGTCGTGCTTACGCCGTGGATATCAACGCGGCAATTGTCGCCGCTGATTATTGGGCTGATTCTCTTGTGGCTGATTTTTGATATTCCAGCGTGGCGGGAGTTCTCCAGATTGCGGAGTGCCGGCCAGCCCAATCGATAAGGCGAGCGGCGGTTAGCAGGTTCGAGAGGGTCAGGCACAAATTTTCGGCGTTTGTCCGCAAAGCGAAATAAGTCAGTTTGCCGCTGAAAAATTGAGCCAGACCCTTGCCCGCTAAGCGGCTTCTTCATATTCGTAAAACTTGGCATTCACATTTTGCCCGCGTGGTCCGGATTTGCGGGCGAAAAGCGAAGTACTTTGCCTGTATTTCCCGACAAAAAGAGGTGCGAGACACGGCTGGAAGAGCCCTTCATCGAATCTTCACATGGCATTAACACAATCGTCACGCCCGAGGTTCTTCCGTGGACGATACTTGTACCAAGCCGATCGGCGGCTTATCTCGAGATCATTAAGATCAAACAATTGGAGATTCGGTGCAAACGACTGAAGCGGCGCCGCCAAAGTTATCTCGACAGGATCCTCGGCCAACACCGACATCGAGTGTTGCCCGAGTTGATGCTGCTCACTCCGCACCAGCTGACGATTTTGAAAGATATTCGCACGTGAACTTCTTGAACATGCACCCAACGCTTGATGTCGTTCAGGATTATCCGTCGATGTGGGATTGGCGAATCGTCGTCGCGTTTGTAGCAATGGGCAGTCTTGCCTTGTACGTTCTCTAGAACGAGTGAAGCTGCGAAACTGCGTTCTCTTTTCTGTGCTTCTCTGACGTACGCCTCTCTCTGAAATTGGCAAGTACAAAATGCGACCCTTGGTTTGCTCGCATCCCTCTTACGTGTGCCCTGCCGTTTTGACTGCCGTGTGTGTGCCTGATTCGCCTGACGTACCTTTAACGCGTGGCGTTGCGATTGGAACGACCTGCGGTATACAGCCGACGCGCTGTTTTTCGCGGCTTCACTGAAGATGAAGCAGATGGTCGAGTCAGAACCCGCTGCGGCATTCGATACTGCGGATTGAGATAAGTTGTGGACGGTGTCGCTGGTATCTCTTCTGCATTGATAATGCCCGGCAACTCAGTATTCGGAGTCGTCGAGGCGGGTGCACTCTGGAAGGAATTCTCTGGTACGTAGTACGACTCGATACCGCCGTCGTTGTGGTCCATGATCGGAGCCATATTCGATGGGAGGGTCGACGGAAGGGCTTCGCCCGACTCGTATTCGTACTCGACCGGCGGTTCGTCCGATTCAGCAGCTTCCGAGGGCTCCTCAGATTCTTCTGATGACTGAGTGCATTCGGCCTCTTCAACTTCGAGCTGCTTCCATTCGTACTTGCATTTGGGACATTCGTACTCTTTCTTCTTGAGAACGCGAACTAATCTGGTTCTCGCAGGCGTGCACATAAGCTGATCGACCGATTTTTTGCAACCATGCCATGGAAAGTTCACCGGCGGAATGCAAACCTGCTTCGTTTCAACTTCCCAGTAGTGCTTCTTTTCTTTCCCTTCCGAAATGTCAAGGTAACACTGCTCTCCGCAGCTTGGGCAGAGGCAACCACAGTCGCCGTGGCCGAATGCGCTCGCGACCTGCACGACCGTGGATCCAGGCATCAGCCAGCTAAACCCGAATGCAAAGATCAGCAGTAGATAAACAGGTGACTTGCGCATGATACAGCTCTCAAAACAGAAACCAGTCGTTGTTCGTGCAGCGGCAGTCTGTCAGCTGCTGCATTCGCCAGATTACTTTTCGGCCGATTTACGTTTGAAACTCAATCATGAAATCAGATGAGACTTCGAGTCGCACGTTCCCAGGTGAATTCACTGATAGCACTTCTGTCATGCCAACCCTCCGCCCGCTCCGTCAGCGTCGATTCTCCAGTGGATCCAAGTTGTTCCCGCAGCGGTCTCGAAGAATCAGGTTGGTGCCTGCTCGATCGCCATCCGGACGCTACTCAATTCGGTGGGAGCCAGATCTTCATACATCTTTCACTCTTTGTCTGATTCCGCCATTTTCTCTCGAAACGGCGGCTGTGCGTTGAACCTGGCGTCATCTCTTTGTCAGAAGCGACGCTCGTTCATGCACGACTGACGTGATAATCGTTAAGGGTGAGGTGACTTATCGCCGATGCTCCGGATGTACGGTCTTTGCGGCTTATGCCGCTGGCCGTCCAGCAAGACTAACGATGCAAGTGAACAAGCCATCATGATACGTCGCATATTCTTCTTCATTTTCGCCCTGACTTCACTAACAGCGTTTGGGCAAGAATCTCCTACTTATCCGTCCTTGCTCAGGACGCACGGCGAGTCGTATCGCCCGACGCCTTCCTTGGCTCCTCAAGACAAAAAAGCCGATGCAGCTGACGCCGCCGATGCCGCCGATGTAGCTGATGCGACGGATCTGGAAAAGCAGCTTGCGGAGTTGGACAAGACGGTTGAAGAATCACTGGGAAGTTTTGAGGAACAGGTAGAGGGTTTTGAGGAACAGGTTGAAGAGTTTGAAGAGCAGGCGGAAGAGAATCAGGAAACGATCGAAGGCGTCGAGGAAGACCTGGAGTCGTTGACGGAAGATTTTGAGGAATTCAGTGGCGACAAGACAATCGTCCACTCCGGAAGCAGCGCATCGACCATGAAAATTTCAGGTCGAATTCACGCCGACTACTGGGGGTTCCCGGCGAATGACCCCGGTATTGATCTACTGGAAGGTGGTCCGGATGGTCCTCAGGCGAGGTTGGCGTTTCGGCGGATGCGTTTTGGCGTTTCGGGAAAACTGTCGGCGAATATGGTCTACAAGATCGAAATGGAGTTTGCTGGTGGGAACGACTCGGAATTTCGCGACGCATATTTTGGCTGGAATGACTTGCCCTTCTTGCAGACCGTCTTGCTTGGAAACCAGAAGCGGCCTTACGGCCTCGATCATCTGAATAGCAGTCGATACAACGTGTTTTTGGAACGACCGTTTGTGATCGAGTCGTTCAATCAGGATGCCCGTCGATTGGGTTTGCAATCGTATGGCCATTCCGAAGACTTACGGTGGAACTGGCGGTACGGCGTTTTCAATCAGCGGCTGATTCAGGATGAAGGCAACTTCACCAACGATAATCTTCAGTTGGAGGCCGCTCAGCGACTGGCAACGACATTCTGGTACGACGAAGTTTCAGGCGGTCGTGGCTATGGTCACTTTGCCTTTTCACACTCGTGGGCCAGTCCAGATGGATTGACTGACGGTGACAATGGAGGTCCAGGCCCGGATCAAAACGAAGCCCGTTTTCGGCACCGTCCCGAAGCACGATCAGCCAGTCGCTGGTTGGATACCGGGCGTATTGCTGGTACGGATGACTATCACCTGTACGGCTTGGAAGGTGTGTTGAATATTGGCGCCTTGCAACTGGTCGCCGAAGCCCAGTATGTCGACGTCAATCGCGACGCGGGTGCCGGACCTGATCTTGATTTCTGGGGTGCCTATGCTTACGCGTCTTTCTTCCTGACGGGAGAGCACATGCCATGGAAGCGCAAGTCAGGAACGCTCGACCGGATCAAGCCATTCGAAAACTTCTTCATGGTGAATACGTCCGATGGTGTTCGCGGCGGTTGGGGAGCATGGCAGATTGCGGCAAGATACTCTTACGCGGACTTCAACGACGGCGACATCTTTGGCGGTATCGGCGAGTCGCTGACGGTTGGGCTGAACTGGTACTGGACCGCCAACGCAAGGATGCAGTTCAACTGGATTCACGGGAGCATCGAAGACAATCAGGAGTCCACGGGAGTCTCTTTGAGCGGCGACTATGATATCGTCGGAGCCCGTTTTATGGTTGATTTTTAAGTTGGCAAGGTGCGCTGGCAAAAAGCGAAGACGGATCAGAAATCCATCGAGAATCGCACGCCGAGCGAACCGTAAGTTCCGCCAGTAAAACCGGCCACTTCGGTGCGATCCGCGATGTCGCCATAGGTATAGTCGAACTGCATTCGCGATCGCGACGACCAATACCAGTTCAGCGCTGCAGTAATGGTATCGCCGACTCCGCCGGTAATGTCGTCGTCGCTGATGTCGAGGAAGGAATATCTTGCCGCAATTTGCCAGGCTCCCATTCCAGTCGCCCTGCTGCCACGCGAACTTGCCGGCGTGAAATTGTTGAACGGTTTGATGCGGCCGATGATGCCTCGCTTGCGATTCAGTGGAATGTGCTCTCCCGTCAGGAACCAGGAAACACTGACATAGCCTCCGTAGAAAAAGAGGTTGTTTCCCGTCAGTCGCTCTGCATGTGCCGTCTGAAATTCCCCGACGAGATGAAAGCGACCAAAATTCAACATCGTCTCGACAGCGACGATGCTGTAATTGTCGATATCCGCAATTCGGCCTGTGTCGAACCAGTTTGTTGCCGACCTGTTTTCGGCTCGGGTCCGAAAACGGCCCTCATTCGTACTCGTTTCGTTTCCGCCATCTCCATCGGGCCACGCGAACATCCCGGCGAGCGCCCAGTGGAAATAGCCGCGCCCATCGGTAGCATCGTCATACCAGGGGCTTGCGGAAATCCGTCCGTTAATACTCGGCTGAAACGTGTCGCCGATGTGGCGTCCATCCCGCGTGGTATCTTCGAGTGTATAGATGCCGTATCGCCAGTGGTAAACCTCGTCGTCCGTATGCCCGTAGACAGCCGCTCCAATTCGACGGTTGATCGAGTTGAATGTTTCGATCACCATCGGGCGTTCGAGGAAGGTGTTGTAGTTACTGCTGTTGAGGTGATCGAGACCAAGGGGCCGCTTTTGATGACCGATTAGCAGCTGCTGATTGTGCGGCAAGTTCTTCCAGCCGATATATACATCTTTATATTCGCCGACGGCCGGATTGTTGAATTCCCAGTCGATCTTGTACAGCATCGAGTCGTTAATGTCGCCTTGTAGTCCGAGGCGAACACGGCGAAAGACAAGTCGGTTTTCCGGATCAAACCCGGTGTTCGGATTTTCGAAGAACCCGATTCCATCCGACTCGTTTGGAAATGCCCAGTAGTCCAGTTGAATTCGCCCCGTCCATTTACCCGTCGGAAAAGACTTTTTGGGTGCCGCTTTCTTCTCTATCTCCGCGCGGTCCAGCTCCAGCTGTTGAAGTCGTTCTTCCAGTTTGCCTTCGACTGCGCCTAATCGGGTTTCCCATTCTGCGAGATCTATAACGGGCGCCTCAGCGGGCGATGATTCATTGATGATCTGCTCCGGCGAACCGACGGAACCATCCTCGATCGGCTCGATGGTTTGCAGGCTTTCGGGGAACGGACCGGCAGCAGGTGGTATTGTTTGAACCACGATTTCTGGCTGATCAGGAACTACCCCGGATTCTACCGGGATCTCCCAGTCACCGGAAAACTCAGGGGCGTTCGGGGAATCCACGTCGTCAGTGATCACGATGTCGTTGCCAGGGGCAGGATCATCGTCCCATTGAACGGTTCCCGATTGCGCAAGCGCAACGTGTGACAGAATGAGTGTCAGCAGGGCGCTGATGATGGCCTTGGAAGGTGATTGCATGAACGACGGCAGTTTCGCTTTAGATTCCCAGCGATTCGGTATTCTGAAGAGGGGCAAACTGTACTGAACAGTTTCACCGGCTTGCAAGCCGGTTTTGCATGGAATTCGCCAACGTGCATGCACTTCGTGCACGGTCGATTGCGGCGGTTGGACGGCATCGATACCAACATCACCACAACACGGGCAAATCGGTCAAGTTGATGATGCTACCATCGCCATCAAGTCTGGACGTCAATTCGCCGGAGCTCGACCGATGAGGTGTTGTGGTTGGGTACCGGCGGTGGCGCTGCGCTTACCGCCGGCTAAAGGCTGGTATGCCTTCGGCATGGGTGGGGATGTAAGCTGTGACCGCGTCGGAGCGATCCACGACACTACGACGGTTGCGCGAGGGCGGTGCCGAGGGTGAGGCCGGGGGCGGGGAGCGCGCTTTGGCCCATCAGGTATTCGTCGATGGCGCGGGCGGCGCCGCGGCCTTCGTTGATGGCCCAGACAACAAGCGACTGGCCACGACGGCAGTCGCCGGCGGCGAAGACTTTGTCCTGATTCGTGGTGTACTTGCCGTGCTCGGCGCCAATCGTTTCCCAGTTGCCGCGTGGATTCTGAAAGTCGAGATTCAACATTTCCGGTGTGGTCTTTTCAGGGCCGACAAATCCGGTTGCCAGTAAGACGAGATCGGCGGGCCAGACCTTTTCTGATCCGGCGACTTCGCTAAATGGCGCTTTTTCGCCAGGCGTGGACCAGTCAACATTCACGGTGCGGACACCGGTGATTTGACCGTTCTCGCCGATGAATTCCTTGGTGAGTAGCGAATACTGACGCGGGTCGTCGCCCGTTTTGGCTTCGACTTCGGCGTGCGAATAGTCGACTCGATAAACGCGTGGCCATTGTGGCCATGGATTATTGTCGGCTCGATCAGCCGGCGGTTTGTCGAGTAGTTCAAAGTTCACGACGCTTTTGCACTCGTGACGCAGGGAGGTGCCGATACAGTCGGCTCCCGTATCGCCACCACCAATCACGATGACATTCTTGCCCTTGGCGGAAAGGTAGTTGCCGTTTTTGAGTTTGGAATCGAGGAGGCTCTTCGTGTTTCGCGTCAGGAAATCCATGGCAAAATGGATGCCACCAAGGTCCCGGCCGGGGGAACGCCCAACAGGGTCGAAAGGCTTGGTGGCACCCGTGGCCATGAGGACCGCGTCGTATTGCTCGACGAGGTCGGCTGGGTCGATAAAGTTCAGTTCGCCGTCATGCTCTTCCATGATTTTCACGACGTGGCCTTCGGGAACGTCTTCGCGGCGGCCAATGTTGGTTCGCGTGATGAAAGTGATACCCTCTTCCTTGAGCAAGTTGACTCGACGATCCACATAATCTTTTTCGAGCTTCATGTTCGGGATGCCGTACATGAGCAGGCCGCCGATGCGATCGGACCGTTCGTAGACGGTGACGTTGTGACCGACTTTGTTGAGTTGAGCAGCGGCGGCTAGCCCGGAAGGGCCACTACCGACAATGGCGACCTTTTTCCCGGTGCGTTTGGCGGGCGGAGAGGCGACAACCCAACCTTCTTCAAAACCGCGATCAATGATTGCATTTTCAATGTTCTTGATCGTGACCGGCGGGTTGGTGATGCCAAGGACGCAAGCGCCTTCGCAGGGAGCCGGGCAGGTGCGGCCAGTGAACTCCGGAAAATTGTTGGTTTTGTGAAGACGTTTTAGTGCTTCTTCCCAGCGGCCCCGATAGACCATGTCATTCCACTCGGGGATGAGGTTGTCGATCGGGCAACCGGTGGTGGACTGGCAGAAGGGAACGCCGCAGTCCATGCAGCGTGCGCCCTGGGATTGCAGGTGGTTGGTGTCTGCGGGTGTGTAGATTTCGAGGAAGTCGGATGCGCGTTCGAGTGCGTCCCGGTAAGGAACGGTGCGGCGGTCGATTTCTTTAAATCCGGTTGGGTTGCCCATAATTGTCAGGTTTCAGTGTTCTTTGTTCGTGTGTTTTGTATTCAGTGTTTTGTTCGATCGGCAAGAGTCGTTGGAAGGACCCTCTCCCTCGCTTAGGCTCGACCTCTCCCCGAATCCTCGCAAGCTCGGAAGGGAGAGGTGACGGTGCGCGGTCGCAGGCTAAAGCATGTACTCCAACGGCCCCTCCCTAACCCTCCCCACTCGACAAGCGGTATGACCTGCTCGTACCTCGCATGCCACCGCGTTGCCGGAAGGAGGGGATTCTTTGTCAGGCGTTTGTCTCGGCCAGTTTCATTTCTTCAAGGACCCGCTTGTAGTCGACAGGCATCACCTTGACGAACTGCTGCAAAATATCTGGCCAGTTGTCGAGAATGTGTTGTGCGACGGTCGATCCGGTATGTTCCTGGTGTGATGTAATCATCTCGCGGAGCTCATTGACGTCGGCATCTTCGGCAACCTTCTCGAGCTCAACCATTTCAAGATTGCAGCGCGAGAGAAAATCATCATCCTTGTCCCAGACGTAGGCGACTCCGCCAGACATGCCTGCCGCAAAGTTGCGACCGGTTGGGCCGAGAATGACGACTCGACCTCCCGTCATGTACTCACAACCGTGGTCGCCGATTCCTTCGATGACGGCTTTGGCACCACTGTTTCGTACACAGAATCGCTCCGCCGCTCGGCCGCGAATGAAGGCTTCGCCCCGTGTGGCTCCGTAAAGTACCACGTTGCCGACAATGATGTTTTCTTCCGCCGCGAACGGTGCCGACCGGTCCGGATAAATGACGACTCGTCCCCCCGACAGGCCTTTGCCAACGTAGTCGTTGGAATCGCCTTCGAGTTCCAGGGTGACGCCGTGAGCCAAAAAGGCGCCCAGGCTCTGCCCTGCACTGCCGGTCAACTTGATGTGGATCGTGTTGTCCGGGAGCCCTTCTTCGCCGTATCGCTTCGCAATCTCGTGGCTGAGCATGGTGCCAACGGTGCGGTTGGTGTTAATGATCAGGGTTTCGATGCGAACCTCTTTTTTGTCATCGAGTGCCGGTTGCGACTTTTCAATCAGCATGTTGTCGAGTGCCAGATGCAGACCATGGTCCTGCGTTTTTGTGCAGACCTGTTCGACGTTCTCGTGCGGTCCTTTGGCTGGTGTCAGAATCGGAGTCAAGTCGAGCCCGTCGGCTTTCCAGTGTGCGATGGCGGCGGAACTGTCGAGGCAGTCGGTGCGACCCACCATGTCGATCAGTTTTCGGAATCCGAGATTCGCCATGATCTGACGCGCGTCTTCCGCCACCATGAACAGGTAGTTGACGACATGTTCCGGCTTGCCATTGAATTTGGCTCGCAGTTCCGGATCCTGAGTCGCGATGCCAACGGGGCACGTGTTCAGGTGACACTTTCGCATCATGATGCATCCGAGCGTAATCAGCGGAGCCGTCGCAAAGCCCATTTCTTCCGCGCCGAGCATCGCCGCGATGACCACATCGCGACCCGTTTTAAGCCCGCCGTCGGTTTGCAGGACCACGCGGCTGCGAAGATCGTTCAGCACAAGAGTCTGGTGCGTCTCAGCAATGCCCAGCTCCCACGGCAATCCCGCGTGTTTGATGCTTGTCAGCGGTGAAGCGCCGGTGCCGCCGGTGTCGCCAGAAATCAGGATGTGATCGGCGTAGCCTTTTGCCACGCCGGTCGCAACGGTGCCGACTCCGACCTCCGAGACGAGTTTCACGCTGATGCGGGCACTCGGGTTTGCATTCTTCAAGTCGTGAATCAGTTGCTTGAGATCTTCGATCGAGTAAATGTCGTGGTGCGGTGGCGGGCTAATGAGTCCGACTCCGGGAGTCGAATAGCGGATTCGCGCGATATTCTTGTCCACTTTTTTGCCAGGCAGTTCACCACCCTCACCTGGTTTTGCACCTTGCGAGATTTTGATTTGTAGCTCGTCCGCGTTGGTGAGATACGAGATCGTGACGCCAAAGCGGCCGGACGCGATTTGCTTGATGGCGGATCGTTTGCTGTCGCCGTTGGGAAGCGTTTCCCAGCGGACAGGATCTTCGCCGCCTTCGCCCGTGTTGCTTTTGCCGCCCATGCGATTCATTGCAATAGCCAGCGACTCGTGGGCTTCGGCGGAAATACTTCCAAAGCTCATGGCGCCGGTACAGAAACGCTTCACAATTTCGCTCGCCGGTTCCACCTCTTCGAGCGGGACTGGTCCGTCGCTTGATGGCTTAAACTCAAGCAGACCCCGCAATGCGCAATTTGTTTTCGCAGTATCGTTAATGTGAGTGGCGAATTGTTGGTAGGCGTCGGTGCTATTGGTTCTCGCCGCCAACTGGATGTTCGCGATGGCTTCGGGATCCCAGGCGTGCTTCTCGCCGCCGCTTCGCCAGTGGTATTCGCCGACGTTTGGCAGCACGGCCAGCCGATCTTCGGGCTGGACCGGATAGCCAAGATTGTGGCGTCGAATCGTTTCTTCGGCGAGCACTTCAAAATCGACTCCCTGCAGCCGGCTGGCCGTGCCGACGAAACAGCGGTCGATGACTTCGTCTGCAAGTCCAAGGGCTTCGAAGATTTGTGCGCCTTTGTAGCTTTGCAAAGTCGAGATGCCCATCTTGGCCATGACTTTGAGCATCCCTTTGGCGACTCCCTTGCGATAAGCCGCAACGATGGAATCGTCATCCTCGAAATCTGCAACGGCGTCGAGCTTTTGCGCCCGCGCCTGCCAGAGTGATTCAAAAGCGAGATACGGATTGATCGCGTCGGCACCGTAGCCAATCAACAGACAATGATGATGCACCTCGCGGGCCTCACCCGTTTCCAGAACGATGCCGATCTGGGTTCGCTTCATGCAGGCGACGAGGTGATGATGGACGGCTCCACAGGCAAGCAACGAACTGAGCGGGATGCGATCCTGGCCCATGTCGCGATCGGAAAGCACAATGATCGAATAGCCATCATCGATGGCAGCTTCGGCTTCCTGGCAGATGCGATCGAGCGCCGCTTTCATGCCGTCGGCCCTGGTGTGCCGCGGGAAGGTAATATCAATCCGCTTCGTCTTCCACAGCTCACGATTCATGTTGAGAAGCGCGGCCAATTCTTCGTTGGTGAGAATTGGATGCGGAATCAGCAACCGGCAACAATCGGTTGGTGCGGCTTCGAGCACGTTCCCTTCGGGGCCGATATAACACTCGAGCGACATGACGACTTCTTCGCGAATCGAATCGATCGCCGGGTTGGTGACTTGTGCGAATAGCTGCTTGAAGTAGTCGTAAATGACACGTGGCTTGTCCGACAGACAGGCTAGCGCCGCATCGTTCCCCATCGAACCGACCGGGTCACGCCGCTGATTGACCAGCGGCAACAACATAAAGTGCCCGGTTTCGAGTGTGTATCCGAATGCCTGCATCCGCGACAGCAGTGTCTCCGGGTAGAATCCGTGCGATTCCTTGCCCGGTTCGAGGTCCTTGAGTTCCAGCCGGTGTTCCTTCAGCCACTCGCCATAAGGTCTGGCCGTGGCGGTGATCTGCTTGATCTGTTTGTCAGGAATCAGACGCTGCTCATCAAAATCCACGAGGAACATGCGTCCCGGTTGGAGGCGACCTTTTTCAATCACGATCTCGGGCGGGACAGTCAGCGCTCCCACTTCACTCGCCATGATCACGCGATCATCGTTGGTGATGTAATAGCGACTGGGACGAAGTCCGTTTCGGTCCAGAACCGCGCCGATGCAGCGGCCGTTGGTGAAGGTGATCGACGCTGGTCCATCCCACGGTTCCATCAGGCAGGAATGGAATTCATAGAACGCGCGCTTGTCATAGGACATCGTGTCATGCTTTTGCCACGCTTCGGGAATCATCATCATCATGGACGAAGGCAATGACCGCCCGCCCATCAGGAGAAATTCCAGCACGTTGTCGAAACTGCCGCTGTCCGAGCACTCTGATTCGACGACCGGCGAAAGTTTTGAAATGTCGTCGCCGTACAGAGGGCTCTTGATCAGTCCTTCCCGGGCCCGCATCCAGTTCACGTTGCCCCGCAGCGTATTGATTTCTCCATTGTGGCTCATGAAGCGATTGGGCTGCGCGCGATCCCATGACGGGAATGTATTGGTTGAAAATCGCGAGTGAACCATCGCGAGGTGCGTCTTGTATTCTTCGTTTCGCAGATCCGGGTAGAACGACAGCACCTGACCACTGGTGAGCATGCCTTTGTAAATGATTAGCCGGGTCGACAGGCTGCACACATAAAAGTTCAGTCGCTCTTTGAGGTTCTTGTCGGCGCGAAGTCGATGGCTGGCCTGCTTACGCGCGATATAGATTTCGCGTTCGAACTTTTTTTCCTCAATGCCATCCGCTGCGGCCACGAAGAGCTGTTCGAACCGGGGCGCAGCTTTTCGCGCGGTGGGTCCGATGTCTGCAAAGTCAAAATCGACCGGCAATTCCCGCCATCCGAGGACGGTTTGGCCTCGCTCCGTGATCAGCTCTTCGACGACTGATTTGCATTTGGCGCGTTCGGTTTCGTCTTTGGGTAAAAAGACGTTACCAACTGCAAACTTTCCGGACTCGGGAAGATCCACGCCAAGATCGGACTTCGCGACCGACTTCATGAATTCGACCGGAAGCCCCGTCATCATTCCGGCGCCGTCACCGGTATTTGGTTCGCAACCACAGGCGCCTCGGTGATCCATATTGCGGAGCATTTCTTCCGCGTCCAGCACCATCTGGTGAGACGGCTCACCCTTGATCGAGGCAACAAAGCCGACGCCGCAGCTGTCTTTCTCGTAAGCCGGATCATAGAGACCCCGCTTCTCCGGGAAATTTGACATGTATTCTTTTGCTTTCGTTATGTGTGTCTTGTGTGCCTTGATTTTCGCGAGTCTGATCGCGATCGTTGATTGTTCTTATCTGGGTTTGACTGTTGTCGATGAGCCGGTTTGCGATGCGGATCCATTCGTTGACCCGTTTGCTGACCCGTTTGCTGACCCATTTACTGATCCATTCGTTGACCCGCTTGACGACCCATTCGTTGATCCGTTGCCAGATGATTTGCTGCCGTTGACTGGCTCATCAGGAACCACGGTCCGCTTTTTCTTCTTCGTTTTCGTCTGGTTCGTCTGGTTCGTCTGGTTTGCTTTCGGTTCGTCTCCTTCAGGCGACTCGATCGCTTGCAGGCCGCGAATAAACTTTTGCGCCGGGATCGGTAAATTGCGACCACGTCGATGGATGATCCCGAGAGGGCGCTTGAAGGCAGGCTGTTGCGACTCATCAAGAACCGGAATTGCTGCCAGCAATCCAAGTTGGACTTCTCGCTCAATGGTCGGACTTGGAAGGAGTCCAACGCCAAGTCCGCCCTCGATGGCTCGCTTGATAATCTCCGTGTTGTCGAACTCCATAATGACATTGATCGACACGCCGTTCGTCCCCAATTCGCGATCCAGCTTTTGCCGGATGCGTAAACCCTGTTCGAAACCGATCATGTCCATTCCGTCGAGCTCGGAAGGGTCGACCGAAGCTCTTTCTGCAAGCGGATGGTCCGGAGCGCAGGCGAGAACAAAGGCTTCTTCACGCCACGCATCGCCAGAAACGTAGCGGGAGGATTTTGGAAAACTGACCAGGCCGACGTCCACAACGTCTCGCTCCACAAGGTCATAAACCCGATCCGGATGTTCGTATTGCATCTGGACTTTGGCGCGAGGATGTAGAGTCAGGAAATCCTTGACATACTGATTCATGTGGCTGAGCCCCACCGAATAGATCGAAGCGACCCGGATCGTTCCGGCGACTTCCTGGTGGAACAGACGGACTTGGGACTGCAAATCGTCGTACTGTCGCACGATTTTGCGACATCCCCGGTAGTAGCAGTCGCCTTCGGCGGTTAGCACCCATGGGCGCTTGGACCGATCAACAAGCTTGACGGAAAGTTCTTCCTCGAGCTGCTGGACGACCTGGCTGGCGGCGGATTGGGAAAGTCCGTTTTCCTCGGCGGCTTTGGAAAAGCTGCCCGTTCGGGCAACATCACAAAACAGACGTATCGACTTGAGCTGCATCCAGAAGTCCCAGTAGTGGGGAGAATGATAAATTAGAAAAACGCATTTCGCGTTGTCGTTGCATTAGCAAAACGAATGTTGAGTCTAGCTCAGAGTTTGGTCGATGGTCAATGGCCGGTCGAGAGTTCTTCGTAGATAATTCGGTAAATTGTCCGGCTATAGATTTGAAAATGAACAAACGACGGTTTGGTGGCGACAGGTTTCATTTTTGTTCTGAAATCGGTGTCTATTGCCTTACTTAACTAGTCGACGAGGGAATTGCCGCAACTGCGGAGGGAAGAATGCTTAGCCAAGTGCACTGTTCGTGATGTAGCCGGAGTGGCAACACTTCGGGCGAAGCGGGTAACGCTCCAGCCTCCGATAAACGCGTGGAGCCTGAAAGCGCCACTCCCGAGCTGTTGCCAGCCCGGCTACGGAGGAAGAATGCAAACGCCGCGTGACCGGGAGTTTCGGCTTCCGTTCCGTTCTCGCGACTGATCCGATCAGTCGTCAGGCTGGTCCTTCGTCGTCAGATTGATCATCGCTGACGTTGAGTAGTCCGCGCCGCTTGCGGGCGGTTGCGCGTCGCCGGACAAGGCGGCTTTCACGGTCGAACTAATCGTCGCCGGTGGTTCTTCGGCTGGAGCCGTAGTGGCCGAGATCTTGGTGCTTTCCTTGTCGGGAGTCGTCTCTGAATGGAAAGCTCCGTGGAGCTGATCCCAGTCCATAATCAACGTTCCGCCGTCGTCAACGTGCGACTTTGCCCAGTTCATGAGTAGTTCGAAGCAGGCGTGATCCACATACCAGACGTTGCCAAGACAAACGTGCAATTCGGCATCGTCGGGAAGCTTGTCAAGTTGTTCGGCCAGAATTGGCAGCCGCAGGAAGGTAGCCGCGCCGGTCAACTTGAGCTCATATTTGTGGTTCGCTTCGTCAGCATCGACTTCAACCTCAAGATGACTGAAGCGGTAGAGCAGCTTTGCTGCCGACAGCGCAATTCCGGCAAAGACACCAATCAGGAGGTCTACAGAAACGATGATTCCCAGCGTGATCAGATAGATGGCGGCTTCGGACTTTCCAACTTTCCAGAGATCCTTCAGCTGTTTGGGATGAAGCAGCTTGAGTCCGGTGAAGACCAGTAAGGCTCCCAGTGCGGACTTTGGGATGTACGTGAGAAGTTGTGGCAGCAGGCATACAAATAGCAGCAGCCATGCTCCGTGCATGATGGTCGATTTGCGCGTTCTCGCACCAGCATGAACATTGGCGGAGCTTCGGACGATCACGCCTGTCATCGGCAACGCCCCAACGAATCCGCAGATCAGGTTACCAAAACCCTGCGAGGTCAGCTCTTTGTCAAAATCGGTTTTTACACCGATATCGCGCGTCATCTCATCCACTGCTGCCGCGGTCAGAAGTGTGGCAGCGCTTCCAACGATGGCAATCACCACACCCGATATCCAGATGGACCGGTCGAGCAGCAGGGCTCCCCAAGTCGCGTTTGGGAAAGACGTTTCGCTGAACATGTTGTCGGGCACGGAAAGCTGAATCACATCAAACCCGGCGACCATCGAGAAAACCGTAGCCACCACAATTCCAAGCAAGGCGCCGGGTATGAAGCTGATCTTCCTGGGTGCGAATTTGTTCCAGAGCAGAATGGTCAGAATTGTAACCACGCCGATCAATGCAGGAAGTCGGTGGGTCGTGTCGCCAGCCGTAAAGCACTTCTGGATTGCGCCCGGAATTGTAGCGAGGTATTGAAGTCCACCGTGCGCCGGTTTTCCGTTCCACATCGCCTTGTGATCCAGCATCACGTGAAACTGTGAAATCAGGATCAGTGCTCCGATCCCGGAAAGCATACCCTTGATCACGGCAGGCGAAACGGCACGAAACCAGCGACCGAACTTGAGATAGCCAGCCGCCAGTTGCAACGACCCTGCGATGACAACCGCCACCCCCAGCGCCGCCAATGCGTGGCTCATTGCTTCTGCCTTGGCGGCATCGGAAGCAACATCCCCGGTATAGGTTGCCAGATAGTTATCCTGGTGCGTGACGATAATGTCAGCAACGATGACAAAAAGACTCGCTGCCGGTCCACTAACCTGCAGCGGTGAACCCGCGACAAGTCCAACGAATAGCCCACCGACGATTCCGGTAATCAGGGCTCGAGCCGGATTCACGCCGACAGCGACCGCGATACCGATACAGAGCGGTAGGGCGACGAGGAATACCACTATCGAAGCGAGGAAATCGTTTCGAATGTGGGTTGTGAACCCTTCGGCGCTGGTGGATCGGGTATTCATCGCATTTTCCTTGCTTTTTAGGTTCGACTTTCGGCGTGAAAAATCGACCTGCTCCTCGAATTTCGATGATGCGGCTGAGGACTCGCCAACCGCCTGGTCGCCTCGCAGTGTTCGCATCACAGCGGACGTTCATCGGAGGCGGGTCTTTTTAACCTGGATGTACCTATTTTACATATAGGATTTGGGGCTGACGTTGAAAAAGTCAGTATTCTGGTGTCGGCATGTCGTAAATTTCGACATGTCGTTCTGTGAACCGTGGGATATCGAACTTGGGCAACGAATTGCCAGTGAAGCGTTCTTACGATGCGGCTTCTGTGAGGCGCGATTGCGATGCATGCGGCTGTGATGCACGCGGCTGTGAATTGGGAGGACTATCAATGAAAAATGCCACCCAGCACGAATCGCTGGATGGCACTGCGATGCTCTTTGTCGACTTTCTGCATTGCTGCAAAAGTACTGTGCGTTCTCGTTGGCTTAGCGACAACCACCGTGTGGGCATCGACGAGGTGCCGGAGCAGCTGGCACGATGAATGATGCTGGTTGTACGTAGGACGTGTTGTAGACGGGAGCGTTATAGACAGGAGTGTTGTAGACAGGAGTCGCCACGGGGGTCGGAGCGTATGGCTGCTGTGTCAGTGGTGCTTCCAGTGAGTAGAAGTACGGAGCCAGATCGTTCACCGGGTTCATTACGCCAGGCGTGACGTTTGAAGGAGCCATCTCGACACCGGCACCTTCGATCATCGGAGCCGATTCGATCATGGGCGCTGCTTCCTCAATACCGACTTCGACAGGGGCTGCTTCGATTACAGCAGCTTCTTCGACGGGCGCGACTTCCATCGCTGGTGCTGCTTCAACATAAGCGGCTTCTTCAACGATTGGGGCCGGGGCGGCTTCGATCATTGGGGCGGCTTGCATTACCGGTGCGTATTGCACGGCTGGAGCGTGATAGATCATTGGAGCCGGTGCATCGTAGATCATGACAGGAGCCGGCATGAATACTGGCTGGGGAGCCAGATACGTCACTGTTCTGGCTGCACGATGGTGATGGCATGCGTTTGCGGTGCCGGCAATAAGGGTCACTGCAGCGAGGGCGGCGACTGCCAGTTTCACGGATTTCATAGTTTTGAACCTCAAATGTTGTAATTCAGCGAAATTTGTGTAGACCGCCTGTTTTAACCACACTGCCCTTTGTGTCAAACCGAAATCGTCCTTTCTCCGATGTTTGCTGGCCATTCAATAAATCTAGCCGCCTGGCTGTTAGCCAGGCGGCTTTATTTGAGATGCAACTATGCCAAATGGGTGGGTCGGGATTGGGCGCGTTGGCTTCGCCGCGGCGGGTTGGCTTCTCCCGGACGGGTTGGCTTCTCAGCCGTTATCCGACCTTGTTGGGGCGATAGTCATGGTCCCGTTTTCGGACGACGGTTGCTTTTTCGATCTTTGTGGCGATCGGGAGTGGTGGTGCCCCGTCCGGATCGCGTTTCGTGATTTTCGGCAACACATCGAGCCCTTCAACGACTCGACCGAACACGGTGTGTTGGCCATCGAGAAATGAAGTCGAAACATAGGTAATGAAGAACTGCGCGCCGCCGGTGTTTTTGGCTTGTTGCTTTGCCATGCTGAGGCTACCGGCGAAGTGCTTTCGGTGATTGTCATTCACGCATTCGCAATAAATGTTGTACCCGGGTCCGCCAGAACCGTCTCCATTGGGGCAGCCGCCCTGCGCCATGAAGGCTCCGAGTACGCGATGGAATGAAAGTCCATCGTAAAAACCATTTTCTACGAGGTTGATGAAGTTGCCGACGGTTTCCGGTGCCTCGTTCTCAAAGAGTTCGATAACAATATCGCCGACGTCGGTGGACAGTTTTACCCGTGGCAAGTCGTCCGCTGCGGCTTCCGCTTCCCGAATTTCTAGTTCCTTCGCCCAGTTGTCTTTGCATTCCGCGACTTGCGAAAGAAACTTCGATCCCTGCGACGAGATGGTCCCTTCTTCGTCGGCGGCCTTCAAATGTTCTTCGGCGGCGGCGTAGTCGTTGCTTCCGAACGCGGCGATCCCGGCGAGGTCGTGCAACTCTTTTTCGTCGCTCTTGTTTTCCACAAGGACCGTGACAAGCTCCTGTGCCGATTGATAATCGTCGATTCGCAACATGTCCGACGTTACGGTAATCAGGTAGCGAACGAGTTCGCGGTCAGCGTTTGGGGATTCTTTGTAGGCTTTGACCGCCGCGTTCTTCAGCTTTGGCTCCATCTCGCGACCGGCAAGGAGTTTTGCGTCCCATTTCGACTGCAACTCTTTGAGTTTTTGATCGTCAGCAATTTGGGCTTCGATTTTCAGGTCGCGAAGATCCTTGAGAAGGCTCTTCCACTCAGCAAAGACGTTATCGAATTCCCTGGCGGCAGGACCGGCAGCTTTGGGTGGTTCAGATGCTTCCTCCCCGGTCTCTTCTGGCTTTGTTTGCTCCGTTTCCGATGGCTCTGCGGCCGGCGCTGCATCGGCAGTTTCTTCCGCATTCGTTTCAGCGGCTGGTTCGTCGGTCGTTTCGACCGGCGGTTCTTGCCCTGTCTCTTGTCCAGTTACAGCCGGTTCCTCCGTTGCGACGGCTTCGCCCGCCGGTGGTGCTGGCGTTTCAGCGCCTTCCTGGGCGAAACAGGATGATATGCCCAATGCGGATGTGATCAGGATTGCTGACAATAGGTGCGTAACGCGAAGCAGATGTGGCCAATGATTGTGCGACATTGCAATTTCTCCCGTACCGTTAATGCGCATTTGTGAAATGCAGTGTTTGGAAATTCGATGTTCAGGCCGGCTGGTTTCCGTAGAGAAACCGGCGTAACCCGGGCCAATACAGTAACATACGGACAAGCCGTTAAAAAAGATCACCCACAATGGTTGGCTGGTTGGCTGGTTAGCCATTGGCGACTGTCCGGCCAGGCCGGGCAGTAATCTCAATTCCTCAATTCGTCGAATCCCGGAAACGTTGTTACCAAGATGCCTGAAACTACATTGCGAATTGTTGGTGGTCGGCTCCGTGGTCGCAAGTTTCGATATTCTGGCGACGAGCGGACACGTCCGATGAAAGATCGTGCCCGCGAGGCCGTATTTAACCTGATCGGTCCGGCGATCAAGGGAACGTACGCGATTGACCTGTTTGCCGGGACCGGTGCTTTGGCACTCGAGGCGGTCAGCCGGGGCTCACTCCGTTCCTTGGCGATTGAGCGGCATTTCCCTTCCGCAGACCTGATCACCCAGAATGCCAAAGAACTGGGAATCGAAGAGCAAGTCGATGTCTTCGCCGGCGATACGTTTATCTGGGGGCGACGGTTGCCCGATCTTGGTACGGATCCATGCGTTGTATTTTGTTCGCCGCCTTATGCTCTCTATACAGATCGCGCCGAAGATATGTTGCGGCTGATTACTACGCTGGCCGAAGCCATGCCTGTCTCGAGCAAGATCATTGTCGAAGCCGACGGGAATTTTGACTGGGACACGTTACCTGATCCAGCCGAATGGGACGTTCGAACGTACCATCCCGCGGTGATTGGTGTCTGGGAAAAGCCGACTTCCTGACCGACGACTTGGTCTTCGTTTGCATCAACCATTTAGAACGCTAGCCTCGCTAGCCAACCAGTGCTGGCTCTCGTCACATTCAGATCAATCCGGTTTGCTTCGCGCATCGCAGACCAATCGGGAGAATCCCACCGACTGGCACGGGATTCTCGTTCGATCATTGTGCTACTCACACCCGATTAACAAAGAGTGCGATTCGCCAAGACGAATGCGCGCCCGACCGGATGGATCCGGTTGAATTTTGAAATCCGTCGAACGCACGATTCGATGAATTCCGGCAAGAGCAAGGAAGCACATGCCACAGTCGTCATTCAGGCCGTCGAACCTTTTTATCGCGTTCACGTTGTTCATTTTGCTGGCAACGTCGGTTCAGATTTGGCAAACCCGCCATCCTCGTATGGCGGTTGCCGTCCGCGAGAACGGGATCGCATCGACGAGCGAACTTTGCGCAGCTCCCAAATACGGTGCGAGAATCGTTGCCGAGAATGTTCTCGCAACTCCCGCGATGAACGATCAGGGCGCCCCAGGCATTGTTGATATTCAGGCGCCGATCGAAGCACCGGTGGCTCCGCCCGTCGCCAATCGAGTTGCCATTACTCGCCCTGCTCCACTTCGTTTGACTCTGCCGGCTCCGATCTCGCCGGAGATCGACCATGCTGATGAGCCGGTGGAAGGCTGGACTCCGGGTAGCACGGACAATGCTGTCTCGTCGTTGCTGCTGCAACCGTCGACTTCGAAGGATGAATCGCTTGTGATTGGCGAGTTGGCTCTTCCGCAGCGAACGGAAGGGATTTCAATCGCGTTGCCGAAACGTTCGAAGCCCAATTCGCCGAACAACCTGTTGCTTCCGGCTGAGGTTCCGCCGGCTCCCGTACCAGCGCTGGACATGATCGTCGTCGAAGAGCCTGCGGTGGAAGCAGAAGTCGACCTTGAAGACCTGCTTCAGTCGCAAGTCTTGCCCGATCCACCGATTGCCAGTTTGACGACTGATGAAAAGTCAGCCAGCGAATCGCTGATCGACACGATTACCGAGCGTCGAGCGGAAGTGAATTCGCCGCCGGTTAACGTGCTGAAACCGGTCGCGCCGCTAAATCGTATCGTCGAGTCCGAAACCGGAGCGAAACAGCCGATCAAGACATCGAAGCGTGTTTCTCCGGATATTGATGTTTCACCAGACAAGATCGCTACAGGGAAGATCAAAAAGCCGGCGGCGAGCAAGTCACCAGTGCCGGCTCGTGATGCGGTTACCGGATGGCCCAAACCGGTCGCACTCATCGACAGCCTCGAAAAGCTTCGTGATCCGTCGGCGCTACGGTGGCGGGATCAGGTGAACAAGGCGTTTGATGAGCTGGCAACGATTCAGTCAGTGGATTCGGTGCGGGCCCAGACGCAGCTGAATGGTCTGGCTCAGTTGGCGGAACAGGCCACGAGTCTCGCGCCGGTCGCGAAAGATCACCTGACGAAAACCGGTTTGCTGTCGGCCCGATACGCAATTCTGAGGCGACTGGACGTCTGGAATTCGATGCGCCGCGCGCTGCATCCCACGGTCGCCGCCGACATTCAGCGACTTCACGAAGAAGTCGATCCTCAGGTCATGACACGTTTGATCGGTCAGTTCCGTCAGCAGTTAGGTGGCGGCGCTGCTGCGACGGGTTGGGCCAACTTCTTTCTGCTGGATGATCTGGAAGGGCTCGCCACTTCGACTTTTGACCAGAACACCACAGACAGCGCCACGACGGCGGGTCGCGTTCTCAATCGAATGACTGATGTTGCCGTGACGGACCAGCAAATGGCGTTTCTACAGCGGTTGCCGCTTCAGCAGTTTGAGTCGGAATTGCGGAAGTGGGCCACGGCTCCCGTCGATTATCGTCAGCTCATGTATTTGCTGGAACGATACGAGAAGTTTCCAACGACCACAAACAGTCTGGGAGTCACCGCGATTCGCTCGCAGCTGAACTGGTCCATGAACCCGTACCAGAACGATGTTGCCCGCCGGATCGACGGGCATTACCGGAATGCGAATGCACGTGTCGCGATTACCCAGGACTTTATGAACCGGATGTTGCCGGTGATGCAGGATGTCCGCACGCCGATCCGTGACCACATTCTTGGTGCCGATGTTCTGGGAAACATGGCGTCATGGACTGAGGTTGGAATTCAACTGGTGTCGGATCCGGATCACCTGCGGATGGAAATGTTGGCTGCTGGAGTTGTTGACGCGCACACGAGATCTACGAAGGGGCCGGTCACACTCCAGAATCAGAACGTTTCACATTTTCAGCTGCGAAAACCAATCGTGATTGGCAAGGACGGTATGAAGATCGGCAGAAGTACTGCCGTTGCCCAGGGAAGCAGTCGCATCCTTGGATTGCGAACGGACTACGACCGGTTTCCGATTATTGGTGGAATTGTCCGGCGTGCCGCACAGCAGCAAATCTTTGAGCAGCGACAGTTGGCTCGTCGAATCTTTGAGCGACGAGTCGAAGATCAGGCTCGCGACAAGATTGATGCACAAGTGACGCGGAGCCTGTCAGCCATGAACCAGCGAATGCGTCAAAGTATCCTCGACCCGCTCGAGAAAATGGGGCTGGATCCGGAAGTGATGGCGATGAGCACGACCAACCAGCGTGCGATTATTCGCAGCCGACTGGCCGGAAAGAATCAGATGGGTGCCTTTACGGCTCGCCCCCAGGCACTGGCCGACAGTCTCTTCAGCGTGCAGCTTCATCAGTCTGCGTTTAACAACTTCATTCAGCAAATGGGACTCGACGGACAGTCTGGTAACTTGCGTGATGTCATGCAAAAGATGATTGACAAGATGCCTGCCAGCGCTGGCCTCCAAATTCCGGAAGGCATGCGTGACGATGTAGAGATTTCACTGGCACATCATGATGCATGTCATGTTTCCCTCGATGAGGGACGGATCCGGGTCACACTGAACGTCCGCAAGTTATCTACACGCCGCCGGACATGGAAGAACTTTTCGGTGAGTGCCAACTACGCTGCCAATGACAAGGATGGCATTCAGATCGAGCTGGCGCGTGACGGAGTTGTCGAGCTCGTCGGACGCCGGCTGCGAGCGACAGACCAGTTCGCTTTGCGTGGAATCTTCGGAATTGTGTTCGACCCGAATCGCAAGTTCCAGTTGATTAATGACCGGATTGCATCGGACCCGCGATTGGCCATCCTCTTTGTCAACCAGTTTACGGTACGTGATGGTTGGCTGGGGCTGTCTGTAGGAGCCGACCAGGGACGATATGCCCGCAAGATGCAAGCTGGCGGGACGATTCGCCGTTAACCCAGGCGAGCCAGCTTCATTTGAACGGCTCGTCATGCCACTCGGCTTTTCACTCAAATCGGCCCTGGAATCTGGAAGCAGGGTACTTCTCAACGTTCTTTGCCATTTTTTTGCGCATGGTTTGCGAAACATCGAGGCCCAGTTCATTAGCGATTGCCAGTGCATAGCAGATAACATCCGCGAGTTCTTCGCCGACGTCCGCGAGTTTCTGTTCATCCAGCGCTTCGACTCGTGACTGATCGACATCAATCCACTGGAAGTGTTCCATCAGTTCGGCGGCTTCGATCGCCATCGCCATGCTGATGTTTTTGGGGGCGTGAAATTGTCGCCAGTCCCGTTCGTCCACAAAGTTGCGAACCATGTCGCGAAGTGACTGGACGGTTGTCTGATCGTCAGGAAGGTTTTCGGTATCGGTCATGCATAGATGATACCGGGTGCGTGACAATCGCAAAGACGCGGCATCCGCAAATCAGCTGCCGGGTATTGGCAGAAACAGGAGAAGCCCGGGCGAATTGTCCGGGCTTCGATGAACGAGCAAGGCAATCAAGTCGCCAATCAGGCGTCAACGACCTGGGATTTTACCGGGAACGATTGACGGCGTGGCTTGAGGTAGTCGAATGAGTCGCCTTTTGGAATGACAACGATTCCACTGTCCGTGATCGTCAGGCCACGTCGCTTGTCGAGGTCCGGGTCGTATCCAATTTCGACTTCGGCAGGAATCCGCACACCCTTGTCGACAATGCAGCGCCGAACCCGGGCGCGACGACCGATATCAACGCCCTGGAACAGAATCGAGTCTTCGACAACCGAATAGCTGTTCACGCGAACATTGGGGCTGACGATGCTGTGCCGCACCTGTCCACCGGAAATAATCGAACCCTGGCAGACGATACTGTCGAGCGCATAGCCGACGCGATCCTCTTCGCCTTCGCCGCCAAAAACAAACTTCGGTGGCGGATAGTACGGCTGGTGCGATCGAATCGGCCAGCGGTCATCGTACATGTTCAGTAGCGGATCGATGGCAACGAGATCCATGTTGGCTTCGTAAAACGCATCCAGCGTTCCAACATCCCGCCAGTACGCATCGGACTTGCGATTTTCGTCACGGAACGGGAATGCGAACACATTGAATCGCTCGATCATGGACGGAATGAGGTCGTGTCCAAAGTCATGGCGACTGCCTGGTTTGTTGGCGTCCTGGCAAAGCTGCTCGAACAGGAATGTCGCATTGAAGATGTAGATGCCCATCGAAGCGAGGCTATGTCCACCGTCACCAGGAATCGGTTTTGGCTGATCCGGTTTTTCTTCGAACCCCATCACGCGGCTGTTGGGGTCCACTTGCATGACGCCAAAGGACCGGGCGGCTTCGACGGGAACCCGTAGAGCGCCGATGGTCATGTCAGCGTTGTTTTTCTTGTGATGCTCGAGCATCTGGGCGTAGTCCATTTTATAAATATGGTCGCCCGCCAGAATGATGATGTGTTCCGGCTTTTCCTTTTCGATCGCGTAAATGTTCTGATACACCGCGTCGGCAGTGCCCTGGTACCAGTGCTCGTCGATCCGCTGCTGCGGTGGCATGACGTCAATGAACTCGCCAAGCTCGCGACAGAAGAATTTGCGCCACCCGAGATTGATGTGGCGGTCGAGACTCATGGCTTTGTATTGCGTCAGCACGAGGGCGCGACGAATGCCACTGTTGAGACAGTTCGAGAGCACAAAGTCGATGATGCGGTAAGCACCACCAAACGGAACCGCAGGCTTGGCGCGGTCACGAGTCAACGGTTCCAGCCGTGACCCTTTTCCGCCCGCCAAAATTACAGCGAGGCAATCATTCATCCTTGCAGCTCCACAAGTTGCACACGGTTCCCACGCACGCCGTTTCGCTCGATGCGAATGGAGGAGAGGGCTAACCTACCGTGCCAAGTCTTCGCTTGATTCCACCACTCCCAGATTGGGTGAATGGCGGAAATTCCTTATCCAGCGAATCTTATCGGCTTTTGAAATGTGAAAGAAGACAGATTGGTTAATACTGCGAATTGTGCAGGATTTGCCGCGAGAGTTGGCGGGAAAGCGGTCAGGAACGTGATATCACACGTTCGTGCACAATTTATGATCGCAAGCAGCTCAGGCACATCCGTTGGTAGCAGTCGACCATCTTTTGTGAAGGAAAGCGGTTTTTGACTCGCTCCTTGCTGGCGGTTTGCATGCGCTTTTGCAGCGTTTCGTCATCAAGTATCAGTTGCGTGCGACGCGCAAGGTCAGCACGACCACCCGGCGTGATCAAGTATCCCGTTTCGCCTTCCACGACCAACTGGCGGTGCGACGCGAGGTCGGTGGCAATGACAGGAACGCCAAGTGACATGGCGAGCAGAACAATTGAAGGGTCCGTGTCGATTCTCGATGTCTGCCAGACCAAGTCGGCGTGGCCAAGCAGCTCGGCGGCACTAATGTCCTTAACGAAGTGAATTCGATCGTTGGTTTTTGTCTGATTGGTAAACCGGTCAAGTCGCCATCGTTGCGGCCCGCTACCGAGAATGAGCAGGTGAAAATCGTCGCGGACGCACTTGATCAAATCGGTGGACCAAATGGCATCTTTCAAACCCGTGGCAGGCACGAAAGGGTTGATTGCGACCGCAATTCTGGCTCCCGCCGGGATCCCAAGGCTATCCCGAAAGGCGTTTGCGCCGGCGCTCCTGTCATTGCTGTCGCCAGCCGGATCGGCGGAAAGCTCCGGTTCGGCACTGTCGATGCCCATCGGGATCGCATCGACAGGATCATTGCGAAGATCTCCAGCGACTGGAGCCATCATTGCATAACCGTGACTTCGCCTTCGCAGCGCGAACCTGGCCAACCGCTGCATCGTGGTGAGCGGCAACCCCGGCGGTGTTGCCGATGCAATGACTGGAACTTGCTGCTGCAGCGCGGCCAGCCAGTGAGTCGGATGGTGCGGCGCGTTCCAGACGTGAATCAGGTCCGGCTGGGTTTTAGCAATCAGCGATTTGATACGACGAATGTGGGTGAGGTGGAGTTGAGCCCGTTTATCGTCGTGGTGAATTTCCACGCCCGCGTCGAGTAATTGTTTCGCCAGCCGGATCTGTCTGCCCATGAGTAGCGTGCAGGGTTGGAACCGGTCACGGTCCAGTCGCGCTGCGAGCGTGAGAAACAGTTGCTCGCTCCCCTGAAAATTCCAGGGCGGTACGACGTGCAGGAGGCGAGTCTTCATCGCGGCTACTGTAATGGTTCACAGCACAATGCGGAAGTATTTTTCGTGGGGCGTCGGGGAGTTACGAGATGACAACTACGAAAGACTACGAAAGGACTACGGAGGGCAGCTTTCGATTTCGGCAGGTTCGAGTGCCCCGACAAACGGAAGATTGCGATAGGCATCCTGATAGTCCAGCCCGTATCCGACGACGAACTCATCGGGAATGTCAAAACCAACATAGTCGGGTGTGATGTCGACTTCCTGGCGACCATGCTTTCGAAGGAATACGGCTGACTTTACGGACTTGGGATCAAACTGTTCCATGATGGCGAGAAGTTCGAGCATGGTGTGACCCGTATCAAAAATGTCGTCAACGATCACAACATGCCGGTCACTGATGTCCGGCATCATTTCTGCATTCACGGTCAACGAGCCGCGAGTAGTGGTCGCGCCGCGATAGCTGCTGGCCTGGACGACACCGACTCGAAGCGGCATTTCCAGCTTGCGAATCAGATCGGCCATGAGCACGATACTGCCAGTGAGGACTCCGACGATCGTCAGAGGCGTATCTCGATAGGCGGCGTTCAGTTCAGCCGCCATGCGGCCGACGCCTTCCTGAACCTGTTCTTCGGTAAGGAGAGTTTTCATGGAACAACTGGACCGCAGCAAAATAGTGAACGGACGCCCTGGTAAACCGGGACGCCCGAGTGAATGTCGAAGGAGACCCACATTGTAAGTCGCCCGTGCCGAAGCGAATAGACCTGGAATCGATCAAAGATCGTCCGCGCCTTGAGCCGTACTGGGGGCGTGAGCAACAATGCATTGGGATTCGACGTAGAGAGATTTGGAAACGCGTCCGAATCCAGGGTCGAAATTTGAACCAGAATTGCAGCGTTTGTTGGCTGGGAAATTGAGCGAATCATGGGTTGGAGTCTTCATCAACTTGGCGATCACGCATGCCGCGTGTTTTTGCCCCGCCAGCCGAATGAGCACGGGTTCGTCGTCGTTGCGCTGCACGACCTCTTCGTCGCGAATTCGTCCCCGGCAAAATCGAACGCCGCATTCGCCGGGTTCGGCGACGAGTTCACCCAACCCATTTTTGAAAAGTCGTTTGAGAGCCATGGTCTCACGGTCATCGCACCGTTGACTGGTCACAGTTGGTGGGCCGACCGAATCGCTTCCGGATTTGATGAGGTTGTCACGCCGGAGCAATTCGTCTGCCAGCATGTGGCACCATGGATTGCTGCGGAATTCAATGAAAGCAGCGCAGTCTTTGGGCAGGCAGCTGGTAGGGTTGTCGGAACAGAGGCCCCGCGACTTGGCCTGCTTGGTGTTGGGATGGGTGGTCAGGGTGCGTTGCGAATCTCGTACAAGCATCCCAACCTGTTTCCGGTGGTGGCGGCAATTAATCCTGATCTCGATTACCAACGGCATATCCTTGATGGTGATGAGGTCCTCTACGCGATGTACGAAGAAGTCGAACGGGCCCGCCAGGATACGGCGCTGCTGCATATCCATCCGCTGAACTGGCCACGGCATCAATTCTTCTGTTGTGACCCTGATGACTGGCACGTGTTCAATGCCGTCGACCGATTGCGCATGAAGCTGAATGCGACTGGCGTCCCGTTCGAGAGCGATACAACGGCAGTGAAAGGGTTGTTTGGCCGGCGAAAACCGTACGTGCAACGTGGTGCCGGATTGGCGATGGAATTTATCGTCCAGCGACTGAACAAAGAGCGATTACGAGTCGTTTGAACTGTCACTTGAGTTTTGAGGCCGTGAATGTACTGCTGATTACCCGCAAAAGTATGTCAGCATCCCTCCCTCCTGAAACAATTTAACGACGCACAGCAGTGGACGTTTCATAGTTCTACCCCGTCTATCTCGCGTTTGTTTCGCCACGTTCTATAAGCGGCCAAATAAGCGGTAGCGTGCGTCGTCGCGATAATTGAAGTTTTTGAGTGCGCATCTTGGGGATGAACGGCTTACCTCAGTGGGACAGCGAGTTACAGCGTGTAGCTCCTAATACCGAAACTCAAAACTCAGGGAGCTACTCGATGACAGGCAACAAAAAACAGGTTCAGGCAGCGATGCAAATCGTATTCGAGGTGGACGGCGAAGGTGTTGGCCTTTCCGTCAACTGGAAAAACGAAGCAGCACTCCTGGCGATTTCGACAGCTACGATGATGCAAATCGCTCGAGACGTTGCCACAGGAATGGTTGTGGCTCACGCATCTGTGCAGCATGCTTATGCGGTAATGGAATCCCAGGAGAATGACTCCGATCCAGCGGAATCATTCTCAGCTTATGAGCAGATTCTCAAGCGTGCCGGTCGCGGCTAAAGACGGTTCGTTAATCAACGGGCCTGAGCAACAGCCATCTTTTGTCAAAAGCAACGATCTTGCGGGAACGGGCCTGTCCCGCGTGACGCTGGTTATGTGTGATGTAAGCACACGTAAATGCCAGCATGAGCAGTTCGGTTAACTACCGGACTGCTCTTTTTTTTCGTAGCCATTGTCATTTCCTGGTTCGTGACGGCCAAGTTGGAGGCTTGTTTCTGTAGAGCGAAGCAACGGTACTTCGCCGTCTTGCGTTTTATCACAACTAGAAGGAGAGCTTATGGAAACTGTGGAACCAAAGGCAGCCCTCAGGCATTTAACGAACTCCCAACCCGTTGCCGGGCAAAACACGGTCCGATCCGAATCGGTGATGACGGCCGATGGTTTCGCGGACGATATCCGCGAAATTCGCCATCGCGAACAGGTCGCTCGTGATTTACGGCAACAGCAGGAGTTTGAAGCAATGCAAAGGGCACTCAAGGACTAGACCTTTGATGTCTGGCGTGAGCACCTTGCGGCGAAATCCTGTCGCGAGGTGCCTTGCCTTTCCTGGATACCAAACGGGCACGGTGCTCGCCGCCGCTGGCATTCCAAAAATACTGCGACACCTCACAATGCTTGCATACAAAGCACGAATGACGACAGACATGACTAACCAATCAACATTTCGCCCTTCCGACCAGAAATGGCGCATCATCCTCCCACGACGCCACTGGGAAACCGCCTGCCGTGGTCTCCTGTTACCGATTCCCGGCAGTCCCGAACACGAAATTGCTGCTGTAGGAAAGCTCCGACCGTGGAAAGATCGCAACCGTTGCGAATTCCTTGTCAGCGACGTTGGCATCGAACGGCTGCCCGATTTTCAGATGGCGCACCCTTACACGCGGTGGATCGTCATCCGGTGTGGCGAGGACCTTCGACTTGAAGAAACGTGGCAGCGACTCAGGCCACGGCCATCCCAGGTCGTGGCCGTGGTGTTGCTTGATCCGAGGCGAATGGAATCTTGCCAGGTTGAGTTGTTTCAGGACGGGTCGGTTCAGCCAATGGGTGGGCTGGATATCATCGGATCGGGAATGTACTCTCTTCAACCTGTTGAGGGCAGTCCTGCTGAATCGGCCGTCGATGTAACGAACGATGATAACAATCGGTACAGCCGACTGGTGGGTGCCCTCGGTGCGAGGGTAACACGTCAGCTTCAATCGGCGACGGTCACCATTGTTGGGTTAGGCCGCAACGGTTCGGTCATGGCATCGAATTTCGCGGCTCTCGGCGTCGCTCACCTGCGGCTGATCGATAATGATATTCTCTTGCCACACAACCTGGATGCGATGCCGGGGCTGTCGGCGGATTCCGTCGGCAAGCTCAAAACGCTCGCGGTTGCCGAGCGGCTGCGAGCGTTTCGCCCCAACATCCTGATATCGCAGATCGAGCGAACGACCCAGGACAGCCTCGAAATCCTGCAGCGTCGATCGGACCTACTGGTAACATGCGTGGACAACGATGCGGCGCGGTTCGCGGTCAGCCAGGTCGCGGTTGGCCGGAACATGGTCCATCTCGACGTGGCCACCGACCTGGTCGAGCAGGGCAATGCGACGAGGTTGATCGGTGACATTCGATTGATCGTCCCCGGCGACGGCTGCGTCTGCTGCATCGGTGGCGTTGATGACCAATCCCAGGCACTTTATGAATATTCGGCACCAGTTGGGGCGATGAGTCGCGGGCAACGACGAACATGGAATGAACAGCGACGAGGATCCTTGGTAACGCTTAACGGCATGATCGTGAACACGGCGATTCAGCATTGGTTAGATTTGCTGGGTGGTTCACTCCGAACCAGCGTCTGGACAAAGTTGAGCTGGCCATCGGGCCAAAGCCCCCATTTTGACACCGTAGAGTGGATCGACGGCGAGGGATGTCGATTCTGTCGCCCCTAAGTAATTGGCAAATAATAGCTTACATCGAATTGGACGTTTTTCTTTTGAAATACGACAATCGGAGTGCGCCACGAGCAACTATCCGGCTTGTAGATATAGCTGAGATTCTTCATCAACAATGACTACTAACCGGGAGACTGACATGAGCAAGCACAGCGATTCCACGTTACGCGATTACCTTCGGGGCGAACTTAAATTACAGAAGCTGATGGAGATCGATGCGGCACTCGATTCCTCGATGGCAGAGCGGTTAGTAGAACTGTCACGCAAAATGGGAATAAAACCCTCCCTGCCCGCGACAACTGCTCAATCGACAACTGCCACTGCGATGGAAATTCTTGGTGACCGTCAGAACTACCGTGTCTGCACCATTTCGCTAAAAACCTCGCAGCAAGATTTGCCCGTTGCGCCGGCAGAATTAAGGTGGCTCGAAAACGGAAATGAGCGAACGGAAACGATCGAACTCCTTCGCGAATCCCATGGATTCAATTTCCCGTCGGGAACGCCAGATGGCCTCTCCGTTGTCGTTATCCATGCATATCGCTTCGAATTTCCAGGTGTCGCTGAGGATGCCCACGAAGTTCGGGTCTCTCGGAGTGTTTTCAGGCATCAGACTCTCGAGAATATCGACGCTGATGAAGAATCGTATTCATTGGCTTGTTCTGGCCATGATGAAGAGAAAATTCCTCCGCAACAATGGACTACTTATGACAAGTTAGACGTGGTCTACTTCACGAAGAAGAATCGTCTTGAGGTAAGCGACCTCAGTCCCCGTGAACAGGAAGATGATGCGCTAGCGCTTGTAGAGATTATTCCTATCAACGAAGAAGACTTCTCCCCTGTTCGCACAATTGTGCAACTGACTCGTGACGGCACCTATCTGCAAGGTCACTTGGACCCTGCCTTTGATCTAATTGCCCGCGACTTTTCCTCAGCCAGGTTCAGAGTCCGCCGGGCATCGCCAGGCGATCTTCACCTGCTTGATGTTGCGGATCGAGACATTGCCAGAAGCTACTTCAATCAGTGTTCGACCTCTGCATCGCCTATCCAGCCTTTGATACTACAAGACCAGGGGAATGCAAACGTCTGGGTTGTCGCGCTTGGGAAAAGAGAACAATGGGGAGTGACCAACCCTGAATTGCACGCACAGCTCGAGAGCTTGCACAACGGTGACAAGGGGGCGTGGGCCGCGTTCACTGAGGATGTAAGTCCTTCGATTCGCCGTCGAGCCAGGAACAAGCACGGCAAATCAAACGAAGAAGACATATTGAATGAGACGATCATCGAGGCAATAACCAGGATCACAGGTTGCGACTACGACCAGCATAGCTGGATCCATGGCACTCCTTACCTGAATGGCTCAAAGAGATTTCGCAAAGAAGTCATCTTCCATTTCCCAGAGAATGCCAAGCTTGAAAAAGTCGGTTTACAAACTGTCTCGCCTGCGTACGATGAGCCGCCGCACCCTCTCATGGTGCAGGAAGAAAAAGAAATTCAGGCGCGACAGAAGAAAATCCAGGCGCGACAACACGAGGAACACAGGAACCGACTGACTAAACGGCAGCGTCAAGTCTTGAGGCTAACAGAAGATGGACTTTCCACCGCCGAGATTGCCGATAGACTGAGCACCGGGGTCAGGAACGTGCAAAAACTGTTGAAAGCCGCCGATCCCAATGCTTAGCCTTCGTCGGCACAAACGTCAACAACTCATTTAAAAATGTACACTACGCTGTCACTCGTCGCATGGCAGCGTAGACGTACATTTTGAGAAGCATGACTTCCATTGAATCGATATCGTCTGCGAGTGAGTTTATTGCTTCGGACGAAAATCAACTTTTCTCTTCCCTGCGAAACGCACGTTCGGAACTCCAACGAGACAACAGCGATCCTCGAGCGAGGCTGCTGTCCAAACTGTCCTCGCCCTCTTGGCAAGAAATATGCGACAGCGACGAACGGGTCGATTTGCTCACGCAATTCGGCAAGTTCGCTCTTAGTCCACCGCACGGAGCCCTTGGGGAAGAGCAACTGGAGAAACTGTATTCCGCGATCAGCGCACGTGCAAATTTTCAGTGGTTTTTTAACGAGAGCGAAGGGCATCGATTCGAAAACGCCGAAAACTACCAGAGGTCTGCGGCGATCAACTCAATGCCTTTTTCTGATACCGAACAGTGGCAAATTGATCTGTTCAACAAGTTGGCCGATGCCGCACCAGGTGGCTACTGGAATCCCTATGTGTGCATCCTCGCCGACTGGTGGCAAGGCGTACTCTACGAAGACACTTTGTCCAAAAAAGTTGCAGCCAGAGTTCAATCTTACATACTGTCGGCCACCAGAAATCCAAAGCAGGACGAACCGCTCGGATTCGTCGCCCGGTTGTATCTGGAGAAAATCGACCAGGGCATCGGAGCATTTTATCCTCATCCATGGAATGGATTCCGCCAGAAGGTGACGCGTAAATTTCAGGAGGGATTGCAAAATGGCTGGTGGGCCGCCATCGGTTACGATCTAACACGACCCCAGTTTCAAACGAAGGGTATCGATTTTGACATTCGATGGTGGGTTGAAGTGAAGGATGCAAATACCGGCAAATTGTTAGACAGGACTTTGGACGGAAGATCAGGCGAAGTCGCAGTAGCGTGCGCACTTCGGGCACTACGGCAGAATCAACAGCTGGACAGTAATGCAGCCGTAACTGCTCAATTCGCGACACCACGTTCCGCCTCGTTTCATATCGATCATGTCGGCGAGATAAACAAGAAGTGTTTAGCTGACGAGATTCGTGGCTTGGCGACAGCTGCACGGGTCAAGTCGGTAAATCGGATTGCAATCCACTCGAAGCAACCACGTGACACGCCAGATGACAAACTTGGAACAGTTCGCCTGGTGCCGGTTGATGACTTCGAAGATGCCTACAAAGAGCTTTCGCTATTCGAGGCCATGACGGCCCAGGTCAACGAGAGGCTGGCTGAGGAAGCGCGGCAGACGTTGCTCAAAACATGCAATGCGGCGACGGAATCGCGTTATATTCCGTCACCCATCCTGAAGTCTAAACAAGAGGGTCCAGATCGGGCGAAAGGCGACGTTGAACCGTCGCAATCGGAGCAGGAAAAGTGGATTCCCATTTCTGATGACGAACTTTGCCAAATCAACGAGGGACGATTCCATGGGCCCGGCGATGGCCCAGCGAGGTTATTTCTCTATGCCGATTCCGGAGTGGGAAAATCGACACTCTTGATTTACCTCGAACAGCAAATCGCCGAAGGGAAATTTGGCCTCTTGCCAATTCGCCGCGACAAATTGGCAAGCCGCCCCTGGGACGATAGCGAGAAATTCAGAAACAACCTTGCCAGTGAGTTCGGTAAGCACCTGGACAGCTCCAAAAAGAAACATGTCCAAGACTGGTTGCAATACCTCCACGACAACGGCAAAGCGGTTTACCTGCTGGACGCCCACGATCAAGCCGGTGGGCAAGTCGATCAAATTCAGCTGTGGTTCGAGGGCCACGGCAATGTGGACCAATGCCCGATCTACTTTACTGGCCGCCAGAGTTCACGGTCGAGTTTCTCAGCCTGGGACGAGCGTCAGGTGGGATTGTTGACCGACGATCAAGTCAATGAGTTTCTGACGAAAGAAAAGGCCGAACATTTCCGCAAGTTATTGGGCATCGAGGATGGCAACAGCGTCGAAAACGAGTTTTTTCGGGTGCCAATGGTGCTGCACTTGCTCCAGAGCATTCCCGAAGATGAGATCGATTCACTCTATAACCGGGAGCGGGTGTATTACCAGGCGATCGAGTCAAACAAAAGTTACAGTCTTCTGAGCAAGGGCCTGGATTCAGTGCCACGCGAGAGTCGGGGCTCGCTGACCAATCTGAGAAAGCTGACGAAAGCTCACGCCTTTGTAGCGTGGCATATGCTGCGAAATGTCGGATTTGAAGGTTTTGTAGAAGGTGACCAGTATGACGATACGTTAGAAATCCTGAGTGAGTATCTCCACGAAAGAAATGCCCCCACAGAAATGGCAGAGACGCTCAAACAGAATGGCGTCCTGCTCGGCGGCCCTTTGGAAGAGGAGAATGATTCCCTTCAATGGCGTCACCTCTCTTTCGCGGAATATTTTGCGGGCGTCTGGCTGGCGGATTATCTTTCTCCGGACGAATTGCGCTTCGAACTGAGTGGGATTCTGGACATGGTCGCAGCGCGAACTCGTGCCCGCGAAGGCCATGCGTGGGACGATCCTGAAGCAACCCACGAGATTTCAAAATCGCCTCGCGAACAATGGCGTTGGGTCTTTCGCTTTGCGTTGTCACGACTGGATGCGGCGGTGCGAAGTGAATTCGCAAAGAAAGAACTGACAAAGAAAGCGAGTGGCACAAAACTAACCAAGGCAGTTGAAAAAAGGGACCGTCTTGCTGCCGAGCTGATCGCCTATGGTGGCACGTTCACTTTGGCGGACGCGATACGAGAAGACCATTTTGGGCAAACCGATGATACGACTGGTGCAACCGTCCCCTGCCCGTGGGTAGATGTCTGTCGGTGGCTGGTACGAGACGACTTGCGGTATAAAGGAATGGGAGCAACGGAGAGGCCCGAAAACGATAACGCCGAAGAATTCGTCCGTGTTTTGGGTTCACACCTTGATCGTCGCTATCGAGACAGCCAGACGGTACGTTCCGCCTGGGACTTGCTGCCGGAGAGTGCGCAGCAATCGCTCGGCGCTGGTTTTATTGGTGAACTTGGCGCTTCGGAGCTTGACGTGTTCGGCAACCTCCTGCAGTTGTTTCTGCCCTGCCCTTCGCCGGAGTTTGACATGGCATCGGCAGACAACCTGTTTCCCGCTCCTGAGGGCCATGAAGGTTGGGTTTACCGGATGGGGTCCGACGATTCGGACCATGAAGCTTGGGATGACGAGAAGCCTGCCCGTCTAGTCCTGGTGCCAAAACTCGATGTGATGAAATTTGGTGTATCGAATGCCGAGTACGAGTTATTCGATCCTTCTCATTTCTTCAGCCGCGATGGGCGCAGTCGTTCCGACGACCAACCAGTTCACCGTGTGACCTGGCACGCAGCGGATTTCTATTCTGGCATCTGGCTTGCCTGTTGTGATTGTTCTGAAAACTTTATCTATTGCTTGCCGAGTGAAAGCGAGCGAGAATTCTTCACCCGAGGTGGCACCTCGTGGCCGCGTTGGTGGAATGGTGGTCTGGAAGAAGACCGGTGTCACCACAGCGCAAGCCGTTCGTTGGGTCGTAGCGAATCACCCGATAAAAAATATGCGAATCCTTTCGATTTGCAGCATACGATTGGCAATATGTGGGAATGGACGTCGAGCGAGTATCGCGACGACTGGACAGAAAACCAGGAGGAAGTTGGGGAACGGAGCAGAACGTTGATATACGGGCACGAAGTGATCGCCCCGTTACGCGGCTCTTCTCGCGTTTGCCGGGGCGGGTCGTGGGCTCGCTTCAGTCCCAGGGTCTTACGCTCCGGTTACCGCTTCAACCGCAGACCCGATAATCTCAGCCGCGATGTTGGATTTCGAGTATGTCGTCGTTTCGTCGCGTGTCCCAATCGTCCTTAGCACTCTGAGGTCCTGCAATCTGATATCTGCCGCTCTGACCTCTGTTTCTCTGGCGAAGGCGCAGCCTTCGCGCAAAAATTTTGCAAACCGTTTGGCTAGTTCCGCAGGAAGTCTTCGACCAGCCTTACGGTGACAGGATGTGTGAGATATCCCGTCAAATCGTGCGGATCGCCGGTTACTGCTCTAGCCGGATTCTGGATCAGGTGATCCGAGATCATCTCGATGGCACCAGTCGTTTGCATATCGTGAAAGTCATCGGAGACCGTGGGGTCATGGCTGACTTCGTCTGTAGGATCGGCGATATTGTGCCACTCCTTAATTAGCCGGGGGAAGCGGCTTTCTGGATTCTTCCAGTTCAGAAGCCGATGCTTCACCGATTCAACGGCAATGGGACTGCCCATCGTGATAAACGACTGGATACGATTTGGGCCGCGGTACGTCTGAGTCAATTCGACGAGCGATTCGTAGGCGATCACGGAGCCCCAAGAGTGTGCAAGGACAAGGACTTCGTCGCCCTGCTCCAGATATTGCTGGAGTGGCTCACGAACACGTCGGCGCACCATTGTTGCGAATTCATCAGCGGCCAGGAAGCGACCCAACTCCGGCATCATCATACCAGCCAGTGTGGGCGTCCAACTGACAAGCTCCAGTGACCCGATCAATGCCCTGCCAACAACCGACCGCAGATACCTGGACCACGAGGAACGAACGGCAAGTCGCCTGGCTGCCAATACACGGCAGATCTGGTCCACGCAGAATCCTTCAAAATCCTCGCGGCCCAACTCGCGATTGGCAATGTCGCACCAATAAAGAGAATCGACACTGGGACTGGCGGCTTTTCCAAAATCTTCGCGAAGACACTTGGCCAGCATTTCGCGACAATGTTCGTTGAGCCTGCCACGTTCAGGGTGATTTCCCACGCCGTGTACAAATGCAACTCGCTTCGTCATCTCATCACTCCTTTGTCTGGAATTTGTGCCCAAAAAAGAAGCCATCGTGGCGGGGGATGCGCACGAGTGGTTTGGAAGGAAGGCAAAACAAATCAGGAATCGAGGTGCGACAGGCTGATTTGGACGCCGAAATGGGTGGTTGAAGTGGGAACAATTCAGCGTGGTGATGGCAAAGCCGATTTCCCGGGCCGCCTACTCTGGATTTCAGTTCAATAAAAGACAGGCTGCCAGAGAGTATTCCCTGGCAGCCTGTTTTGGCGTTCGGCTTCCTCAGTTGCCGTTAGTGTCGGGAGTCAGCCGCCACCGACGCCAACTGCTTGCCATTCGATACGCCACTCAACCATCCGGCCACGTTCACCGCCAGTCGCTTGACCCCCGCGTCCTGCCAGAATTGTTTGTAAAACGATGTCCAGCCACCGTGGACGACGAATCGTGATTGGCCGTTTTCCAACGTGGCAATCAGCGGCTGGCCATTGGACGCGAAGCAAACTGGTTGCAATCCTCCGCCCTTCATATTGGCAATCGTGGTGCCCTCCCACAGCGTTTCAATGTTGTGAAAGACGGGATGTTCCACGAAACCAGGCTGGTTACGATTTCGTCGATGAAGGAGCTGTTCGCCCTTGTAGTCGCCCGAAATCGTTGCCCCGGGAGCCAACTCCCGAAACAACGCCGTCGCCTGGGCCGTAAAGGGACTGTTCTCTGCCAGGCAGCAGATTGACAGCTTTCCATTGCGGTATCGATCTGCCAGCAACCGGACATGCTGCGACGGCATTGCCTGCGACTCCCTGGATGAAAACAACCAGACCTGGTCCATCATGTTCAGGCGGTTGGCAAACTTTCCCGCTGAGGGAAGTGGGCCTTCCATTATTGACACGGTGTACCCTTTCTCCCGCAGCGTGGCACAGAGTGGTGATTGCCGCACATTCTCATCATTGAACAACCGAACCATCAGGATGTTCTTGCCGAGCATTTGGCCATCGTCAATCAAGTCTGCGGAAGAACCGACCCGGTTTCCCCATTTGTCACGCTGGCGAACCTCAACATCATCATCCCGACTTTCGTTTTGCGTGGAATGACCACCAGTTCGCTTGATGCTGACGTTTGTTCGCTCCTTCTTCTTGCGTTCTTGACTGACGTTTCGCCGAATGTTCACGTTGTCCCGCGACTTACGGATGATCTTCTGATCGTCATTGTCATTTGGGTCGAATACCACGCTGACCATGGCAGGCTTCTCATCCCGGCGAGCCACACCGTGCATCAAGGGGTTACGCAATCCACTGGACGTAACGGCCGACGGTAGCGATTGTTGAGCCGTCACAAGCAGCCCCCCCTGCTCTTTCAGGTACAGGTGCCAGAACCTCAAGACGGCTTGCCGATGGTTGTCGTCGGCAAACGCCCGGTTATTGTGCCAACCGAAGTGGTAAAACTGCCCTTTAAGCAATCGCTCGCGTCCGACAACCGAGAACAGGCTTTCGTTCGGCGGTTGAAACAACCATCCATCCGTTGGATACCTGCCATCCAGCATGGAAAAGTACCCGTCCCCACCGGATTCGGCCACAAACAAAGGCTGCCCAAGCACCGCGACATCCGCAGGCGTCGGTGACAACTGGGCAATTGTCTGTACCAGTCGTGGGAGATGCACACGACCATCGTCCTTGCCGTGGTTCGTCTGCTTCAGGTACGACCGTACAGACTCCACGCCGTGCGCCATTGCCTGTTTGCGAATTCGCGGGACGCCGGCGACGGCTTCCAGCCGGGCAATAACAGCACCTTCCCAGGCGTCGACAATAATCAGCGTGCTACCAATGGCCGCGTTCCGCAATAACCAGTCGTATGATTGGTTGAGAGACTGGTTAACCGCCTTAAATTCGGTTTCCGGAAGATTGGGCGAAATCGCAATGACGCGGTGCTCGGGAGACACACCCGACTGACTACTAGCTGCCTTGAAAGGTCCGTTGGACGAGCCATTTGGACTAGAGCAACCAATCAACGTCAACACGATCGTCGCCATCAGCAGGAAGTTCGCCGCATGCTTAATCGACTTGTACAAGGCGATTGCGGTAGCCACGGCTTGTTTCTTCTCGTCGGCCAACACTTCCATCCTGCGGTCAATCTCTGCGAGTTCCTTATCGATGGTCTTGATCTCAAGCTCAGCGGCCATCATGTCATCGACGGCCTGCTGGTGTGCCGCGTTGGTTACCCAATTGTTCAATCGACCAGAGAAGGATTCCAGGCCGGCGTGACCCAGGAATGACGAGGTGGCCATCATGGCAACCATCGCTCCAAACATCAGCCAAGGTGGCGTTCCCTCCTCACCAGATTCGCTGAAACCGGCGTTGGCCGCGACTTCTGCCTGTCCAACCTGTGAGGCAAAATCGTAAACCCAGATGCTGAAGCTCGTAACGAGGATGGCACTGGCAACCAGAACGATGCGACGCTGCAGCCGCCATGGCATCAGTCGCTTTGCCAGCACGAACGCAAATCCGATACCGATCGGCGTAATCATGATTGTACGGGCCGTTGCCAGGTCGGTGACACCTAATGCCGCGATGCTCTGAAGCAATTGCGCTGCGGCTCCGTTCTCAACAAACAGTACCCCGAATAACGTCAATACCATCAGCAAGTCGACAAAACGATCGATAATCCCCGGCTGGCGAGTGCGGCCCTCAGCGATGCGGGGGGGCTGCTGGCTTTCCTGATGCCGTGCTTTTTCAAATCTCGCCTGTGCGGCAGCTTTTCGATCATTCGCCGATTGTCGCTCTCGCATGCACTTCGCACGTTCGCCCTTTTGCCGCGCAGCCGTATCTGTTGCGGCAATATCGGCGACTTCACGCAGGAAGTTTCCAACTGCCATGGCCAAAGCCATGATCTTTTTACGTGTGTAGGCCATCAAGGTCGATTGATTTGCCTCGTTCTCTGTTGCCAATCGTCGCGGTGGCGGATTAGGCACTCGATTACCGTTCGACCGTGAATTGTTCTTTGGGGCCGACGCTGGTTTCTGATTCCGTTGACTGTTGGAATCTGAATTCCCTGGTTGAGTGCCGGGTTCTTGCTTTCGAGGCGTACGCTCTTCCGGCTGCCTGGATTGCTGCGAATTGAGTTTCTGATTTTCGTGCGACATTATCTCGCTCCTGTGCTTGAGTCCCGTGAAAAAGTGACGTGACAAACCGTTTCGTCACAACTGGAATAGCCATGGCAGGGAGCGCTGCGCACTGGTGAACCATAGGAGAATGCGAAAATCAGGGTGAATGCACATTTTTTGTAATTCTGTGCAATGGATGGTGCGCGAGCTCCTTCGAATTGGCTTACAAAGGAATTGGCCTACAAGGTCAACGCTCCAATCGTGCCCCACGCGCAAACCATCTGGAACACACGACGGGCTACCATTTACGGTTCCATCGTCAAACGGAATTGCGAACGCGCTACCGCTTCACGCCACGGGAATCGAGGCGGTATATTTAGAGCATGACCGACGCCATTGAAATTCTGCGAGCCATCGGTACCGCACTGAAAGGGAACACCGATCCGAAACGGGTTGCGAAGGAATCGCGACGATTGTTGGCACGCGACAGACTTGTTGCATTCGACGCAATTCGCGATGCCAAACGAATGATTCGGGATGGCGTGTCACGACCAACGAATGAGCTAAAGCAGTTCTTTCGCGGCTCAGCCTGGAGTGCTCTCGTTGATGAGGACCCGCGTTGGCAATTGTTAAGTCATGCTATTGAGGAATTTTTACCATTTCAAATTTTCGCCGCGACTGACCAATTGTTGAATGCCACCGCGCTATCCAGTCCGGATGATGGTGAACCCGACTCAATCGACACTATTCATTAGATTGGCATTTTGACGCGACCGATTACGAATTTCGGAATTCGGCCAGCAATGGGCGGCCTGCCGCAATGAACCAGCTTGCCAGTATGTCGTCGTTTCGTCGCGTGTCCCAATCGTCCTTAGCACTCTGAGATCCTGCAATCTGTTATCTGACCTCTGGTGAAGGCGCAGCCTTCGCGCAAAAGACTTGGCGTGATTTAGTATCACCTTTTAACATCATCATCCGGGGACTTTGCCTCTATCGTCCCTTGTTCTGGGGCGCAGTACGTAACCGCCGTTCGGTGAAACAGTGCTTTGCGAACACCAATGGTATTGGCAAAGTCGGCGTGAGCCGACCACGCGTTCAGCGACCGTGACACATCTTGCGGCGCCAGTTTGCCCCGCTTCGCGAGCCACTTTTGTTTTCGCAGTCGCCGATTCCATCGTCGGAGGGCGTCTTGCGTCAGCCTTCGTCCGTTTGTAGAAACAGAAAACCCAAGGTAGTTCATTTTTCGCCAGGTTGGGTTGAGGACCGTCTTGTTTGGGTGTAGGGACAATCGAAAATTGCCAAATTTTTCCACAAGCTGCGTGTGGGTGTCCCACAGAAATGATTTTGATGGTCCAAAGAGCAGAAGGTCGTCTGCGTAACGTACGTAGCCCGGGACCCGAAGTTGCTCCTTGATGAAATGATCGATTGGGTCGAGTAAGACGTTGGCGAAGAACTGACTGGTGAGATTCCCAATCGGTAATCCACGAGGTCGCGTGAGCGACAGAAGGTCATCACCGGGGTACAACCGACATGGCGCAACGTCGTCATGAATGCCCACACCGCTTTTGAGGATAATCCTGACGAGCGCCAGAACGCTTTCATCACATACCGTATTGCCAATAACCGACATCAGCACTTTGTGATCGACATTGGGAAAAAACTTCACAATGTCGGTTTTCAAATAAAAGGGATGCTGCCGCATATATGACTGGGCACGCAATATGGCTCGATGTGTCCCTTTTCCACGGCGGCAAGCATAACTATCAAAAATGAACCGTCGCTCAAAAACTGGCTCAAGGATGTTTACAAGGGCGTGATGTACGACGCGATCCAGAAAAGGCGCGGCACTGATTTTTCTTTTCTTGGGCTCAAAAACCTGGAAGTGATGATATTTCCCCGGTGTATAGCCACCGGACTCGAGGGCCTGCTGGATTTCAATAAGGTTGGATTCCCAGTTTTCGTGGAAGTCAGCAGCAGCAAATTTGCATCGCTTGCGTCGACGACATCGTCGATAGGCCAGCAACAAATTGTCCCAGTGATGGACCTTGCTCCAAAGTTGTGCGTATTGTCGGGGAATGGTTCAGGTCCTGAAAAAAAATGCGGGAGATAGCTTCCAGAATGAAGTTATCCCCCGCTCCGCGGCTTTGGCGGCGTTACACCACTCTGGAAACAAACCGTATCGTCCTCTTGGCGCAGGCTGGGTGTACACGTCGTAGGCCACAGCATCGGGCGGGGTTGATGACGGTTGGGACACGCGACGAAACGACGACATACTCGAAATCCAACATTGTTGTTGTGATTATCGGGTCTGTTGTTGTTGCGGTAACCGGAGCGTAAGTTCCTGGGATTGTTGTTAGCCCACGACCCGCCCCGGCAAACGCGAGAAGAGCCGCGTGTTAGCGGTTCGTCACCTTGAGCCACGCGCCCAATAGACGCCCAAGCTCATCGACAGATTTTGCAGCAAATTCGAATTGCCGACTACCCAGTAGACGGAAATCAAGCGTGTAACGAAGCAAATTTCGCAGTGTGGCCAGACGGGCATCTGCCAATTCCAACTGGGCAATTCGCCGTTCTGCTCGCAGTTGATTGGCGATCACAATATCTTCCTCGAACTGCAGACATGCGTTTTCGAGGCGAAGGGTATAACTTTGACGAAAGTTTTTCGGGAATCGCTGCGTATGGGTGAACATCCACACCGTAAAATCATGCGTTTTTACAAAGAGGGGTGTATTGGCTGATGCCATGTGTCAATCTCCCAGGAAAATTTTTGCGCGAAGGCTGCGCCTTCGCCAGAGGTCAGAGGGGCAGATATCAGATTGCAGGATCTCAGAGTGCTAAGGACGATTGGGACACGCGACGAAACGACGACATACTCGAAATCCAACAAGGCCGTAGTGATCATCGGGTCTGCCGTAGTTGCGGAAACCGGAGCGCAAGACCCTGGGATTGAGGTCAGCCCACGACCCGCCCCGGCAAACGCGAGAAGAGCCGCGTGGGGGCCCGCTATCCTCTTCGCGAATGTCGCCGATGTTAGATGTTTGAGTTCGGTACCAGGCTTCCGAGTACCAATCCCATGTCCACTCCCACACGTTACCGTGCATGTCGGACAGCCCCCAATCGTTGAAATGTTCCTTTGCTCTTACGCTTTCAGGGCCTTTTGCGTTGGATCCCGTCCAGGCATGGTTCGAAAGGAGTTCCGAATTGTCTCCAAACCAGTATGCGGATTCGGTGTCCGCCCGACAGCCAGCTTCCCATTGGCATTCATCCGGCAGGCCATAGTGTTCTCCAAGAAGCTTTGCGAAACAAAAGGCATCATACCAGTTGACGAAATTCGCGGGACCGTCGTCCGATTTGGGGAATTCGCTCCAATCCAGGAATCTGATTTCCCAGGAAGGGTCAAAACTGCGAAACAGAGCGCGCGTGACTGGTGCATCCGATAGTTCGAATGCAGGTAACCTTACCTTGTGGCGAGGTTTCTCATCGAAGTAAGGGGTCTCGATTTCTTTTCCCCCCATCCAACTAACGATTTCCTTCCCCTCCGGCGGGCAGCGGCAAAATGTGTTTTTGAATTCTTTCAGCTCCGGATGGTCGTCGATCGGGACCCTGGTTCCATCGGCGAGATGACCCTGCCGGAATACCGACAGTAGCAGACTGGCATCGGGAAGAACGCGTTTGCGACCGTCGTCGAGCAGCATCTCGTCCGTGATCGAGCCCTCTTGTGGCTGACGTAAACCCAGTTGACGCAGTAGAAAAAGATCGACCTCCAATCGATGCCAAAAGCGGTAGATCAATTCGGTGGGGCGACGCTGGTCGTGTCGATGGTGGAAGAGCTCTGCCATTGACGCCGCCAGGATGGGTTCGCTTCCAATGATCTGTTCATCGGTCATTTCTGCGGCAAAACGCCAAGGCCAATACCATTCGCGGTCGTGAATCGTCGCTGGCAAATCCGCATCGCCACAACGAAGATCAATCTCCTTACCATCGTCGTCGGTCTGTACCCGCCGCCATTCAGGTTGCGAATTTGCCGCCAGGTGTAAACCGCAATAAAACTCCATCATGCCCCGGTGTTTGAATCCCCAGGAATCCTCGCCAGCTGATTCGATGGTGCTGCGTCGTGTCCACAGGGAGAGTTGCTCAATCTCCTCCCAATCCTCGGCCGTAATCTCCGGAGATACGCGCTTTTTAACTTTGATCTTCAAGTTTCCAACAGCACGTTTCCCCGTGACGGAGTACCCCAGGTTCTTGTCGAGCATCATTTGATAGCTGACTGCCCCCAGAATCTGCCCCCAACGAATACTCTTTTCGACGGGCGGTTCTGTGCCAGTGTTCTTGCTCCAGGCAGATGTCAGCAGTTTTTCGTGAACCTGAACGTAGAGTTCCGCCCGATTGCGAAACGGCTGAAGCTTGCCCTGGTTGCCTCGCCAGATACGATCCGCATAAAGCTCGCGAATCAGGCTGAGGATAACTGGAACCTGCAGCAGGTCTGCTGCGTCGTCGTAACTCGACACCAGATGGGCTTCAAAGGCCGACCTAATGGCATCGGGTTCCGTGGGATCTTCAATGTCTGGAAGAATTTTCGGGTGCCGCCGGTTAAGAAGTTCATACTGCTGTTGGATCGAGAATCCGTCCACCCGTCCATGTTTCCAGGGAGCGGCTGACATCAGTCGTTTCGATTCCAGAATCGCCTTGAGGCGTCCGGTGAGAATGACGCGGCAAGGGTGTGCATTTTTCTTATTGGTTGCCAGAAATTCGCAGAGCGATTGAATCAGTTCATCGTTGCTCAGTTGGTCCAGAGCATCAAGAATCAGGCACACCCGGCCAGTTTCCAAAATCCAGCTGGACAGTTCATCGACATTTCTTTCATCGACGAATGGTGCAATTTCGGTGGCGATCGCCTGCTGCAATCCCCCTTTTGCAAAATCCGCAGGCCAGGCGGAACGACCAGCTTCGAAACGCAAAGACAGTACGGGGCGACCGCCAAAAAACGTATGCCATACTTCCGGGGTGGAAAGAAAGGCCTGGACTCGTTGTGTGAAAACCGACTTGCCCGCTCCGGAGTCCTCCGCCAGGCAGACGTACCGATGTTCCAGAAGCAGTTTGGTTAGTTCTGCCGATTCATCGTCGTCCGGGGCAGCGACAGGTTGGAAGTGGTTGTCGGCTTTTTCCGGTTCGCCAGATTGATTGTTTTTGGCAGGCAGTGCGCTCGATTCTGATGGTTCACATCCATCCTTTAACCACGAATAATGGTGAGGCACGTAATGGTACAAGCGTGAATCATCATCGTTACCCTCGGGCGGTGTTGAGGTAAGCCGATCCCAGTTCTTAACCGTGTGCATACACCAGGATTCGATTGCATAATACTTCCATGAGGCTTCGGTTGAATGGGCAAGTGCGGATTGTAGCGCGGTAGCCGTCAGCAGCCGAACATGGCACTTCTTTGCAATTGGTGCGGCTTCTTCCCAGTTGTCGGGATGAATCACCATGCGACGCCCACCCGCGGCACTGAAGGCTTCGATCTTGGGCTTTATTCCGCCGACTGGCCCCAGGTTTCCATCGACGTCCACGACGGCGGCCGAAATGGTCAAATCGGGATCGATCCAGGTTGGTTTCTTTTTGGCGGCCAGCAGGATTCCGCAAGACAGCAGCCCACTGGCAGAGTCACCTTCCAGCAAAAAGAGCTCCGTGGACGGCATGCGAACTCTAACCACGGCGGCTGTTGAAATTTTGTCGTCTGCATTGCTAATCTGAGTTTGCAATTCCGTACAACTGTTCTTCCACGCCCATTTCAGGCTGTTGATCAAGTTGTCGTCGAAGGTTGTCAGGCCCGTCGAAACAGGGTCGATATACGCTGACAGTAGAGTTTCCCGGGACACGTCAATCCACGCATCTCGAACGTGTCCTTTGTCAAAAATATCGACAAGGACGGTTTTTAAAGGGTGTTTATTTTCGTCGAGTTCGCTGTGACCAAGGAGGTAAGTCACCAGACGTCGAAGGACCAAATAATCACTGTTGCTGATGTCAAGATCGGTGAGTTGCGATTCGGCGTCCTGCCACCAGTCGCCAACTGTTACTTCTTTTTGATCCGTATCAACTGACTCGTCAGTCTGGCTTTTCGATTGAGTCGATTGAAATCCGGAACCCTTTCGTGGTTGCCATGGTGTCTGGTCAAGTTGCCCCCAGGCTCGTCGATAGGCGTCGATGCATTGTCTGGCCTGTTCACGAAATTCAAGATTGAGCGTTGCTGTGGCTGCTGAGCTTTTGTCAAATTCTTCCGTGGTTGGTTCAATTTGCTTAACGCCGCGAAGCGCTGCTGTTGCGAGAATGGCATGAATCATGCCCGAGAGTTGATCCATCGCGCGTTGACGCAATTTCTCGCCACGAGTGGCTCGCTTAGCCTGACCTTCTACAAAACTTGCCAGCCGTTGATGAATCCCGGTATCGAACACCAGCGGTAGAAGGTGGGAAGACAGTTCGGTCAGGTGGTTCCCGTCAATTTCCTCGTTGCCAATTTGAAAGGCTTGACGAGCCCACGTTAGCGCGGTGCACTCGGCACGCAACCAATGGTCTTTTAGTACTGTAGCCTGGTGTGTCGGTGCGTCCGTTACCCATGGGGCGCTGCAGTCCTGAAGTGCAATGTTCATGCTATCAAGTAGAAGCATTCCAGGGGCTACGTCAAGGCACCGAACTATCAACTGATATCGGGCTCAGGCATCAATGCCCGGCAGCCAGATCCGGGTAGATTGTGTCGTCGATTTGGACGGTCGACACTCTCACGTGACAATGGGCGATGACATCCGGTTGCATTCCATTGGGAAGTGCTACGAACGCAAACTCCCGCCCTGGCTGGATGTCGACATCGGCAAGTTCGTTAAGGATCACGATGGGTGTGCCCACGGGTAATCCAGTCTCATTCGTAGGCTGAAAGAGAACCTCGATCCGCCAATGTTGCGTCGGTTGACCGATTTTAGGTGCGATTGAGTCGCTGGAAGTCGCTCCTGTGTTGGATTCGGAGCGGCGTGTGACTTCGAGGGTGTACTGCCCGTCCGATCCCGCCAACACGGCGGTTCGACCGGCATCGTCGTAGAAGTAGAGTTCCAGTTTCGACATCAATTCCCAGTTCAATGCGCGGGACATGTTTCTCAAAAGGTCAGATTTCCATAGACGCTGACTCGGCACGCTGCTGAGCAAGGGCCCTCTCGAGATAGAAGCCGTCCTTTTGTGTGCTGCGCACTGACTTTTTCGATTTTTGATCGAAAGGATAGGGGAGTTACAGAAATCCTGAATGGCCCGGTGAAGGGTGACAGTTCAAGGTCGTTTGAACCTGAGTCGATTAGTCATCACTGACGCCGAATGTTGCGAGTGGTGCACTTACTTGCACGACTCGAGTGCGCTTTTGCTGGCTTCGCGGCTTTCGATACCAGGAGAGTTATTTCTTTTTGGTTATCGGAGAATCGAAATGGACAAGATTGGCCGTTGGCTCAGCGAGAACTATGAGCGACAAACGGTAAGTTTTGACAACACGAATTCATATACGAAATTCGTCCCTCGTCACGCAAAAATTTCACCGGCACCAGCGATGTCGTCCAACTCGAACTGGACAAGACGAGGTGCAACGTTGACCTCCATCGTGGCCGTAGGCTTCCTGGTTTGGAGTGCGATTAACTAGACTAGCTAGCGAATGTGGGTTTTGTGTCCACCAGCTGGCAATTCAGTGAAAGCAATTCAATGAAAGCAGCGCAGTCTTTGGGCAGGCAGCTGGTAGGGTTGTCGGAACAGAGGCCCCGCGACTTGGCCTGCTTGGTGTTGGTATGGGTGGTCAGGGAGCGCTGCGAATCTCGTACAAGCATCCGAACCTGTTTCCGGTGGTGGCGGCAATTAATCCTGATCTCGATTACCAACGGCATATTCTTGATGGTGATGAGGTCCTCTACGCGATGTACGAAGAAGTCGAACGGGCCCGCCAGGATACGGCGCTGCTGCATATCCATCCGCTGAACTGGCCCCGGCATCAATTCTTCTGTTGTGACCCTGATGACTGGCACGTGTTCAATGCCGTCGACCGATTGCGCATGAAGCTGAATGCGACTGGCGTCCCGTTTGAGAGCGATACAACGGCAGTGAAAGGGTTGTTTGGCCGGCGAAAACCGTATGTGCAACGCGGTGCCGGATTGGCGATGGAATTTATCGTCCAGCGACTGAACAAAGAGCGATTACGAGTCGTTTGATCCTGGTTTGATTCTTGTTGCAGCTGGCAAAGATGCTGGCGACCGGTGGCTTTCAGGCGGTATCAGGTCTGAACGGCAGCAAACCCCCTGAAAGTGTCGTTAAAAATCGCTTGTTCTGGATGGCGGATCGGACTACAGTCGCGGCTCATCTTTCTTTTCGCGAATTCGCTGGCTCTTCTCGCAAAGAACGGGGCAAGTCGTTGAGACGCTTGCCGCCCTTTGTGCGCTTCCCATCGACGACCGAAGCAACCTCGCACAAAGGCACTTTATGAGTTCTGTAACTCACGATTGGGTACATGATGCCCGATTGGCTATCAAGGATTCGCCCGTTGATTTTTTCGAGATCGACGCGAAGAAATACTGGATTGATTTTCTGCTGTGCGTTGCCTGCGCCTACACATCGGCCACCGTCTTTCTTACGTGCACCATGGCGGCTCAACCGCTGCTGAAACTGGTTGCCTTTCCGTTCACTGTCTTCTGGTTGTACCGCTGCAGTTCGATGGTGCATGAAGTTTCGCACCTGCACGAGAAACAACTGGTCGGATTCAAAGTCGCGTGGAACCTGCTGCTGGGTATTCCAGTTCTCTTTCCATCAACCTTCTTCACTGCCCATCACCGGGATCATCACACGGGTCGCTATTACGGAACGCCACAGGATCCCGAGTACGCGATGAACTATTTTAATCCGGAAACGCTTGGTGGGATTTTGTTCTACGTTGGTTTACTCGCGATCTATCCGGTGCTTGTCCTTTGCCGTTTTCTGTTCGCGCCGATTTCATGGCTGAACCCGGCCTGGCGGGAATTCACGCTCAGCCGGATGTCTTCGTTCACACTGAACTGGAAATACGAACGCAATACCAGCCGACTGGATCGCAAGTCGTTTTTCATTATCGAGCTATTGAGCTGCCTGCGAGCCTGGATGATTCCGATTGGCGTGATCAGCGGAGTCGCCCATTGGACTCGCATTCCGCAGATGTATCTGATTGCGATGACGATTCTGATTTGTAACCAGATGCGTTTTCTTGCCGATCATCATTTCGAAAGTGACGGGGATCAAATGACGATGGCGGATCATGTTCTCGATTCCTGCAACTACAGCAAGAACGACTTTTTGACCTGGTTGTTCTTTCCGTTCACGATTCGCTTTCACGCGCTGCATCACCTGTTTCCTACCATTCCGTACCACAACCTTCCGGCAGCGCACGCATATCTTTCCGACAAGCTGCCAACGGAGAATGCTTACCACAGTCTGGATCGACCAGGTTGGTGGGACACGGCCCGGCGGAACTTGGGAATCGCCAAGGCCGCGTAGGAACCACTGATTGTAGGCTGGTACCAGCGGCCGGATGGTTCTCAATCTGGCAAAGGTCAACGCCGCGCAGTGCCGGCAATTGGAAGCTCGTTCCGCGAAACGTATTCGCCCGCCAAACGTTCTGCCCGCAACGCGCGACCTTCTAAAACGTAGTGGCCCGTTCCACCACTTGCCCATGCCTACGCGGTATCCGGGTTACTGGAAATGTAACCGTTCACGGAGCTCGGCGAACTCAACCGTAGCGAAATCGCCAAGCTTGCCGGCGTCGCTCCCATGAACAATGATACCGGGCAGAAACTGGGTAAGCGCAAGACGTTTCTCAATGGACTGCACTCGAATTTAGGGCTCACACACGGAATGAGTGGGTAATTTGAGAGGATAGTGCATCCTCACTCAAGCTCTTCAGAATGGGCCGCCCGTTCCACATCGCCATCGTCCGGCCTCAAGTTGCTGCGCAGGCCGAACGATGGCGACGCGGAATGGGCTCGCGGCATCTTCTTTTGTTTTCAAAAACACATCCGGCTAAATCTCACGTAAATTGAGTTTGTTCAAAACAAAAACGCAAGCTCAGCCGGATGCTACTCAAAACTATCCTCAATCGTCGTTATCCACTCAAGG
>CALHZT010000016.1 GCA_938040995.1 uncultured Pirellulaceae bacterium | reverse complement strand
GCCGGCTGCGTGAGCTGCCGGGTGGGAGCACGATCTTTGAATCTGCAATCGACCGTTGAGCCTGCATCGTGTTCTGTAGCAATAAGCCCCTCCATCCTCGAACACCCGGCAGCTTACGCAGCCGGCTCGCCAACGAGCTTCGCTCGATTGAGCAGTATTAGCGTCTGGCGACCACGCACCTGTCTCAAAGGTCAGCCTGAATTGTGGCGAATCTGCTTCGTGCGCCAACGTTTAGCCAATTCCATGTCAAACCGGCGCTCAATTTCCGCAATATTTCCCGGCGACTTTCGAAAAGAGACTGAGCCTCGTAAACTAAAGTCGAACTGGGACGGCGTTTTTTTCGTAAGAACGGCTTCCTGGGCCTGGTCGTAACGCATCAGAACGTATCGTTGGGCAACGATCGCGTGGCGACCTTCTCGAAGCGGGTAGTCGATGGCAAGAAAACTGAATCCTCCCGGTGGCTGTTCAGGCAGTCAGCATCACTCCTCCCAACCTCATGCTTCCAGTCGACTGCTTTGCTGGCTGTTGATTCTCTGGATCGGCCTTCCCGTGATGGTTTCCGTTACGGGATGTAGCGGCTGTCGCGATGCGTTTACGAAAAAGCAGAAAACCGAAGAGGAGAAACGCAAGGAGGAAGAAGAGCTCGAAAAGGAAAAGCCCAAAGATGATTTCGAGCCGATGCAGTCGAGTATTCTTCCCGGATCCAATCCAGTCGAAGAAGATTCGGAGACCTTCGACGGTACGGAAATGACGGAGGAAGAAAAGACAAAGATTGAGAAAGAGAATCCCAATATCGCCCGCAGTCGTCAGCCAGTCACGGCAAAGCCGGGACACTGGGTTCACGTTCGCTATCGCGCAAAGGCAAACAACTTTGACTTTAATGGCGAGCTGAGTGCGGAATGTGTGGATCGCAATCTTCTGTCCATGGATTTGCAAAAGTCGCCATACTCGGTGACATCGATTCGCCCGGCTTCATTGCCGAAGGAACAGTCCAAGGATCTCGAAGTTCCCATCTTTATTTCGGTGCCCGCCGGAAAGAATCGTCGCACCGTTCAGGTGCTCAGCAGGCTTCGCAACCGGTCCAGTGGTCGTGAAGTCATCGGGGATATTACGCCGACGACCCGACTGAAACCGCATCAGTACCATCTGGTAGTGTTGGCGAAGAATCCCGATAGCTACGGTTTTTTGCGAGCCGCCGAGACGATCAAGCCGCCGTACGATGAATGGGCGATGGACGGGCTGCAGGAAAATTATGTTGTGACTCTGCATGAGCCGGAAGAAGGGCGCTTGTTACCGTTGCCGAACAACGCGCTCGCGTGGACTTCGATTGCCTACATTATCTGGGACGATTTGCTGCCTGATACGCTTGATGAAGATCAACAAGCCGCCATGCTTGACTGGATTCACTGGGGTGGGCAGCTCCTGGTTAGCGGCCCGCGGTCACTCGACAGTATGCGATCCAGTTTCCTGGCCGATTATCTACCCGCGAAAACCGGGAAGGCTCGGGCCATCACGGACGACGAGTTCGACGAGGTGAATGAGAAATGGTCACTGATGCCCAAAGGCGGGCTGGATTTCGATCCAGATCAATATCGACTGGGCGGAAAGAAAGAAGGTTCGGAAATTGAGATCACCCCGCTGGAGCCGGTTGCGCCGGCTGAGCCTGTCGAAGGGACGGCTGGGATGGTCGTCGAACGACGCGTCGGTCGCGGGCGAATTTTGGCGACTGCGTTTCCCATGTCGGAACGGCGGTTCGTGAACTGGCAAAATTATGACGGGTTTCTGAACGGTTGCCTGATGCGGCTGCCGGCACGAACGTTCTACAAAGATTCGAGTGGGTTCGGAGCCGTAAAGTGGGCTGATCGTGACCTTCGACTGCACTCGCAAGATGCGCGGTTGGCGACGGACTTGCGATTCTTTTCACGTGATATGGTTGCCGCCGGCGAGACAGGCCGGCGGACGGCACCCCGCCAGACTGCGAGCGGTCGTGGATTCGCCAATCGGGCGCAGGCAAACCAGGAGCAGGTCGAACTCGACGCCGAAGCTCGTCGAAAGGCGAATGAGCTGGCAAAGGACACGCGTACTGCGGAAGGTCAGGCGCTGTCCAAGCTGTGGGGTTTCACCGGCAAACCAAGAATCGTCAAGGCTTCCAACCGGCTGGACGGTACCCGCACCGATGCGTTTTCGGGCGTTGGTGGTTGGAGTGACTTCACGGCGGCGGCGAGTTCCGTGCGACGTTCGTTGAAGGATGCCGCGGGAATTGAAATTCCCAACTCTGATTTTGTTGCGAAAATTCTGCTCGGGTACCTGATTTGTTTGGTGCCTGTGAACTGGTTGATTTTTCGGGTCATCCGTAAAGTCGAGTGGGCATGGTTTGCGGCTCCGCTTATCGCGATCGCTGGTGCGGTGGGAGTCGTCAAAATGGCTCAGCTGGATATCGGTTTTGTCCGAAGTCGCACCGAAGTCGCAATTCTCGAAATGCATGCCGGATATGATCGCGCTCATTTGACAAGATATTGCGGTGTTTATTCGTCACTCACGTCGAACTACGCCGTGACATTCGAAGATGACCAGGCGTTTGCTTTGCCATTTTCAACGGATCCCCGCCCCGATCAGCTGGAGCAGATGCGTCGTCGTCGGCAGCAAGTCGCGTATCGACGTGACAAGCGAGTCGGTCTGTCGGGCTATCCAGTGTTGTCCAATTCAACAGGGATGTTGCACATCGAACAGATGATCGACGTGGCCGGTCGTTTCGAACTCAAGGCATCGGCTGATGGTGAAGACGATGGCGCGTCGTTGACCAATTCATCCGCATGGGACCTGAAATCTGCAATGGTTGTGCGTTGTGATGACGACGGACGATTGCAGGTTGCACTCATTGGCGATATGCCAATCGGCGAAGAAGCGAAGCTTGAATTTGCCGACGTACGTTATGGGCAGGACATTTTTGAGTTCCTGGCCAGGGATGTGACCACGGCGCAAAGTGTGGGGAAGGGCATCGTGAGTGTGCACGAGCTTTATCGGTTGGGCCTGAATCCGGCTCAGTTTGCTCCCGGTGACACGCGACTGCTCGGGTGGACCGATCAGGAAATGGAAGGCATGGAGATTGAGCCGGCTGCGACACAGAAGACGTTTCGAACGCTCATTGTGGAACATCTCCAGTATCGCGACTTTGCCAAACCACAAGTCGACACCAACCACTTTGCGCAGTATCGCAAAGATCCGAATGAAGATGAGGAAATTGACATCGAATGATTGAACTAACTGATTTCGGAAAAGACTACGGCGAGTTTACTGCTGTCGAGCGGTTGAACCTCAAAATCGATGAAGGCGAGGTGTTTGGCTTTATTGGGCCGAACGGTGCCGGGAAGAGTACGTCGATTCGTTTTCTGACGACGCTCCTGAAAGCCAGTCGCGGCGATGGGACCGTGAACGGATATAGCGTGTCCGAAGATCCGATGAACGTACGCCGAAGCGTTGGCTATATGCCCGACAATTTCGGCGTGTATGACGGGATGAAGGTGTGGGAGTTTCTTGACTTTTTTGCCGTCGCTTACAAAATCGGGCGCAGTCAGCGGAAGCAGGTGATTTCGGATGTGCTGGAGCTGCTTGACCTGACTCACAAGCGTGATGATTTTGTGAACGGTCTTTCGCGCGGAATGAAGCAGCGGCTATGTCTGGCAAAGACGCTGGTACACAATCCACCCGTGTTGATTCTCGATGAGCCGGCGAGTGGTCTTGATCCGCGCGCCCGCCTGGAAGTGAAGGCGCTTCTCAAAGAGCTGCGTCAGATGGGCAAGACGATTTTGATCTCCAGTCACATTCTGACGGAGCTCGCCGATTGCTGCACGTCGATCGGTATCATTGAGCGTGGGCAGTTGCTGATGGACGGCCCTATCGAAGATGTGTATCGCCGGATTCGCGGAAATCGCCGAGTCGAAATCAAGTTCACGGAAAAGATGGACGAGGGAATGTCTCTTGTTCGCAGCTCGCCGCATTGCCGAGGCGTCGAGGTGATTGGCTCGCAGGTGATGGTTGAGCTTGAAACCGACGATGATGGTGTCGCGGAGTTGCTACGACAACTCATGGCGGCTGGGATCGGTGTTCGCAGTTTTTCTGAGAAGGATCCGACGCTCGAAGATGTCTTTATGATGGTGACAAAAGGCTTGGTTACCTGATTTGACTGATCTGAGTCAGTTGTCATGTGTGTTGCGGCCGCCGGGAGGGCGAGGCTCCGTCCGAGCCGCTGAAGCCGTCAATTGCATCGCGTAATTTTGGCGGCGAGAAGCGCATTTCCAATCCGGCGAATCAATCCACGTGGCAAATTGGCGGCTCGG
>CALHZT010000015.1 GCA_938040995.1 uncultured Pirellulaceae bacterium | reverse complement strand
CGGATGCTGAAGGTGGCAATCCGGATGACCAAATGGACAACGTCAGCCTTGTGACGCGAACTGCCGGCGTCAATCTGTTTGAGAACTTTACTAATCCGAACAACGAACCTATCGAGCGATTCCTGGGCGCAAGTGATCCGGACAATAGTCTCGGAACAATCACATTGACAGTTGTTCCCGAGCCATCGGCCATCTCACTTGGTCTGTTCGCGATGCTTGGAATGGCGGGCATGATGCGTCGTCGCCGTCGCTAGTCGATATTCAACTTGGCGTAACCTGTGAACAGCACTGGATTTTCCAGTGCTGTTTTACGTTGAGGCGCTCGAAGATGTCAGGGTATCTGCGCAAACGCCAGGGTTTTCAGCCGTTTCCATGGCTTGGCGGGTACGCGAAGCGTTTAACCGATCAGATTTTGACATTTCTGAATCGTGGATACACTGGTGGAGCGTGAACTGACCTGATTGCGTCAGCCAGCGACTTATCCACGCTAATTCAGTGTCCTTCCGAGCCAACAGGTTATGCGATGCTAATACCCTATAGCACCGATGCGCCGGTCTATCATTTTCCGTTTGTCACGATCGGTCTGGTCCTGATCAACATTGCCGTATTTGCCGTGACGATGACTTCGCTTGAAGAGTTCCGGTTTTTGATGCTGGAATTTGACACGATCAATCCGCTCCAGTGGCTGACGACGAATTTTATGCACGCCGGGATAATGCACCTGGTCGGAAACATGTTTTTCCTGTGGGGATTCGGGCTGGTTGTTGAAGGAAAGCTCGGCGCGTTGCGTTTTGCCGGACTCTATCTGGGAATGGCTGTTGTTTATGGCGCGCTGGTCCAGTTGATCATGTTCACCCTGTTCGCCAACGACGAGTGCGCGCTTGGTGCATCGGGAGTCATCTTTTCGTTGTTGGGTATCGCGGTGCTCTGGGCTCCGAAGAATGATATGAACTGTCTATTGTTGATGGGAATGTTTACTCGCCCGCTGAGCCTTTCGATCCTTTGGTTCGGCGGATTCTACATTTTTATGCAGATTGCTTTCTTCATTTTGGGTGGGTTTAGCATGTCCTCCGAAGCGTTGCACATCGCCGGTCTGATTGTTGGTTTTCCGGTCGGAGCCGTTCTGCTCAAAAGGGAACTTGTCGACTGCGAAGGCTGGGATTACTTCACGCTCTATCACGCGACTTATGAAGAGCAAAAGTTTCGTCAGTCGAAGCGGCGTCGAGATCGGCAAGCGGCCAAAGTGAAGGAAGCCAGATCTGAGGAGTCCGGCAAGCTCCGGCGGCTGGATCAGTCGCTGACCGATGCGATCGAATCGGGAAACCCGAAAGTCGCCGTCGCGATGTATTTCAAATTTGCGAACCGGTTTGACGAGGGAGAACGACTGTCGGGCCGTGCCGCGATGGGTTTGGTGAGCGCGTTGCAGCAAGAAGGCGAATGGGAAGCCACCATTCCGGTCATCGCCCGGATGCTCAAGAAATATCCGGTTGCAAAAACGACTTCGTTGCGGCTGAACCTGGCTCAGGTGTTGATTAAGCGTACGAATCAGCCGAAGCAGGCGATCGCTGTGCTGCGAAAAATTTCTCGCGAGGCGTTGACGCAGCCGCAAATTTCCGCGTTCAACAATTTGGCCAAAGAAGCCAAAAAGAAAGTCGCAGAAGGCAGCTTCGAAGGCGATATTTACGACTGGTAGCCCGCGGTCGTCCAGCTGCCACGTCGAATTCGGACTGCGAAATTGATATTATGGCGGGATGAGTGAAGAACAAACGAAGAAACCGGCTGTCGTACTTCTCAGCGGCGGACTCGATTCAACGACGACGATCGCGATTGCCCAGTCCGAAGGTTACGATCTGCACGCAATCACTTTTCGGTATGGGCAGCGACACGAAGTCGAACTGGACGCGGCTCGAGCCGTTGCCAGCCACTTTGGTATTGAGAACCATGTGATCTGCAACATCGATCTCCGTACGTTTGGAGGATCGGCGCTCACGAGCGACGTCGCCGTACCCAAAAGCGAAAGTGCCGACGATCTTGGTGACGATATTCCGGTGACTTATGTGCCGGCGAGGAATACCATCTTTCTTTCCTTCGCCCTCGCATTCGCGGAAACGATTCCGGCCAGCGATATATTTATCGGCGTGAATGCACTGGACTATAGCGGCTACCCTGATTGCCGGCCGGAATATATCGCCGCGTACGAAGCGATGGCGAATCTCGCGACCAAGGCGTCGGTGACTGGTCAGCCAATCAAAATCCATACGCCACTTATCGACTTGACCAAAGCGCAGATCGTAAAACGCGGACTGGAGCTGAATGTCGATTATGGATTGACGACCAGTTGCTACGATCCCAATGCTGATGGCATCTCGTGCGGCAACTGCGACGCGTGCCTGTTGCGTCGTCGTGGGTTTGAGGAAAACGGGATCGCGGATCCAATCGCCTATCAATCAACGAAGAGATAAAAGAGCTCGAATGAAACGTCGCAATTTTTGGACTTCGCAGTGGATCGTCTGCCTGTTGTGCCTTGCACTTCCCGGCGCTGGAGAAATGATGGCTCAGGAATCGAACGGGAATGTTGACGCAGCGGCCCAGCCTGCGGCTGGTACTCAGGTCGCGCAATCAGTCAAAAAGACGGTTCCAGTCGATTTGAAATACCTGCTTTACCTACCAGAAGGTTATGACGACAAGGAATCGTGGCCGGTAATGTTGTTTCTGCACGGTGCGGGGGAGCGAGGCGACGATCTCAGCAAAGTCAAAATTCACGGGCCGCCGAAACTCGCAAAGGAAAAGAAGTTTCCATTCATCGTCGTGTCGCCTCAGTGCCCTGCGGACAGTTGGTGGGAGCCGGTTTCGTTGACGGCTCTGCTCGACGAAGTGTGTGAGAAGTACAAGGTCGATGAAGATCGCGTTTACGTTACCGGATTGAGCATGGGTGGTTTTGGGACGTGGAGCCTGGTTGCACACAGTGCGGACCGATTTGCTGCCGTCGCTCCGGTCTGTGGCGGTGGCAATGCGTTCGTAACGGCTTATCAGGCAAAATCGCTACCGATTTGGGCGTTCCATGGATCTGCGGACAAAGTCGTCCCAGTGAAGTATTCGGAAGACATCGTTGCTGCGTTGAAAAAGGCGGGCAACGACGCCAAGTTGACAATCTATGACGGCGTCGGCCATGACAGCTGGACCGAGACGTATAACAATCCAGAACTCTACGAGTGGTTGCTAAGCCATTCCCGAAAGTCGCCGAAAAAAGAGTTGTCGAAAGAGTAAGCGGCGCGACGGGAGGGCGAGGCTCCGTCCGAGCCGCGAATTGTGGTTTCGGTTTGTTTCGTCGATTGCGCGTGTGGCTGTAGCGGGTCGGCTGGTCGGCAGGACGGCGCGATGGGGATTGGGCTGCGATAGGTAGGTGGAGCAGAAAACGCTACTGCGGCTCGGACGGAGCCTCGCCCTCCCGTCGCGCCGCCAGCCAATCGACACGCCGCGAGCCGCCTGTCAGACCGCGAACCACCTCCCATGCCGCGAGCCCATGTCGCTCGTTCGCCCCTTCCTGGGGATTACCCTCGCACTGGAACTCCGCACTTCATTCCATTGTTGCGATGGCTACAATGTCGACCTGATGACGACTGAGGTCATCGGATTGTTAGGCGTTTATAATTCGAAACATGAGAGTGTTTGATAAATCGAGGACAAAGATGGCAAGTAAGTATCCAATCACGCGTCGAGACACACCGGCTGTCGTAATTCTGGCGCTGCTGGATCGTTACGAAAAAGACTGTGACGTGATGACGCTCCAGGCCGAAATGGAGCGAGAAGGCGTTGCGTACCCGTCGATTGAGTCGCTGCGAACGTTCCTTCACCGGCTGCGAAAACGTGACTTGATTCGCGTTGAGTATTCGAGCGGGCATATCGTTGCCTGGTACAGCATAAGTCCCGATGGCCGGCAGCTGCTAAAACGTTGGCGACAGTTGATCGGTGCCTGATATGCCCGGTCCTGATATGCCCGGTCCTTGACTGCCTGTTCAAAGTCGACTGTAATCATCGGCTTTGACCGTTCCCGTCGTTCCCGTGAATCCACCGTTCCCGCGAACCCGCCCGGCTTCGAGACCAGCTCCTTGAAACGTCGAACCCTCTGGCAACGATTCTTCTATGAATTTGTGCGTTGGTTTGGCGGGGCGCTGGCCATTATTTTCCTGCGACTGAAACGGCGAGGGACCGGCAACTGGCCTGATTCGGAACTTGGCGGGCTCGTTTGTTCGAATCATCAGAGCTTCATGGACCCGGTGCTCGTCGGCCTCGCCTATCCGCAGCGGATGAATTATCTGGCTCGTCAGTCTCTCTTTGAGATTCCGGTGCTTCGTTTTCTCATGCATTCGCTCGATGCGACTCCGATTCAGCGTGAAGGCATGGGGATCGGCGGCATCAAAGAGACACTTCGACGACTGAAGCGGCAGGAAATGGTCCTGATGTTTCCGGAGGGCACGCGGACTCCCAACGGCGACTTACAGGATTTCAAGCCCGGATTTCTGGCATTGGTGAGACGCAGCAAAGTGCCCGTGATTCCCGTCGCGATTGACGGGGCTTTCGCTTCATGGCCTCGAGACCGACGACTGCCCCGGCCAGCAAAAGTCACCGTTACCGTCGGCCCTCCAATTTTGGCTCAAGATTATGCCACGATGAGTGACGATGAACTGCTGAACGAGTTGCGGTTGCGAATTGCCACCGGGTTGGGCTCCTGAATCGGCTGATCTCGCCGGCTTACTGTGGGGCTGATGGTGGATAAGTGCCCATATGACAGTGCTTTGCGGCTGTTTTACGGCCCGGCCAGCCCGTCATTCCGGCTGTTGTGACTGCGAAATCGTTTTGCTAAGCTACGGGACTTCCGTCAGCGGCTTTGTAGGTGTGGAGCGTTCCGCACCAGTCGATGGCATTACTTTAACCCCTCTCTGGTGCCCACGGCCCTGCTAGTTGGCCGACGTTCAATGCACAATTGCACAGCTTCGCTGGCACCAAATGGAAACTCTTAATGGTAAATCGTAACTTAATTAGAAACCTCGAAAATGACGACGCTTTGTCGGCTGAAATCGAGGCCGCCATGGCTGGGGCTGATGCCACCGGCCTTGCGACGCTTGAGGGCGGAGCCGATGTCGATCTGAACAAGATCGTCGAAGGTCGCGTCATCCGGATCTCTGACGGCAACGTGCTTGTGGATGTTGGCTTCAAGAGCGAAGGCGTCATTGCTCTCGACGAATGGGACGAAGACGAAGAACAGCCTGTAGAAGGCAGCACATTCCAGGTCCTTGTTGAAGACCTCGAAGACAACATGGGCCGTGCCGACGATCCTTACGGCATGATTACGCTCAGCAAGCGTAAGGCCGAGAAGATCATCGCCTGGCAGGAGATGATGAAGACGGTCGAAGAAGGCCAGGTCGTCTCTGGTACCGTCACCCGCAAAATCAAAGGCGGATTGCTCGTCGATATCGGAGTCAACGTATTCTTGCCGGCCAGTCAAGTCGACATTCGTCGTCCACCCGACATCGGTGATTACATCGGCCGCACGGTCGAGTGCGAAGTCCTCAAGATTGATGAGGCGCGTCGCAACATTGTTGTCAGTCGCCGGTCGCTTATTGAAAAGCAGCGACAGGAAGATCGCGACAAATTGCTCAAGGAACTCGAGGTCAACACACTCCGCAAGGGTGTGGTCAAGAACATCGCCGATTTCGGTGCGTTCGTGGACCTTGGAGGCATCGACGGCCTGTTGCATATCATCGATATGAGTTGGGGCCGAGTCGGTCATCCTTCCGAGATCGTTTCGATCGACGAAGAGATCGAAGTCATGATCCTCAACATCGACCACGAAAAGGGCAAGATCGCCCTTGGCCTCAAGCAGAAAGAGGCCAGCCCGTGGGAGCAAGTCGAAGACAAGTACCCTGTCAACAATACGGTTAAGGGCCAGGTCGTCAACGTGATGACTTATGGTGCTTTCGTAAAGCTGGAAGAGGGTATCGAGGGTCTCGTCCACATTTCGGAAATGTCGTGGACGAAGCGAGTCAGCCATCCAAGCGAACTGGTTCAGATTGGCGACGAGATCGACGTTGTCGTTCTTGGTATCGACAAGAAGAAGCAGGAAATCTCGCTGGGTATGAAGCAGACTCAGGAGAACCCCTGGACCCATGTCGTCGAGCGATATCCGGTCGACAAGATGGTCAAAGGAAAAGTTCGAAACCTCACCAACTACGGTGCGTTCATCGAACTCGAAGAAGGCATCGACGGATTGCTTCACGTATCCGACATGTCCTGGACTCGAAAAATCAGCCACCCGAGCGAAGTGCTCGAAAAGGGGCAGGATGTCGAGTGCAAGGTGCTGTCGGTTGATGAAGAGCGACGCCGAATTGCCCTTGGCCTCAAGCAGCTTGAAGGCGATCCGTGGGAAACCACGATTCCGGACAAGTACCAGGCTGGCCAGCTCATCAGCGGTAAGGTGACCAAGATCACCAACTTTGGTGTGTTCGTCGGGCTGGAAGATGGCCTTGAAGGTCTGCTTCACATCTCGGAATTGGCCGACCACAAAGTCGAGAACGCTGAAGAAGTCGTCAAAGTCGGTGATGAGATCGAAGTCAAAGTACTTCGTGTCGATACCGACGAGCGAAAGATTGGCCTGTCTCGAAAGCGTGTCGAGTGGGCAGAAGAAGATCATGCTGCCGCGGAAGCCGCCGAAAAGGCAGAAGCTGCCGAACGTGCGGCTGCTGTCAAAGGCAAGATCGACGAAGAAGACCTCAAAGGTGGTCTTGGCGGTGGCGGACCTTTGATTGCTCCTTCGCTTGCAACCGATTCGTCGGCCGAAGCCAAGGCGGCGGAAGCCAAGCCAGAGGCTGAGGCGGAAGCTGCTGCTGCTGATGGTGGCGAAGCCGCCGGCGATTCCGAAGAAGCTTCTGGTGATGCTGCCGAGTAGTTGATCCAGATCAATCTGGATACCGATATCAAAGAGGCCCTGATTCAATTCGAGTCAGGGTCTTTTTCTTTGCAACCACGAGCGTAACCGTTAACGCGGGAAAGGGTCTGACTGCGTTGTTGAAAATTCAATGTTGAGTGGCATTTGTGCTCACGCCAGAATGATTGCAGCCGCTCGCCCCAAGCAACCTCCTCCGACGCAGTGGTGGCATGCGAGGAACGAGCAGGGCATACCACGTGTCGCGGAGGAGGGTCGGAGCCTAAGCGACGGGGAGGAGCGGCCATACGCGTCGATGCATCTGCAACAACTATCCGTGAACGGCTACCTAAAAGCCAACTACAAGCCAGAAGGTCGAAGTGAAGATGCGGGCTCTGACCAATCGGAGCATTGTCTGATTGGAATTGATGCGACCGCCGTAATCCGTTTGAGCAAGACAGTCGGATTAATCGTTAAAGCCCGAACCCTTCCTTGTGGGACGAGTTTTTCTTCCAATGCATAGATCGCGGAATCATCTCACCGCCACGTTGTTGCAAGCGTAACAGCGGTATCAACTGGCACGACCGTTATCGTTTGATCATTCGGTGTACGTCATCAACTTATCCATCCGTTGTAGTCAAGTCGAAAGGTCGTCGATATTTGACATTGTCCCAGCCAACCAGGTGCCGTGAGCAAATTACTTATGTCGACTGTTGAAAACGATTCGCTAGTCTCCGGAAAAACCCGAAAGCCGGAGAAGAGAAACGAAGTGATCTCGTCCAAGTCGGTGCAGACACCACTTGAGACGTACCTTCGTGAAATCAACGAAACGGCACTGCTCTCCGCCGATGATGAGAAGGAACTGGCACGAGCCATCGCGCAGGGCGACGTCGCGGCTCGCGACCGAATGGTCCGTGCGAACCTGCGGCTGGTTGTGAACATTGCCCGCGGTTACACCGGCAAGGGACTGAACCTTCAGGACCTCATCGAAGAAGGTAATCTTGGGTTGCTTCGCGCTGTCGAAGGATTCGACCCAAACGTCGGCACCCGGTTTAGTACCTACGCAAGCTACTGGATCAAGCAGTCGATCAAGCGTGCCCTGATCAACTCGGCCAAAACGATCCGCATCCCGGCGTATATGGTGGAGCTGTTGTCCAAGTGGCGACGAGCCAGCACCCGTTTGCAGGAAGAGCTTGGTCGAACACCGACTCCTGAAGAAGTCGCCAGAGTCCTTGGTTTGCCGAAGCGTAAGCTTCCGATCGTCAAAAAGGCGATCAAAATCTACAACTCGACGCCACAGACTGATCAGAGCGAAGCCGGTTGGTCGCTCGGTGAAATGGTGATGGACGAGCGAACCAAGACACCGGAAGACGTCCTGGTCGAAGATGACGCGTTGCGTCACGTTCGCGAAATGATGCACAAGATGGATCAGCGTGAAGCCACCGTTCTCCGCATGCGATTCGGACTCGACGGATACGAGCCGCACACTCTCAAGGAGATCGGCGAAAAACTCAGTCTCACAAGAGAACGCGTTCGCCAGATTGAAAACGAAGCCCTCAAGAAGCTGCACGACAGCATCGACGATTCTCGCAGCCGCGCTTTCGCCGCCTTCAAAGCGAATCAGTAGTCCCTCGTCCTGCCTCGCTCCGTGGATTTTTCTGCAGAATCACAGCCGCCAAGAAAGCGTTGTCGTGAACGTTTTGCGCATTGACGCTTGGGGTTCGTTGTCTCGTCCACGAAATTTCGTGCGATGCACGATGCGGTTTGTAAACTCTCAGGCTCCCCGGGGAATCGAATGCTTCGAATTTTTCGAGGATCTTTCGTGAGATGCCATTCTGATGGATCGACGACTTCTGCGGTCGATGCGATACTGTGCTTCGGTTAGTTCGAAGTGTACAGATCCGTCCTTTCAGGATTTCAGGAATGGAGGCTTAGGTGGATACCGGCCAGTCAGACAATCCGTTCATGCCCTCCGCGGCAGCTGTCCCGGCAGCTGGCACAGATTCCGCTGCGGGGAATGAGCAAACGCTCCTGCTTCTCAAGCAAACACGACCGTGGGTCTTTGCAATGGGAATCCTCGGGCTCATCTTCGGCGTTCTTGTAGCGATTGGTGGGTTAGCCATGGTGTTCGTCGGGGCCGCTGCTGATGGCGGTCCCATGGAAATGGGAATGTTTGTCGGAATGGCGGTGATGTATTTGCTTCTCGGTGTCCTGTACTTCTTTCCCGGTATGTATCTGATCAGCTACGGACGCCGAATCGGTGATTATATGGTTGATGCCAGCCACGAAAATCTGAACGCAGCGTTGAAGTCGCAGAAGTCGTTTTGGAAGTTTGTGGGGATGATGGTCATTGTAATTTTCGTGCTTTACGTGGCAGCGATCGTGGTGGCGACCGTGGTCGGGGTTGCCGCAGCACCGAATTGATCGCGGTACGCGAACGGAATTTTTGACGCGCACGTTGGCGTTCAGGCTTCAGCCTGCTGCGCGACCTCGCTTCTTCAGTATTCACCATCGCCACCGCGGTCTCTTCGCCTTTGACCTGGGATACCTCGGCCGCTCGCCCAAAGCAACCCTCCTCCGACACAGTGGTGGCATGCGAAGAATGAGCAGGGCATACGACGTGTCGCGTGAGGAGGGTCGGAACCTTAGCGACGGGGAGGAGCGGCCCTACGCGTCGATGTATCTGCATCAGTTCGCGTCCGTTCTGGGCAACGTAAAATCCGTTGCAAGGCCAACTTTACAACACCCTTGCCCGCGTGAACGGTTAGGATCGTTCGATCAGTTAGTGTCGAATCTCCGTTTATGACGACTTAATTGACGGCCTATGGCCGTCTTCCCCGCGAACGCGGGGACCCACTCGAAGCGTATTAACGCTCAATGTCTTTCCCTGCATCAAAAACCAATCCGATTCAATGGATTCCCGCCTGCGCGGGAAAGACGGAGGAAGATCAGGCAGTAATTTTTCGAACGATCCTGACCCTCTCGAACCTGAGGAAACGTCAGTATCCGTAGCCGGTTACTTTTCCTCGGCCGCGAATGTGAACTTGTTGAACTCCTCTCTGCTGTCCAGATCGGAGAGGACGGACATCTTGCCATCTTTCCAGACAAGTACTTCGGCCACAGTCCGTAGTTTTTCCCGATCTTCCTGATCCAATACACGACCGCCGTCGATATCCATCACTGCCATGTTCGTGCGGAAAGTGTATGGCCCGGGTTTGTTGGCGTCTTTGGGAGTGAACTTACGTAGAACCTGCTCATGCCAGATCGGGATCTCGACTTCTTTGCTAAAGTTACCAATCGTTCCGCGATAAGCCCGAAACGTTGCGGGTACATCCGTTGCGTTTTCCCTGTCAAACTCCAGCGCCATCATCTCAGCGCGAGGTTCGTCGCCAGGTTTCGGCAATCGACCTTTCTTCAGGCGAGGCGTGCGTACACTGCCCAGAATGATGCGGCGACCGTCCGTGACTTTGACTGGAACGCTTGTAGCAGAGAATGGCGACTCACGGAGAAAGTAGTTTTTGGCGGAAGGGACTCGAAGCCTGAACTTTTCAAAATTCTCTTCGTTCTTGGCCACGACGCGTTTTTTGACCTCCAGTTCAAGTGTACTGACATCTGGAGCAACTGACTCGCGGAGGTCCGGGTCGTTTGGATCTTCCATTCTGAAAACGACTTTGTACAGGTAAGTCTTTCCGGGCGTTACGTCCAGGTCGATGTAGCGGAACATCTTGAACTCTGGCGGTTCTACCGTCGTGGAGATCTGTTCACGGTTGTACTGGTCCTCACGCACGTATTCAGATCGAGGCCTTCGGTCGTTGCTATCGAAGAATGGATCGTCGTTGTCAATCTGTTCGTTTTCTTCGGGGACCGTCTGGGACGCTGACCGTTCGGGCAAGGCGAATTTTCCGATCGTTGGATGCCGCATCAGATGATCGAGCCGATCTCGTTGGAGATCGAAAGACAGGAGAGGCATGGTCATGGTGCTCATGGCGTCTGCAGCAATCAATGGCTGGCTTTCGAAACGCGTACCGGATTGTTTCGCAATCCATTTCTTGAGCACCTTCGAGACGGTTCGCCGCGATGCAATAAATTTGAATTCCGGTTCCTTGCCGGATTGGGCTTCGGCGCGGTACAGCCGAAAGTCAAGATATTTTGGGGTGTCGCGTTTGGGGTTGTATCCGACGGGGCGTTGAAAGCAACGGTTGTATTCTTCTACCTGTTGGCGGAATGGAATCAGTCCTGTCACCGAAACGAAAAATACTCCTCGCGGCTTACCGCCTGCACTGGTGCGGCTCACCCGCCGGGTGTCGCCGTTACGGTTGACGCCGGGAATGGGCCGATCGGTCTGAGTTTCCTTCGGTATTGTCGTATCTTCCAGTACGTTGTCGGCAGCCTCGGTGCGGGCGATTCTCCTCTGAGCTGTCGAAAAACCTCCCCGTGCCTGCAAATGAGTCACCGGGAATAGTTTGGGGTCCTGCCGTTTCTGCCGAGGCGGCATGTAAGGCGGGCTTAGGACATTGGGTGACCGGTATCTGGAGGGATTGATCTCCTGCCGCGCTTCATCGATTCGCGATTGGTATTCTGCACGAGCGTCACGTTCGGGCAGGTCTTTAAAGTCGTCCCACGTAAAACCGTCGACGTGTTGCTCGGCCTCTCTGGCTTGTTCGAGCAACATTGCCGGTGTCTCGGGAGAGCTAATGCGAGCTGTCCTGCTCGTGTGGATGCCGGTCCAGCAGAGGACGATCGCAATGGTGGCGGCGAGGCCGAAGAGCAGCTTTTCGACATGCTCAATGAAGAACGTCCTGAGTCTGGACTCGTGGAATTTTCGATTCACAGCGATCTCTCCGTTGACATGCTTACCTGGCTGGCGGGTGTTTTTGCTTCCGTGTGACTCCTTCATTTTAAAAAAAACGCGATCTACGACGTCGGATTTTGCGAAAACGTCGAGAAGTCGCCGTTCGTTATGGTATGGCGACGTTATGGCATGGCGTCATGCGCGCAAAAAAAGTCCCTTCCGGTTCGTACCGGAAGGGACTTGTGATTTATCTGTTGGAGTTCGCTGTTCGGAACAAGCTACTGGCAAGCTATCGGCAAATTACTGGCAGCTTGTCGGTGCTCTATTCGCGTAACCGTTACGGATATTTACGTTTCCCCAGGTTCGAGAGGGGCAGGCTGGGGTGTTGTAAATTCGATATTGCGTGGCATTTGTGCTCACGCCAGATTGATTGCAGCCGCTTGCCCCAAGCAACCCTCCTCCGACACAGTGGTGGCATGCGAAGAATGAGCAGGGCATACCACGTGTCGCGTGAGGAGGGTCGGAGCCTAAGCGACGGGGAGGAGCGGCCATACGCGTCGATGTATCTGCAACAGTTCGGGTCCGTTCGGGGCAACGTAAAATCCGTTGCAAGGCCCCCTGGGTCAGGTGCAAATTTTCGGCGTTTGTCCTCCGCTCATGACGACTCAATTGACGGCCTATGGCCGTCGTCCCCGCGAACGCGGGGACCCACTCGAAGCGTATTAACGCTCAATGTCTTTCCCTGCATTAAAAAGCCACTCCGATTCAATGGATTCCCGCCTGCGCGGGAAAGACGGAGGAAGATCAGGCAGTGATTTCTCGAACGATCCTAACCTAACGCGTGGCGGCTGATTGCCGTTAGAAATCTTCGTATTCGCATCAGCCGCCACGCGTTAGCGTCCGGTACTGTTGTGGAGCCACCAGCAAAAACACGCCCTAAAGCAATTTTGACTTGAGCGACGTCAAGAGCTCGACAGCGTGGCCGATCTCGGATTTCTGACGGGCTGGTTCCTGCGGAATCTCCCGCTCGATCGTCAATGGGCCGGTGTAGCCGAGCTCCTTCAAGGTACTCAGATAAGCTTCCATGCCGACGGAACCCTCGCCCAACGGAACCTCCGATCCCCACGACTGGCCAGGTGCATCGGACCAAGTCGCATCTTTGCAGTGGACGCTGCGAACATACTTGCCAATCTTTCTGAGCGCTTCAATCGGTTCGCCTGTACCGTACAGGATCATGTTGGCTGGATCAAAGTTGACAAACAGGTTGTCTCGTTCAACATCCGTGAGGAAACGAAGCAGTCCGTCCGCAGATTCCTGGCCAGTCTCCAGATGTAATGCTTGACCGATACCGGCACAGTGATCGCAGACGTCGCGCGTGATATCAAGGATCGCCCTGTATTCGTCGGCGGCGAGTTCGGGTTCCGGGATAAAACCAAGGTGCAGGGCGGCAACGTCGCAATTCAGCATGCGGGCAAAGTCGGCGATCTCTTTCATTTCCTCCGTCCGAGCTACGCGCGTTTCTTGCGGAACAAGGCCGACTGTTCGCACGGTCGTCGGAATATCTGCGTAGCTCTCTCCCTCAAAGCCGCCGAACACTGCGGTCAGCGTCAGGCCGTACTCTTCCAGGGTCGCAAGGAACTTGTCGGCGTTCGCTTGCGTTCGCGTCTCTGCGGCAGGGGCGTGCAGTTGGATGGTTGGCACGCCAAGGTCGCGAGCGACATCAAGATTGACGCCCAGTCCGGCGTCGACACTTGCAAATACACCAATTGGCCATGGTTCCATTTTGCATTCCTTGTTCATTCGAAGAGTCAACAAGGACTCAATTTAATGGATGGAATCGCGTTTGGGCAGGCAATGGCAGGTTCTGCAAATGCCGGCTTGAAGAACACGCATCATTAGATCCCGGCTACAATCTTGTTTGTCAGGTGCAACAGATGCGAAGTGCACTATCGAATCGTAACCGTTCACGGATATTGATTTTTCCTCAGGTTCGAGAGGGTCACAGCTCCTTGCCCGCGTGAACGGTTACACCAAATCAGTCCCGATTGCATCCGCAGGAATTCATGACCGAAATTGACGACTTGCTGAAGGGGTTGGAAGTTTGTCCGGATCTTCGTGCGCGAGTCGAACATGTCCTGAATTTGCTGCCAACGGAAGTGCGGGAAGATTTTCTGCACGACCCTGGTTTTACGATTGCGCTTGATAACTATGTTCCGGGACAAGGTTCGACTGTCTTCATGGCGATGCCCGGTCCGACGGGAGACTCCAGTCGGAGTATCGTCCTGAAACCTTTGTTGGCTGATTGCAATAAAGATTTTGCCTGGTATGTCATTGCTCATGAGTTTGCGCACGCTTTTTTGCGCAATGGTGCGTGGGGAGAGATTGCTGATCCCGAAGATGCTGCGAATGCTCTTGGAGCTCACTGGGGTTTTCCACGACCGAAGGAGACGCCGTGGAGCCGCTTTCGACGTCGATAGCCGTTAGTGGGCGCCGCAACCGCGATATGCGATCCAGTTTTTCGTTTCCAAACTTTGAACAGGTTCGAGAGGTCAGGCACAAATTTTCGGCGGTTGTCCGCAAAACGAAATAAGTCAGTTTGCCGCCGAAAAATTGGACCAGACCCTTGCCCGCGTGTACAAAAAAACTGCGAAGCCAGCGAACCCACCGGCGGCTGGCGCCGAACCGCTCACCATTTTCATGGAGCCTGACGCGAACTTCTTATCGTTATCTCTGACTTGTTGGCCGACACAACAATGGTACCCGGCAACATCAGCTGAGTCGCATCGCCGGCGTCTGCCAAATCAGCCAGCTTGTTCCATTGCTCCAGTCCCATCGACCGCATCGGCCATGATTGCGAAGTCCAGACAGATTTGAAGACTTCGCAGCGCAAAAAGCGGGACAGCCGCTGAAGTGCCGGCTGGCGCAAAATCACTACGATGCCCGCCGCTTGATTTTGGCGGACTGTCACTTCGCAAGAGGTGAACTCGTCAACGATGCGGTCGATTTCGTTTTGCGACTGTTGAGCCAACAAGCCAAGTCGGAGCAGGGCGGTAGCGACCTCCGGGTTGTAGTTGTCAGTCAGCAAAGGTAGCAGTTGATGCCGGATTCGATTCCGTGTGAACTTGCAATCCTGATTGCTGCTATCCGTACGATAGGTCTGACCGATGCTTGCAAGATACGCAACAACTTCTTCGCGCTGAATCTTCAGCATCGGGCGGATCGCCGAAACCGACTCGCTCAGCTGCCGTGTGGTCGGGATTCCGCCGAGCCCCTTCAATCCGGTGCCTCGCAGAATGCGGTGCAATATCGTCTCGACCTGGTCGTTTGCGGTATGGGCCGTCGCGAGGTAGCGTGCCCCTTCTTCATGGGCCGTCGCGATCAGAAAATCGTAACGCTGGTTTCTTGCCGATTCTTCGGACTGGGGTGACTGATCTGGCGATGTCAAATTCGGACCGGCGACTTTGCCCATGCGAAAGGGAATGCCCAGGTTACCGGCGAGCGCCTCGACGAACTTTGCGTCTTCGTCCGAATCCCGGCCTCGCCAGCCGTGATTGAAATGAGCCGCAATGATTTTCCCTTCACCACCGCTCTTCCGCTTAAGCTCGGCAACGATTTGGAGGAGAGCAACACTGTCGGCTCCACCGGACACACCCACGATACAAGTCAGGTCCTTCCAGCGATCGGCTGGCCACAACTGTTCGACTTGTTCTTGCAGAGTAGGCAATGTTTGACTGTTCTTATGGTGCAAGCCGTTGAATCCGCAACTGCGGGGACGTTGGCAGAAGATTACCACTTTGATAACATATTAGTCGTCGATGAGGCCGGATTTGTCCGACCTGCGTTCGGCAGTAAAAAGAAATTTAACAGAGCGATCTGCGCGTTTTGCGTAAGGGCTCAAACAGCGAATTGAAGATGTTTCGTTCAGACCTGGTAAATCACGTTGACCGTCGCCTTGTTGCGATGCTCCTTCTGGCGTGGCGATTCCTTTGGGGATGCGTCGACGCCGGATTGTGGATGGTGTCAATGTTTGCGGGTCATGGATTGGACGTTTCCGAAGAGTCCTGGAATTTTTCCTCGACTGACGTGATAAAGTCGACGGCGAACAGCAGCTCTGGTGGATCGACTTGCCGTACCAAACTGTTGGTTGGCAAGAACCGTTGGAAGGAGGTGTGGTGTGGCTTGTTTCGTTTTTCGCCTGCCTGCTTCACACTGGCTTGCTGGTTTGACCGTTTTTTACCCAGCGTGGTGCGTTTCTTGCGATTACGCTTGATGTCGCGATGCTGGAATCACGTCGATCGTCCTGATCGTTTTTGCCACCAGCGATATCAAGTTGCCTGGCAGGCTTAAACGGTTGGCGACGAGTACCGACGGTCACGCGGGATCGTCATCGGAATTTGAAACATTCAATAGCTGGTTTGGGCGCTCGGTGAAATGTGCCGGCACTGACAGGGTGTCGTATCGCTCGCAGAATATGCGAGGACCAGAACGTGCCTGGCCAACCTGACGTCTTTACCCTTCTTTTCGTTTCTGGCGGCGTTCTTCTGGGCGCTTTCGCGGTGAAATTTCTGGACCGTCTGCGGCGTCGCGAAGCTGAATCCGAGGCCAAGAGTATCTTGAGCCGCGCCGAAGTCGACATCGCGAACATGCGAAAGGAAGCCGAACTTGCCAACAAAGAGATGATGATCGTCAAGAAAGGCGAACTCGAAGATGAAATGGCGCGTGTGCGCGACGAGCTTCGGGAACGCGAACGGAACCTCGACAAGCGACAGGATACGAACGATCAACGGCAGGAGCATCTGACGAAGCAGGAAAAGGCGGTTGAAGGAACCCAACGGCGGCTTACCGAAAAACTTGCAGAGACCGAACGGCGAGATGAAGAACTGGCCAAGTTGCTGGACGTGCAACGACAGGCGCTTCACGAAGTCACCGGGCTCAGCCACGATGATGCCGTTAGCCGGCTGCTGTCCCTGCTTGAGGAAGATCTCAGCAAAGAGATGGGCGGGATCATCATCAAGCATCAAAAGCAGCTTGAAGAAACCTGCAAAGAGCAGGGCCGGGAGATGCTGCTGACGGCGCTGCAACGCTACTCGGCGGCTCATACGGCGGAATCGACGACGAGCACGGTTGGCATTCCCAACGACGAGATGAAGGGCCGGATTATCGGCCGTGAAGGCAGGAACATCCGGTCTTTTGAGAAGGAGACCGGGGTCGACGTGATTATCGACGACACGCCTGGCGTGGTCGTTGTCAGCGGATTCGATCCGGTTCGTCGCGAAGTCGCTCGCCAGTCGCTAAACAATCTGATCGCGGATGGTCGGATTCACCCGTCGCGTATCGAAGAAGTCGTCAAGGAAACAAACGAGCAAGTCGAAGATTCCATCCGGCGGCATGGTGAAGAAGTCACGCATGAGGTCGACGTTCCCGGCCTGCACGAACGAATTATCTATCTGCTTGGTCGACTGCATTTTCGCACCAGCTACAGCCAAAACGTATTGCGCCATTCTGTCGAAGTCGCATTTCTCAGTGGCATGATGGCGGAGATGATGGGCCTCAATGGAGCTCTCGCGCGTCGATGTGGCCTGTTGCACGACATCGGCAAAGCGGCTGATCATGATCAGGAAGGCGGACATCCCAAGATCGGTGCCGACATTCTCAAGCGGCATGGTGAATGCCCCGAAGTCGTCCATGCTGCGTTCGGACACCACGATGAAATCATCACCGAGTATCCGTACACGATGATTGTTGCGACGGCGGATGCGTGTAGCGCCTCCCGACCGGGGGCTCGCCGCGAAACGCTCGAGCGTTACATCAAGCGGATGGAGGAACTCGAATCCATCGCCAGTGGATTCAAGGGAGTCTCTCATGCCTATGCGATTCAAGCCGGTCGCGAGTTGCGGGTGATCGTGAATTCCAAGGAAACGGACGATGCATCGGCGGCGAAGATTTGCCGGGATATTGCCAAAGCCTTCGAGGAGCAGCTGACTTATCCGGGTGAAATCAAAGTCACCCTCGTTCGTGAGTCGCGATTCTCGGAATTGGCGCGCTAGAAAACATCTGCGGGCAAGAAAGATCTACGCCACCATGCGAATTCTGCACATCGGTGACATTGTCGGGAAACCTGGTCGCCGCGCCGTTCGGGAAGCAGTACCTGCGCTTCGTGAAAAGGAGCAACTGGACTTTGTTCTGGCTAACGGTGAAAACGCCGCTGGCGGATCCGGGCTGACTCCGGAAAATTTCAGAGAACTTACGAAAGCCAAAGTCGACTGTATTTCGCTCGGTGATCACATTTATCGCCGCAAGGCAATATCTGAAGTCATGCTTCGTGATGACCGACTGGTAAAGCCGGCCAACTATCCGGAAGAAGCCCCCGGGAAACCATGGACGGTTGTCGAGGCCGTGAATGGTGTCAAAGTTGGCGTGGTAAGCCTGATCGGGCGCGTGTTCATGAAGCCCGTGGACTGTCCATTCAAGGCGGCAGATCGGGTGCTCGCGGAAATGCCGGACGACGTCAAGGTAATCCTTGTCGACTTTCACGCGGAAGCTACCAGCGACAAGCAGCTCATGGGACGCTACCTCGATGGTCGCGTAAGTTCTGTGCTCGGCACCCACACGCACGTGACGACCGCCGACGAACAGATTTTACCAGCCGGCACTGCGTTTCAGTGCGACATTGGAATGACTGGCCCGCACGAGAGTATCATCGGCCGACGGATTGATCGAGTCACCAGTACCACGCTGAACTTTTATCCGTGTCAGTTCGACGTGGCAGAAGGAGACCGGCGGCTGGTCGGGACGATCGTGGAAATTAACTCGGAAACCGGTCGCGCGACCGGGATTGAGCGACTGTGTCTACGTGAATCCGACATCGCCGAGTTGGCGTAGCGATCCTACGACCGGACTCGACGGAATAGAAGCAGTCCAAGCATACCCAGCATCGTCAGGCCAACCGAGCTCGGCTCCGCGACGGAGACCACGCCCACGCTTAGTTGCTCAAATTTTAGATTCGCTGCCGCCTCATAGCTGAGCAGAAAAGAAGCAGTCTCGCCGAGCTTCACCACGCCATTTGCAACGCCGTCTATTGTCAGCCCATATCCAGCGCCCTGAAATGTCTCACCTTCGATGACTGGCTGATTACCTTTGATATGCTCGTAGGCCAAATCACTGATCGCGTTCAAAGTCAGAAGCTCATCCGGATCGAGAGTGTGAAGCTCGACTTTGAGGTCGAGTGGGCGGGAGAAATTGAAAGCGAAGACCTGTTCGTTGCTGTTTCCCTGGAGAAGGATATGTTCATCGACAGCTGCACTCGGTTCGACATCGCCAGTCGATCGGACAAACAAGTCGACATCCTGGTAAATGTTCACGAACCGTTGGCCGGTTGTGTTGATCTGGTTTCCGTCCCAGTTGCTGAAGTCCAGCCACGTTGCGTGTGCACTTCCAACAACAAGTAGCATGCCCGTGATAGCAATTGAGAGTGAACGTAACATGGGAATTTCTCCAGTCGACAGCGATTCGGTCTATCTGCTGAGTCGTCCAAACTGGCGAATCCGGAACAGCGTTCGTCCCCGACCGCAGCCCATTTCCCTCAGAATGTGGTGTCAACACAGTGATTATCCCGCTTCAACGGGTAACTGCTGCCGGAATCATGGGCGCGAGATGAACGGTTGCACGGGTTAGGGGAAGGGGCGGCACTGCTATCATTTGGCTCCGAACTTGATCCGAATTGGCCGTCCCGTTATCTTTCGCCGCTCTACTCCATGCCAAAAACGGGTGCCTATTCGAATGCGTTCAACTCCTCAGGCGTTTCGCGCCGTACTCTTCTTGCCAGTCCTTTGTCTGCTAGTTGTCTTTAACTGCGGATGTTTGGGGACGATGGCAAACCTCATTCATGCAGGTTGGGGAAATCTGGTGCCGGCCAGCTTTGACCAACTCGCTGGCCGCAAAGTCGCGGTGCTGTGCATGTCAAGTTCCAGCTCGTTCGGAAACAGTACAGCAGCTGCGGAAATCGCTGAACGAGTCGAAAGAAAACTCAAAGTGCGAGTCCCTGAGCTCACGTTAATTGAGCAGCAGGAGATCGAAGACTGGATGGACCGAAACGACTGGGATGAACTCGACTATAGCGAGTTGGCGAACGGAATTGGTTGTGACTTCTTGATCGCTGTCGACTTCGACAATTTTTCATTGTACGAAGGGCAGACACTGTACAAGGGGCGTTCGGACATCGGCATTAACGTATTCGAAACCGCCAAAGGCGAAGTCGTATTCAAACTGGATCCGACGTTGATCGAGTTCCCGCACAACAGCGGGCAGCATACCGCCGACACACGCGAGGCCGACTTTCGAGACCGATATCTCGAGGTACTGGCGGCTTATGTGGCTCGCCAATTCTATTCGTACGATGCAAAGGAAGATTTCGCCCGAGATCCAACCTTCGTGACGAACTAGGACCGGGTGTCAGTTAACGTCACGCCGCGTCCATTCATTTTCCCTGGTAGATAAGTCTTCGCTACGCAGTGGCAAGACAAGCCGACCTGTCAACCTGACGCGCGCGTTCCGATGTTGCGTTCTTTGGCCCGAAGGGCCTTCAAAACCCCTGCCGGTGGCCTTGGCCACCGGTGTTAAAGTTCTGACGAAGAGCCCCGAAGGCGGCGATACAGATTCACCAACTGTGTCGCCGCCTTCGGGGCTTCGAGCAATTCTCGAAGTCATTCCGGTGGCTAAGGCCACCGGCAGGGGATGTGTCACCACTTCGTGGTTGAAATAGCAACTTTAAAACGTGCAAGCGAGTCGAGCTGGCATTGATCTTTGGGCTCGCTGCGCTTGCCCAATCCTGGCTTGTTAGGCCTCTTTCCGGGCAGAGACGCGTTGGTCTTAACTGAGTGAACTAAAGCCGAGATTACGAACATCTTGCGATTTCCTGTCGCGTGACCGGTCGAATGAACTGAAATGCGGACTCAAAATATTTGCAAAATAAATCTTCGTTCTTTTGAACCCTTTCTGGTAACGCCTCCGTTTAGGATGACATGGCAACGACAAGTAACCAAAAGTCGCCGTCCAAACCAGGCCAACCGTTGGCAGACTTCACCCCCGACACGCCCGAGCTGTTGATACGCCGTCACCAAACCGGCATCTGGCGGTATTTGCGGTTTCTGGGTGCAGACGAAGATGTCGTGGACGACCTGCTGCAAGAAACGCTACTGGCGGTCTTGCGAAAAGATGCAGATGGAACCTTCAAGCAGCAATCGCACAAGCAAACGGCAGCATACCTCCGTGCGACGGCTCGTAATCAGTTCATTTCGCGACATCGAAAAGCAGGCCGCGAACCGGACACCGTGGCGATTGAAGCCGCCGAGTCCGTCTGGGCGGATGTCGCACGCGACTATGGGCTCGAAAATTATCTGGAAGCTCTGCAGGATTGCCTCAGGTCCGTTTCCGAAAGAGCTGCGTCAGCATTGCGGTTGTTCTATAGCGACAGGCGATCCCGGGTCGAAGTCGCGGACGAACTGGGCATGAAACCCGCCGGCGTCAAAACGCTGCTGCGACGAACGCGCGAGTCACTACGGGATTGTATTGAGCGAAAGGTCACGTCATGAATAACTCATCCCTGTCTGGGCAACCGCTGCCAAGAGACAACGGTGAGCTGAAAGAGCGACTTGTGGAAGTTGGTCTCAGCGAAATTCTCTCAGGAGATTTGCCGCCGGATTACACGCAAGCGTTGCTCAAGCGACTGGACGAAACAGCCATTAGACCGCAACCGCTCCATCGTGATACCGCCGTTCGTCGAGCGGCACAGGTAAGTGCGTTCCTCGCTGCGGCAGCTTGCCTGCTGCTGCTGCTACGTTTCGCCGAAGATCACCTGCAAGAATTCGCGAAAGCGAGCGAGCGAGTCGCAGCGGTTCCAGACTTTCGGCAAAACAAACTGGCTACGAAAAATTTTACGCCGGCAAGGAAGGGAAGCTCAGAAGCGGGGATGCGCGACTACACGGTGATGGTTCCGGAACAAAGATCACGAGAAGAGAGCTACACAGTGATGTCTGCGGAGCCAAGGCAGCGAACTCAGAGCTACACAGTGATGGTTCCGGAGAACAGGCAGCGAAGCGAGCAGTACACTGTACCGCGCGAAGGCAGGTTCTCATCTCCGCAGGGAGCAAATACTGGATTGCATGGAACGCCTGTTGACGGCGAAATCGCAAGAAAGATTCGCTACAACTCGACATTGAATCTCGTCGTCGATCAGTTCGACGGGGTGATCGACCGCGTAAACTCGGTGGTCGCCAGACACGATGGGTATGTCGGCCAAACAAACCTTGGCCAGATGCGCGGCGAACAACGGTCGGGCAGCTGGACGATCCGCATCCCGGTCGGAAACTACCAGGCATTCCTGCAGGAGGTCGATGAAATCGGCATTCTCGATGCTCGTCACGAATCGGCACAAGATGTCACCGTACAGTTCACCGATCTCGAACGTCGCATCGAAAACAAGAAAAAGCTGGAAGAACGTATCATCAAACTGCTGGAGCGTCCGGACGATGAGTTAAAGCACGTGATCGAAGTCGAACGCGAACTTGCGCGTATTCGTAGCGAAGTCGAAGGGTTGGAAGGGCAGCGACAAGTGATGCTGAATCAGACTTCACTTGCCACGATCACTCTTCACGTTCGCGAAGAACGTGACTACGTACCGCCGACAGTGCCCACTGTCGGCAGTCGACTTGGCAACGCGTGGAGTAACGGGTTCGCGCGAACCGGAAACTTCTTCATGAACCTGGCGATCTGGTTCATCGAGCGATTGATCCCAATCGTCATTTGCCTGATCGTCGCCTTTTTCTTACTTCGTTGGCTGCGAAGCTGGCGGGCCATGAGGAAATTGGGAGCGGGCAGTTGAGAACGGAAAGTTGACCCGAATCTCTGTTTGCACACGGCAAGATGCCGTCGCTACTGAAAACTACTGTGCGGCCGGTTGGGCATTCCGTACCGGCGCCGTGTTGTCCGCTTTTCCGGACCAGAGCACTTCATAGCGCTCAGCGTGCGCTTCTTCGCTACGCATCGCAGTGAAGGCGACCTTTCGTATGCCATCGACACCGGTAGCTTCGAAAACCACAGGCGCGGATGCTCCCATCCCGCCCTTGACGCTATAGCGGATCTTGAACTCTTCATTGTCACGCGGTGACACAAAAAGTCCGTCGATATCGGACGGGTCGATGCCCATCCTTTCGAGTTTGGTTTCGTGAAAAGACTGGATGAACTCGAGAAACGTTTCCTTGTCCTTGGGCCCCATCCAGCCGTTGCGAGACTGGTAGCTACCATAGAGGTTGGCAAGACGCTGGACGTTGTCCTTGTTGGCTCTCGCGACAAGACTATTGGGGTCGTTGCTTTGTCCACACCCAATAAGCAGGCTCAATTTTTCGGCGGCAAACTGACTTATTTCGCTTTGCGGACGAACGCCGAAAATTTGTGCCTGACCCTCTCGAACCTGACGAAACGTCAATATCCGTGCACGATCACAAAGTTCTGACGAAGAGCCCCGAAGGCGGCGAAGCAGATTCACCAACTGTGTCGCCGCCTTCGGGGCTTCGAGCAGTTCTCGAAGTCATCCCGGTGGCCAAGGCCACCGGCAGGGGATGTGTCACCACTTCGTGGCTGAAAAAGCGCAACAATACCGTCCAAGCGCGTCGTCCTGGTACTGATCTTGGGGCTCGCTGCGTTTGCCCCCAAACTGGCTTGCTGGGCCCGTTCCGGGCAGAGACGCGTTGGTCTTAACTGAGCGGACTAAAGCCGAGATTACGAACATCTTGCGATGTCGTTTATCTGCAGGCCTCAAACTTGGCGTGCGACGGCGGGTTTTGTCGCTAGATCGATATCAAAAGACCATTGAAAGGATGGAATCCCCATGAATAATGCACGTCGTATTACGCTTCTTTTCGGTTGTATGCTGCTGATTTCTCCAGCGGTTGCTGATGATTGGCCGCAGTGGATGGGGCCGAAACGGGACGGTGTTTGGCGGGAATCAGGCATCGTATCGAACTTCCCCCCGAATGGTCCAAAGAAACTTTGGTCCGCTCCCGTTAACGCAGGCTATACCGGTCCAGCTGTTGCCAACGGTCGGGTCTTTGTCATGGATCGTGTTGCTGAACAGCCGAAAGATGCGCGAAAGGCGATGGTCGAAGGCGTTCCTGGTGAGGAGCGGATCCTGTGCCTTGATGCCGAAACTGGCGAATCGCTTTGGGAACGCAAATTTGAAGTTCTCTACAAGATTAGCTACCCCGCTGGTCCGCGTGCGACACCGCTCGTCGATGAAGACGTGGTCTATTGCCTTGGAGCCATGGGGCACCTGCATTGCCTCAACGTTGCTGACGGCACGACCGTGTGGAAGAAGGACTTCATGAAAGAGTTCGGGATGGAGCGACCACTCGTTTGGGGCTGGTCGGCGCATCCCATGATCGACGGCAACAAACTCATTTGCCTCGTTGGCGGAAAAGACGCCGGCGTCGTCGCGTTCGACAAGAAAACCGGTGCTGAAATCTGGCGAAGCGTGGATGCGGAAGAGATCGGCTACGCGCCTCCCGTGCTATACGAATCGAATGGCAAGCGTCAGCTAATCGTCTGGCACGATGTCGCCGTTCGTGGTCTTGATCCGGCGACTGGAAAGAAACTCTGGAACATTCCCTTTCCGGCTTATGACGGTATTCAGCGACCCGCCGTCACGATTGCGAATCCAACGCTCGCCGGCAACCGGTTGTTCGTTAGCGACTTTTACAATGGCAGCTTGATGCTTGAACTGGCTGAAGACAAAGCCGACGCAGAGGAGCTTTGGTCATCCCCCAAAGACATCGGCGGTCATAAAGACACGATCAACACGTTGATGGGCGCTGCAGTCATTCGCGATGGTCATCTTTATGGTTTTGCCGGCACGGGTGAGATGCGGTGCCTCAAGGTGGAAACTGGCGAAGTCGTTTGGCGGAACCTGAAGGCTGTGGGCGAAAAACCGGCTCTTTTCGCGACGATCTTTATCGTGCCTGTCGGCGAAAGCGGCAATCGGTACTTTCTTTACACCGATCAGGGCGAACTGATCATCGCGAATTTGTCGCCGGATGGATATGAAGAAGTCGCCAGAGTGAAATTACTGGACGCAACGTCCTTCGCACGTGGGCGAGATGTCGTCTGGTCTCATCCGGCGTTCGCCAACCGTCGAGTGTACGCAAGAAACGACAAGGAGCTCGCGTGTTTCGATTTGTCGAAAAGCGAAAGCTGACGACGCTCACCCGGCTTTGCGATTCAGTTGCCAGCCCGAAACGCAAGCTTCGATATTTGATTTATTGGCCCGAAGGGCCTTCAAAACCCCTGCCGGTGGCCTTGGCCACCGGTTGAAAGTTTTGACGAAGAGCCCCGAAGGCGGCGACATAGATTCACCAACTGTGGCGCCGCCTTCGGGGCTTTGAGTAATTCTCGAAGTTATTCCGGTGGCCAAGGCCACCGGCAGGGGATATGCCACCACTTCGTAGCTGAAAATGGCGCAATAACAAGAAACGCAACCGAGTGGTTCGTTACACCGCACTACAGACTTGGCGGCGCCCGTTTGGGTTTCTTCTTTTTGAGCATGCGTTTTTGCTCATCGCGCGGCATCGGAGGATTCGGGTTCGCGTTACGCTCTCTGGGCGGGTCCATCTTTGTAAACGACTCTTCCCATTCCCAACCAATCGGATGCTTCAATTCCAGTTCGGCAAGATAAGCCCATGGAGTCGAAGGGTGTTCCTTGACGACTCGTTCGAGATAGCTGATCGCTTTCTCGGCGCTTCGAGTCATCTGGCTGCCGAGTTCGATCTTGTCCGACGGCTTCATGATCCACGTATTATTCGTCTCTTTCGTGAATTTCATGCCCTGTTTCGCTTTCGCGAGCATCAGGTTGTAGCCTTCCGTCCGGACTTTGGCCGCGAGGGTGCGCCCCATGGCAAGGTCATAGCCAACTTGCCAACGCGCGGAACGTTCGCGACTGCGATCGTCTTCGCCCGCTTTTAAAGTCTGGTGCAAACTCTCGATTTGTGGTTCGAGAACTGCGGCGGCTTTTTGAGCCGACGTCAGACTGCGGACAAAGCCGGCGTCGGACCGCTTGACGAACCTCGTTCGCGGAGCCATCAGGCTGTTCGCCCAGGATTGCTGAGCCGCCACAACCAACGACGCGCGATTTTGCAGACGTGATACGTGCTTCTCATAGTTGTCGATCGAAATATACTCCGGTCGATAGCGTCGCATGACCTCGGGCTCGAAGAACCGCTTGATATGTGCCGTGTAAGGTTGCGTTCTCCGAAAACGCACATCCTTGCCGACTCGACGATTCGGGTGCACAGCGAAATAAATTCCACCACTCTCGTAACAGAGCCGAGTCAGCGAAAATGGCCCAAAGCCGGAATCGATGACTGGATCCTCATCACTCTGTCCGGGGAATCGAAGCTTGATACGTTCTGGATACAAAGTCTCCGGGCCCTGATTGACGTACGCAACCGTGGGCGTCTGGTCATATTCCGGATCCGGGTCCACCCACTTCACGGCGGCCTTCACACGGCCAAACGGAGCCGGAATGCCGACGACATAAACCGGAATCTCCGATCGGCGGCAAACGTTGACGCAGTCGTCCAGCACCTGATGATCATCGCCGGCTTCGTCAGTGAACACGATGATCATGACATTTCGCGACTTACGAGTCGACTTGTGCCGCAACGCCTGCGCCTTGATCGCGCTGAACACATATTCCTTGCCGGAATCGTCACGTTCAATTTTGTTGATCGCATCGCGTAACTTGTCAATTTCGTTGGTTGATTCAGTCGTCATGAGCGTCATGTTCTCGCCAAAAGCGACAACGGACGAGAGCAGCGACGGAACGCTGGACGAAGGGTCGGCACTCGCGACATGATTAAGCTCCTCATGGATGCGCAGGAACCGGTCGCGGATCGACGCACGCTGAGTCGCCAAACTCGCTGACTGGTCAAACATCCAGATCACCGTCGTTGGTCGCGACTCGATCGACAGAAGAATCTCGTGGGTAATCCTGTCCACAGCGCCTGCCGCGCCCGTCGTGCCAACACCGGTGGCTCCTTTGACCGCGATGTCTTCGTTCAATTGAAGGCCTGATTCCATGTCCGCGACGGGATCGAACTCGACGGGTGCCGAATCGAGCATCGGCAACTCAGTCATGGCGACTTCGGGAATTTCGGCAATCTCCGGTGCCTCCGAAATTGCCATCTCGGCGTCGGAAGTACTATCAGCGCCAATGTCGTCGACCGGGATCTCGGTGAAGTCGAACTCGTTGGGTTCCACCTGATCGACCGGCTCCGCAATCGTGCTGGTCAACGTCAGCGTAGCTGGCTCGTCGCGATTGGGAATGGTCAGGGCTGCAACGAGAATGAGCAGAACCAGATGAAGGATGATACTCAGGAACCAGGCGGGCATATCACCATCGAACGGTGTGTCATATTCACCGGTTCTCAGCTGCCACCAGGTTCTTAGTCGAGCAATCATAGGTTTCTTCGCTACGCCAGAATGATAACTCTATTGTACCAAAAGTCGCCAGCAAAGCCTCATTTTCGCTGTAAGCCCCGGGCGACTTTGACCTGCATAAACGGGAATCGCACCGTTCGGAATCAGCGTGATACCGATCACTTTCGCAGAAATCGGAAACGCCAACTTAACAACACCCCCGCGGCCCCCAGGGTCTGGCTCAATTTTTCGGCGGGAAACTGACTTGTTTCGCTTTGCGGACAAACGCCGAAAATTTGTGCCTGACCCTCTCGAACCTGGGGAAACGTCAATATCCGTGAACGGCTACCTTGCAGCGGATGTTACGTTGCTCCAGAACGGACACGAACTGTTGCAGATATATCGACGCGTATGGACGCTCCTCCCCGTCGCTTAGGCTCCGACCCTTCTCTCGCGACACGTGGTATGCCCTGCTCATTCTTCGCAAGCCACCACTGCGTCGGAGGAGGGTTGCTTGGCGCGAACGGCCGAGGTCAGGCAAACGGCTGCAATAAATCTGGCGTGAGTGCGAATGTACAGTCGAACCCGGTACGTTACTGACTGACTGGGACGTCATTCTATTTTTTTGCCGAACGATCAGCAAAAGGAATTCTGTTCGCGGCTACTTCGGGTCACCAACGTGTCGCCAACCACTGTCCTGAACAGGCGTTTTGGGGATCGGTGAATGGGTCGGCGTTGGAGAAGTCGTCGATTGGGGTTGCTGACGTCCGATGCCAATCGGCGGCAGCGAACCAAATGCAGGCGATTCTTCTTCTGGCGTGATGGGCCGAATGTCGTTGGCGCCGGAAGCCGCACGGTTGCGAGGCGGAATTTCCAGACGAACTCCAAGGGGTAGCAGGTCTGGTTGCAGCAACAACTTCCGGTTGGCTTCGAATATTTCCAGGTAACGCTGGGGATCGCCAAGGTATCGGCCAGCAATCGCTGGCAACGAGTCACCGTCGATGATGCGATGAAATCTTCGCATCTGTTTCGGCGGTTCATGTGGCGGCTGAGGCGTCTGTCGGGGAACGCCGGGGCGATCAACAAGGTTCGGGGTTCGCGCGGGTGGTGTTGCCGTTCTGATCTGCCGCGCCTGAGTTTGAGGCCGAGTTTGACTCAGTGATTCGCGGCTGCCCCGGCGAAACGCGGGCGCCGAACCGGCTGGCGGAGGAATGCGGCGCGGATCTGGATTGCGAGCCACACTGGAAGGCGCGATCTGAATCGTCGGCGAGTCGGCTTCTGCAAAACCGACTTGGTCACGCACGGGCCCTGGGGCAGTGTCGCTCGGGGCAGTGTCGCTCGCAAACGGATCCGTCAGCCTTTGTTTCAACGGCGGAGCGTCTGCAAATTTTGGCAATTCTGTCGCTGGGTCAGAGGCGAATCCAACCGGCTTCCGGGGCAGCTGAACCGAGTCCGCGGTTGGCAAATTGGATTTGTTGGAAACGATCGCTGAAGACGCGGGAGAAAGTGGTTTGTCGCTTCCTGGTTTGCGCAGAGTTACCGCCTGCCCAGTCCCAGCATCTTGTGGCTGGGAGGACTGCCCGTAGGGTCTGCCGCCGAACGCGACCATGAGAATGATCGCCATCAGGACAAACACCAGAATTGCCAAGCCTGTCTTGCTGGCCTTCACCGAACCGACTCCAATCTCATTGGGGACAATGCACCAACGAGCTTATCGGCGATTCCCGGTCGAAAGCCCTGCATCGTGGCAAGGGTGACCTTTGGAACGTTTAATCGGCATCGCGAGCGGGCCGCTGGATACGGTCGTAGCGAGTCTGATGATCACAGCCGCTCCCCGGAGGGACATTCGGAACACAGCGTTCACTACGGCTCGGTCATCGGATTATTCGTTTTGTCCGCTCACGCATACCGCGCTGCGACGCGATGCATTCGTTGCCGACTAGAAGTTGTACGTCAGAAAGACATTCAGGCCGTGAATGTAAGCACTCTGTTTGGGTGGTGTTGTCGGATGATCAACAACGGTACCAATGACTGGTTCTCGCGCTAACTGTGAACCGTCGATGCTTGTGTTCAGGAACGAATTTGGCCGGAACAACGAACCGACGTACAGGAAGTTGTATCCCACACCCAGTCGCCAGTTATTGGCAATGCAGTAGCCAATGTTTGCGCGAACTTGTGGAATGGCCGTGATATCGTTGTCCACGACCCTGCCAATATCGTTGGCTCCCACAAAAAAGCCGCCGGGAACCGTTGTGTCCATGATGGACGGGACGGTCACTCGCGTCGATCCGGCCAGCTCCGCGACTCGACGAACTTGCCCTACCGCGAGCACGGTACCAACGTCCCAGTACCATCTGCCGCTATGGAACATGTGATTGAGTCCAAATTCGACGCCATGGAAATCGTTCTCGGTTCGAATCCGGTCGTTAAGTTCGTAGCGGGTGCCTGCAACAAACAGTCCGTCGGTTGGGCGAAGGACTTCCCGGGCTGCAAACTCTTCCTGAAATCCGAGGTAGCGATATCCAAGTAGAAAATCAGTTCGTCGTGAACGGTTCGAGCATTGATCCTGACAGCAGCACAAGTTAAAGCGAAGTGCCGGTCCCGCAGATACGATGCGGCTGGAGGTGTCGAACCGAACGAAGCCTTCCGCAAGTCCGGGCATCGCAAAGATCTGAGCGTCTTGCGCGTTGACGTCTGGATCGGTATTAAAGAACGGGCGAGCCAGTATGTTGGAACGATCGGATCGAAATTCGCCTGAGTTGCTGGCCGAGCCTAGCGAGAAAAAGTCGCCTTGAACACCAACGCGACGGCACGGGTCGAACCAGTAGCCTGCTTGCAGTCTGGCGCCCAGTCGCAGGTCATTTCCAAACCTTCGGTTTCCGAATAGTGTCGTTGTTTGTGGATTGCCAAGGATCCCGGCACTACCTTGAGCCGTGCCGGCGGGGCTGCTGGTGAGCAGTGCCGGTGTCGAGTACCCCTGGACTGCCCATCCCAATACGTCGAATCGTGCCCAGATGCAGCAGCACTTGGGCCCACAAAGACTACCGCAATCTCCGCAGCCTGTTTTGCAGCAGCCAGTATCGCAGGTCATTCCGCAACTTGTATCGCAGCTTGTATCGCAGCTTGTTTCACCGCTTACTTCGTAGTTTGCTACGTATTGCGTTTCGTCCGTCGGATACGATGGCACGTCGACGAAGGGAGTGTAGTTTGCTCTTAGTACGGACATCGCCGGTTCGGACTCGAAGACCGGAGATACGACTACGGTTCCATCACTCCATTCGATGGCTGGAGTTGTAAGCAGGGATTGGGCCTGTCCGAAGCATGGCGCCTGACAAATCGTCAGCATGAGTCCGGCAAGCACGAACCAGCCACATAGCCGCAACATCCTTGTGCGCATAATGAAACCCTGTATTTATATTCTATGCGATTCTCGCAACGCGAATGTAAAAGTAACCAGCCGGTCGGTTCTAAAGGTTGAACCAGTCACCGAACTGCTCAAAGACATAATTCACAATTTCAAGATCAGCCGTTGGATTGTGGTTGGCTTTGCTCGAAGCTTGTACCGTTTCAAAGCCATTTACTCGTGTGCCTCGTCTTGCGATCGATGCGTCGGAGCCTCGCCCCTCCAGTCGTTCGAAGACCTGAACGTCTTCGAACACAGCAACATCGTCGCCACCCGTTGAGAAGGCGTTGATCGTCTCATACCCTTCTGCCGTTTTGCGGAATTCGGTGCCCATCTGATTCAACGAAGCCCGATTTCCCGCCGAGAAAAATCTGTCGTTGGTATCCTGGTCTGGCGAGAAGACGCTGCTGTCGAGGAATGTCGCAGTATCGTTTCCGCCCGCGTTGCCGTGGGCCAGCACCGTCTGGAAGTTCAGCATGCGGTGCGTGAAATCGCCATTGGCGCCACGTACCTCCGCGTAGTCCGGACGGATAGTCAGCTGATCATCACCGGCACTGTCGTAGGCGAACGCCGCATCGAACCCGTCGTTCACGGCATTTCCAGTCATCACCTCAAAGTGATGAGTCGTATGCTGGTAACTTTGGCCATCAATACGACCGGTAATCGAAGAGCTGGTTGGGCGAGCAATAAACACATCGTCGCCATCCGTGTCGTAGAGGAAGGAATGGTCCCGTCCACCGTTGGTGGCGTAGGCGGTCGAGCCATCGAATCCCCAGACGCGATGCTGGTAACCTTGTCCTGTCATCGAGATCGAATCGTCAGGGCGTACGATGTAGATGTCATCGCCAGCTGAATCAAAGAAGGTTGCCTGGTCATTTCCGCCTCGTGTTGCCCGGGCGTGAACGGTGGCAAAGTCGGTTGCGGTATTATGGAATCCGTTTCCAATCATCACCGTTCTGTTTTGCTCGAGCGTAATCTGGTCGTTTCCAACGCTATCAGTAAACTCGGCCACGTCGTTTCCTCCGAGGCCTTTGGCTTCGAAGCGATCAAACTGGTTGGCCCGGAACTCGGTTTGACTGTTGCCACGAGTCAATTGGGCAAACTCTGGCATGACCCGCAGATGGTCTGCCTGCGAAGTTCCATAGACGACTGCCCGGTCAAAACCACCCAGCACGGAATTGCCGGTGACGATTTCGAATCCACGCGACTCGTTTCGATAGGCGTTGTTGATATCACGCATCGAGGCGAACGTTGCCGATCCGACGAACACGTCGTTGCCGACGGAATCAGCCATGATCGCCCGGTCCATTCCGCCTTTACCGCCGTGTACGCTCACGTTCTCAAAACTGGCATATCCGATGTGATAACTCTGACTGACAACTTTGCCGCGATTGGCGAGCAGGTCAGCCTGATCATCAAGCTCTGATCCGAAGATTTCGATGCTGTCGTTTCCGCCCAGGCCACGCACATCAATTCGGTCATAGTCCGCCGCGTCGTATTCAAAGCCGACGCCATTGACAACAATGACATGTTCGTCGATTCCTGCACGAACCGTGATTTTGTCTGACTGGTTCGTTCCGACGACACGAAGGACACTTCCCTCTTCCTCGATTGCATCCGTTTGTTCAAACGATACCGGTTCGGTTCGAGCCGCAAGAGGTTCACTGACACCGTTGTCGGCAGAAGCAAGGAACGGATCCTTTCCAACGTGAAGAGGATCGATGCCAGCTTCACCAAAGTTGTATTCGGTCGCCTCGAACGGTTCTCCGTCGGTACCGAGGCTCACTGTGAATGTGTCGTTGGTGACGAATCCGCCTGAGTCGCCGAGCGTGTCAATTCCATCAATGAACCCCGTCGGCTGGGTTTGTGTGACCGTATAGTCGCCGGGCAGCAGGTCGTCGAAGAAGTAGCTACCGTCCGCTGCCGTCGTGGTGGTTAATGTGACTGGGTTCCCGTTGATGTCCGTTCCGGTCAGCGTAATGATGACACCAGGAATCGGTGTTTCGTCAGGGTCAAAGAAGCCGTCGCCATCACTGTCAACGTAGACGTTGCCACTCAGTTCGCCGCTCGCGATTTCAAATTCCGTCGGGTCGTCATTGTTGCGTGGATCGCCATCGCCGTCCGGATCCGGGTCCGTACCGTCGTGGGTTGCGTCATCGTAAGTACCGCCATCTCCGTCCTCAGTCGTGATGATGCCCTGGTTCTCGTACGGACCAAAGGCACCGGTGAGTCCGACTTCGATGCGAATCGTAGCCGTTTCGCCAGGATTCATCGTGCTGCCGACGAGGACCACGCCGTCATCGGAGTTTCCGTTGAATCCGCCGTTGGCCGCCAGTCCCGATGGGCCGGAGATCAAGTCAATATTCGTGACAACGTAGTTGCCGGCGCCAAAGACATCATCAAGGTTCTCGGTCAGCGTAATGTTGTTCGCGGGTGTGTTGCCGAGGTGTTCCAGATAAAAATCGAAGGTGACGGAATCGTTGTCTTCAGCGACGACTGCCGTTTTTGCTCCGCCGACCCATGCTTGAGGAGTCAGGAAGCCAGTCGATGGGCTGTTTTCGTCAGGATTGCCGTCACCATCCGGATCGGGGTCCGTACCGTCGACTGACAGATCTGAATTCATGTCGCCGTCGGAGTTTTCTGTCGTCAGCTCAACCTGATTTTCATAGTTGCCAAGGCCGTTGCCTTGCGTATCGGCGATCCACGTGACAGCGATGCCGATTTCGATCTCGGCCGTTTCGCCCGGTGACAGCGAGCTGCCCGCACTGATCAACTCGGTATTGCCACTTCCATCGAAGTCCGAGTTGGTTGAGATCGTGCCCGGTCCACTCACGAGGGTTGGGCCACTCGTCAATGTGTAGTTGCCAGCACCGAAGACCGCATCCAGATTTTCGGTCATGGACAGGTTTAGCGCTTCCGTATTTCCGAAGTGCTCGAGGTGGAACGTGAACGTGCCCGTGTCTGTCGCGTCGTCCCAGTTGGAATCTTTCGCGACGCCGACGGTGTAGTCGTCCTGAAGCTCGAATCCATCTTCGGCAACGTCGTCATAGTCTCCGCCGTTTGGATCTTCACTGGCAACTGTGGCAGTGTTCAGGTAAGTGCCAAGGGCCATGCCGCCAGCCCCATCCTGATCGACGATTTCGTTGGCCGTGATGTAGATCTCAACCGTTGCCGTGTCGCCCACATCGAGTGTGTTGTTCACGAGCGAGTTGAACACTTGCGTGTCCGGTACGCCAGAAGTGATACCGGTGCCGCCGGTGTACCCGAGATTCAATGCAAGGGAACTGTCCGCATCGGCTGGAAGCACGGGCATCGTGATCGCGTCGATCGTGTAATTGCCGACTCCAAAAACAGCGGCGAGGTCTTCCGTCAACTCGATATTGCTCGCGAGTGAGTTGCCGGTGTTCGTCATGGTCAAGGTGAACCTGACCGTCGTATCGTCGATGACTTCTGCGGTCTTTTCGAGATCAATCGTACCGTCAGCCACGAGCGGATCGGTGATCGTGTTGTCTTCACCATCGTACATGTTGCCGGTCGGATCTACGTTCGAGACCATCGCGGTGTTTTCGTACTCGCCGAACACAAGCGGTCCACTGCCGTCCTGATCGACCAGTTTGTTGACGTCGATCGTGACCTGGATTTCGGCAAAGTCGCCATCTTCCAGTGTGTTGCTGTTGGACGTGTCGAAGATTTCATTGTTCGGTACGCCGGCGATTGAACCATTCGTGCCGCTGTAGTTTGTATTGAGTGACAGCGAACTTCCCGCCAGTGTCGGAAGCGTCAGGATGGATGTTCCTGTAACGGTGTAGTTGCCGGCGCCAAATACGATGTCGAGATTGTCCACGATGCTGACGTCGAGAGCCGTTGTGTTCCCGACATTCTCGATTCGCATGGTGTAGGTAATCATGTCACCGACAACCGTTGCCGACTTGGAAATCTCGACAGGTGCTTCTGCACCCACTTCAATCGGAGTCGGATCGTTCTCTTCCGGTCCTCCGTCACCGTCCGGATCCGGATCGGTGCCGTCCGTCGAGTCGTCCATGTACTCGTTTCCGTTTCCGTCCGTCGACATCACGATCGCGGTGTTTTCGTACTCGCCGACTTCGGCAGGTCCGGGCCCGTCCGGGTCGATGACGTTAATGACTGTCACCTCAATCGTGACAGTGGCTTCATCACCGACCGCGAGTGTGTTCGTCGCGGTGACATCAAGCAAGTTGGAAACACCCGAACCATCAAATCCTGTTTCAACATTGATGCTGCTCGACGGGTCCGTTGGTGGCATGGTCAACGAGATGCTGTCGACGGTGTAGTTGCCCGCGCCGAAAACGCTGTCGAGATCGTCGGCGATCTGAACATCATGCGCGAGAACGTTGCCGAAGTTCTCGATGTTGAATTCGATCGTCGCTGTGAGGTCGTTGACATCCACGACCGCTTTGGCCAAACCGATTGTCGCATCTGGCAGTACCACGGGCGTTGGGTCATCCGTTGTCCCCATGTCTCCCGGTGAACCAGTATTCACATCATCTGGATCACTTCCGTCATCGGACAAGTCGCTGGGGCCATCTTCAGCGCCCGTCGCCGGATCATCTGCGATCACTTCGGCCTGGTTCAGTAGCGTCATTCCATCCGCGGCGATACTGTCTACCGTGACAACGAATTGCAGCGTGATGGTCTCGCCCGGTGCCAACATCCCATCGTCGTTGAACATGCTCATCGACGTGTCGGGTACGAAGCCAGCGTTCAACGTCGGCAAGTTGGCAGGATTACCCAGCGAGTTTGTCGTGATGACTGGCGAACCTGATATCGCCACAAACGCGGCTCCGAATTCTGTCGCCACATCGTCATAAAGGTCGAGGCCGTCGAGAGTCACGTTACCTGTGTTCTCAAGTACGACTTGGTACGTGACGTCGTAATGCGTCGGCATCCCGCTGACTTGTTGCGGCGCACCGATGACTTCTTTGGCCGAGTTGATTTGAGGGAGCGACAGCGGAGTCGGATCGTCGGTTGTTCCCATGTCGCCTGGGGAGCCGGCATTGTCTCCGTTCGGATCGTTGCCATCATCCGACTCATCCAAAACGTCGATACCGTTTTCGTCCTGCCCCGTCGCCGTAACCTGATTCTCCAGCGTTCCGCCAGAGCCATTTGCGTTCGGATCGACTTCGATCGAGAACAGGACTTCGAGGAAGTCACCGGGCACGAGCAATCCGCTGGTGCCGTTAAAGATGTTGGTATTTGTTGATCCGCCGAGTCCTCCGTCAAACGTGCCTAGCGAAGGCGCGATGGATGCGGGGTCGGCTGGACCCACCGAGATTGTCGGTGCCGATGTGATGCCGACGTACACATTGGCTCCGAGGTGGGTTTGAAGATCTTCCGCGATTTGAAGATTCTGTAAATCGACTGATCCGGTATTCTCAAGCACCAACCGGTAGGCGACTTCAAAATTGCCATTCGCCAACTCGACCGGGGTACCGAAGACTTCCTTGGTCACACTGATGTCCGGCAAAGCCACCGGCGTGGGATCATCGTTGGTGCCCATGTCGCCGTCTTCGCCAGGATTGTCGGAGTTCGGGTCCGTGCCGTCGTCCGAAAGGTCGTCGACTTCGACGCCTCCGGGCCCGTCACCGATAACCGTGGCCTGATTCTCGATCGGCATCGAGACACCGGTCGCATCCGGATCAATTGTAATCGTGATCGTCACCGTCACCGACTCACCCGGCTCCATCAGGCCATCATCATTTAGCAGATTGTCACTGCCGGCTCCGGACAGACCACCATCGAATGGAGTCGCACCGGCGGTTGCTCCATAGTTGAGTGTCGGTGGCGTCCCGGAAGCAACGCCCGAGCCATCAATCGTCGCATTCACGACACCGACGAACATGGCTCCCATTTGTGTGTTGAGGTTATCGATCAAGTCGATACCCGTCAGATCCACGGTGCCGGTGTTTTCAAGCACCATGTCGAATGTCACATCGAAATTCTCGCCGTTGGCAACAACATCCGTCACGTCCTTGGTGACTCGGACCTGAGGCAGTTCGAGTGGTGTCGGATCATCAGTTGTCCCCATGTCGCCAGGCGAACCGGGATTGTCACCGTTCGGGTCGTCGCCGTCGTCGGACAAGTCGCTAACGAATCCACCATCCGGATCCGAGCCACTCGCCGCCACCTGATTGACAAGTGGCTGACTGGTTCCCGTTGCATCCGGATCAACCTCGACGACAAACTCCACGTCGATCGAATCGCCAGGCACGAGCAGTCCACTGGTGCCGTTGAAGATGGTGGTGTTGCCGCTGCCAGCCAGTCCGCCGTCCCAAGCTCCAAACGTCGGTGCGATTGAACCGGCTAACGAAGGGCCATTGGTAATGGACGGCGCCGTGGTGACTCCGATGAATACACCGGCACCAAAGTGAGTTGCGAGATCTTCAACGATTTGTAGGTTGTCGAGGTCTACGGTTCCGGTATTCTCGAGTACAAGGCTGTACGGAACGAGGAAGTTACCATTTGCCAACTCGGTGGGGGCACCGGCGACTTCCTTGGTAACGCTAATGTCAGGGAGGGCGATCGGAGTTGGATCGTCATTGGTCCCCATGTCGCCGTCGGCACCGGGATTGTCACCGTTCGGATCCGTACCATCATCCGACTCGTCCATGACTTCGATTCCACCCGGCCCGTCGCCAGCCGCCGTGGCCTGGTTCTCAAGAGCCATCGACATGCCCGTCGCATCCGGGTCGACGGTAATCGTCAGGGTGAAGGTGAGGTACTCGCCGGGTTCGAGCAAGCCATCATCGTTCAATAGATTCTGACTGCCGGCACCTGACATTCCGCCATCGAACGGCGTCGCGCCGGCTGTACCACCGAAGTTGAGTGTCGGCGGGGTTCCCGATGTTACGTTCGAATCGTCCATCGTGACATTCACGATGCCTACGAACGAATTCCCCATCTGAGTCGCGAGGTCATCAAGCAGGTCAACGTCTGTCAGATCCACGGTCCCGGTGTTTTCGAGGACGAGATCGAACGTTACGTCAAAATTGCTTCCGTTTGGAGTGACATCCGAAACGTCTTTGGTGACGCTGACTTGAGGTAGGTCCAACGGAGTCGGATCGTCGGTGGTGCCCATGTCACCCGGTGATCCCGGATTGTCACCGTTCGGATCGTTGCCATCATCCGAGTCGTCCATCACCGGATTTCCAAGTGGATCGTCTCCAGTCGCCATGACCTGGTTCACTAGCGGCTGGCTGCTTCCCGTCGCATCAGGATCGACCTCAACCACGAACTCGACGACAATTGAATCGCCAGCAGCAAGGACGCCACTCATGCCATCGAAGATGTTGATGTTGCCGCTACCGCTCAGTCCGCCGTCCCACGTTCCGAAGACTGGAGCCGTCGAACCCGCAACAGATGGGCCGCTTGCGATCGACGGTGCCGTGTCGATTCCGACAAAGGTGCCGGCTCCGAAGGAAGATTCCAGATCTTCGATGATCTGCAGATTGTCCAGTTCAACGGTGCCGATGTTTTCCAGCACGAGGCTGTACGGCACAAGGAAGTTCCCGTTGGCGAGCTCGGTGGGAGTCCCCGAAACCTCTTTCGTGACGCTGATATCCGGGAGCACGACCGGTGTGGGATCGTCCGAAGTCCCCATGTCACCGTCGCCACCGGGATTGTCGCTGTTCGGGTTCGTTCCGTCATCGCTCATGTCGGTGACTTCACCGCCGGGTCCATCACCCGCTGCCGTCGACTGATTCTCCAGCTCACCTGACATGCCGGTTGCATCGGGATCGACCGTCACTGTCAGGGTGATCGTGACGTACTCACCCGGTTCCAGGAGGCCATCGTTATTTAGCAGATTGTCACTTCCTGCACCGGAGTTTCCACCATCGAATGGTACGGCTCCGGCAGTCGCTCCGTAGTTCAACGTCGGTGGCATGCCACTACCAACGCCTGTCGTGTCGTCGATCGTGGCGTTGACGACTCCAATGAAGACTCCGCCCCATTGCGTGACGAGGTCGTCGTAGAGATCAATCCCGGTGAGGTCAGTCGAACCCGTATTCTCGACAACCATGTCAAACGTCACGTCCCAGTATCCATCAGTCGTCGGATTGGCGACGGCACCGGTGAATTCTTTCGTCGTGCGGACCTCCGGGATATCTAGAGGTGAAGGATTATCCTGGTCAATGCCATCGGGGTCCGTCGCGTCAGGATGACCCGACTGGTCCATAACGGTGACGACTTCTCCGTCGTGGTTTATCCCGTCACCAGTGATCGTTGACTGGTTCATCAGGTATTGCGACATGTCATCCATCGCATCGGGATCGACGACCACATCAAAAGTGAACTCGAAGCTCTCGCCGGTGAGCAAGGTCTCGTTCGACTGTGCAGGATTAATCACATCGACGGATGTGTCGGCCGTGCCCCAGGCAGGATTCACTGTTGGCAAGACGCCGGTGTATGGACCAACGGGTGCGATCGCCATGTTCGATACGCCCAGAAACGCGTTGCCGAACGAGGCAGCAATGTCTTCCGTCAGTGACAGATTCATCAACGGTGAAGTACCGGTGTTCGTAATGGTGATCGTCACCGGGACGGTGTAGGTGCCGTCTGCATTGGGCACGGCGGGGCCGTGGTCCTTGGCCGAACGCACTTGAGGCGTGTAGAACGGAGTCGGATCGTCCGTCGTTCCCGCACCATTGTCCGTGTTTGGATTTGTTCCATCGTCCGACAGGTCCGTTGTTGGCGTTCCACCACTCGATTCGCCGTAAGCTTCGACCTGGTTCGTATAGTCCATTGGGTCGGTGGTATCACCGGCCAGCGTATCGAGCAGGATGGTGAACGTCAGCGTGACGTTTTCTCCAGGCTGAAGTTGCCCCGACATGCCATCGAAGAAGTCGTTGTTTCCAGATCCGTCCCATGGACCGGCGCTGAGTGTTGGATCCAACGTCGCGGTACTCGACGTGATGGCCAGTGGAGTCAACAAGCTGGAATATCCAGCACCGAATTCGGCGGCAAGATCTTCGGTAATTTGCAGATTGAACAGGTCGACCGATCCAACATTCCCAACGACCACCACGTATTCGGCTTCGTACATGCCGGTCGCGAGTTCGACAACGTTGTTCAACTGTTTGGCAACGCCAATCTCCGGGATCACCAACGGTGTCGGGTCGTCTTCACCATTATTTGGATCGGCTCCGTCGTCGGAGGGATCGTTGACTTCCGTGCCATTGTCATCGGTGGCTGATGCGTCTGCCTGGTTGTCCAGCGTGTCGGAAGCCCCCGTAGCGTCCGGATCAATCTCGACCGTCAGGTTGAGTACGGTGATGTCGCCGGGAACCAGCGTGCCGGATGTCCCATTGAAGATTCCGGTATTGCTACTTCCGCCAAGCCCACCATCCCAGCTGGCGTCAAGAATCGGTGCGATCGATCCAGGCAACGAAGGACCTGAAAGAACGCTTGGTGCTGCACTCACGCCCACAAAGACGCCGGCGCCAAATTCAATCTGCAAGTTCTCAGTAATCTGAAGGTTGTTTAGATTGACCGTTCCCGTGTTTTGCAGGACCAACCGGTAGGTGACTTCCCAGTTCTCGTTCGCCAACTGCGTTGGTGATCCCACGACCTGTTTGGCCAGTCCAATATCCGGAATCAGAATCGGAGTCGGATCGTCAGTTGTGCCCATATCGCCCGGCGCGTCGGGATTGTCGCTGTGTGGATCGTCACCATCATCAGACAAGTCGTTGATAGTTCCGCCGGGTCCATCGCCCGTTGCTTCCGCCTGGTTGGTTAGCGGCGATGCCGCTGCCAGCGCGGAACCGTTTACAAGCAGATCAAACGTGACAACGACGGTATCTCCGGGGGCGAGGTTCCCGGTGCCGTCCAGAATGTTCGAAGCATCGGTTCCGTTCCACGTTGCATCGAAACCGGGTGCGGTACCGCCTGTTACACCAGTAACATCCACCGCCAGACTCGTCACGCTGTCGTAGACAGCGGCTCCCAGCTGCATCTGAATGTTATCCATGATGCTCGGATTCGCGAGGTCGACGGTACCGATATTCTCCAGCACCAACTGATACGGAATGGTCCAGGTGCCGTCGCCATTATCAACGTACGGACCGTTCACCTGCTTCGCGAGACTGATCTCGGGGATATCGAGTGGCGTTGAATCGTCTTCGCCGTTGTTCGGGTCGGCGCCGTCGTCCGAGTCGTCCATGACGCCCGTACCGCTTTCGTCTTCGGCCGTCGCCACCGCCGTATTTTCCAGCGGAGTCGAATCGCCGGTCGCATCCGGATCGACTTCAACAGTGAACGTTACAGTGATCGAGTCCCCGGGAACCAGGGTTCCACTCGTGCCGTTGAATATGCCGTCATTGCCCGAGCCGCCGAGTCCACCATCCCAGCTCGCATCAATGATTGGCGCTGTCGAACCCGGATCGCCAGGCCCTGCCGTAATGGTGGGCGATGTGGCGACTGATACGAAGATGCCTGCCCCAAATTCCAGTTCGAGATCTTCGGTGATCTGCAAATTCATGAGATCGACCGTGCCGGTGTTCATTAACACCATCTGATAGTCGACTTCATAATTGCCATTGGCAAGCTGCGTCGGACTTCCAACGACTTGCTTGGAGAGACCGATGTTTGGCAACAAAATCGGCGTTGGATCGTCCGTGGTGCCCATGTCACCCGGTGCATCCGGGTTGTCGCTGTTGGGATCGTCGCCATCATCAGAAAGATCAGCAATCGTCCCGGATGGCCCTTCACCGGTTGCCGATGCCTGGTTCGTCAACGGTGAGTTAGCCGCCAACTCAGCCGCGTTGACGACGAGATCGAAAGTCACCGTGACATAATCGCCAGGTGCCAGCGTCCCACTTCCGTCGAGCAGATTCGCCGAGTCGGCTCCGGTCCACGCCGGATCCACACCCGGAGCGATTCCACCAACGACTCCGCTGCCATCCAGCAGGAGGCTGCCCGAATCGACCATATTGAACGCCGATCCCAACTGCGCTGAGATATCATCCGATATCGTTGGATTGGCAAGATCAACGGTTCCCGTGTTCTCGAGGATCAACTGGTACGGGATCGTAAACGTACCGTCCATGTTGTCGGTGTAAGGACCGTTCACCTGCTTTACCAGGCTGATCTCTGGAATGTCCAATGGAGTCGGATCGTCTTCCCCATTATTTGGGTCGGCTCCGTCATCCGAATCGTCCATCACCGTCGTGCCGTTTTCGTCGACGCCGCTGGCTTCCGCAGTATTTTCGAGGCTCGTAGCTGCACCGGTCGCGTCCGGGTCGACTTCGACCACGAATCGTACAGTCACTGCGTCGCCGGGGACGAGGGTGCCGGTTGTGCCGTTGAAGATGTCACTGTTTGGGCTTCCCGCGAGCCCACCATCCCAGTTCGCGTCGAGGGTCGGAGCCGTCGAGCCTGCATCGGTCGGCCCTGCCGTAACCGTTGGAGCCGCCAGGATGCCAACGAAGACTCCCGTGCCAAATTCCATTTCAAGATCTTCGCTGATCTGCACATTCATGAGATCAACGGTTCCCGTGTTCATCATCACGAGTTCGTAGACGACTGAGTAGTTGCCATTGGCAAGTTGTGAAGGTGCACCGACGACTTGTTTCGATAACCCAATATCCGGAATGAGGATCGGCGTTGGATCGTCGGCGGTTCCCATGTCTCCGGGGGCACCGGGATTGTCTCCGTTTGGATCGTCGCCATCATCGGACAAGTCGCTAACTGGCCCGGTTGGAGCGTCGCCCGTCCCCGTGGCCTGATTCGTCAGCGGTGAGGCTGCTGCAAGAGCCGAAGCGTTTACAACGAGGTCAAAGGTGACAACGACCGAGTCGCCGGGAACGAGGTTTCCGGTTCCGTCGAGAATGTTGTTGGTATTCGTACCGTCCCACGTGCCGTCGAGTCCTGGGGCCGTTCCTCCCGTTACGCCCGAGGTGTCGAGCATAAGGTTGGTCACGCTGTTGTAGACAGCAGCACCGAGCTGTGTCTGAATGTCATCGGTGATGGACGGGTTTACGAGGTCGACGGATCCAGTATTCTCCAGAACCAACTGGTACGGAATCGTGAACGTACCATCGCCATTGTTGACGTATGGCCCGTTGACTTGTTTGGCGAGATCAACGTCCGGCAATGCCAGCGGCGTTGGATCGTTCGGCCCGCCCGTATCACCCGGCTGGCCAGGATTGTCGCTGTTCGGATCGGATCCGCTGTCCGACATATCCATCACTGCCATGCCGTTTTCGTCTTCGGCAGTCGCATCCGCCTGGTTGTCCAAAGTGGTGGCGGTTCCACTTGCATCCGGGTCAATCTCGACGGTAAAGCGAACGCTGATCTGGTCGTTCGGCGCGAGAGTACCCGACGTGCCGTTGAAGAGATCGGTATTGCCTGATCCCGCAAGCCCGGCATCCCAACTGGCATCCAGGATCGGTGCGGCGGAACCGGTCAACGATGGTCCGGAGACAATGGTTGGTGGTGTTATCAGTGAAACGTAGACGCCCGTACCAAATTCCATGTGCAAATCTTCGGTGACCTGCAAGTTCATCAGATCGACGGTACCGACATTCTGTAGCACGAACTGATATTCGACTTCCCAGTTTCCATTCGCCAGTTGAACGGGTGCTCCAACGACTTCCTTGGCCAATGCAATGTCCGGAATAAGAATCGGCGTGGGATCATTGGTACCGCCCATGCCATCGTCGCCGGGCGAGCCAGAATTGTCCGAGGTCGGATCAGATCCATCGTCGGAAAGGTCATCAACCGGGTTGTCGTACGGATCTTCCCCGGTCGCCTCGGCCTGGTTGGTCAGCGGCGAGTTTGCTGCGAGTGCCGATCCGTTCACAAGCAAATCAAAGGTTACGACCACCACATCGCCGGCTTCCAGCATTCCCGTACCGTCAAGAATGTTGCTGCCGTCCGTGCCGTTCCATGTACCCGCAAGGCCCGGCGCGGTCCCGGTGACTCCCGAAACGTCGAGTGCAACATTGGAAATACTGTTGAATACAGCCGCACCAAGTTGCGACTGGATGTTGTCCGTAAGTGTCACGTTATCAAGAACAACAGTTCCCGTGTTCTCGAGCACCAACTGATAGGGAATCGTCCACGTGCCGTCGTTGTTGTCGACGTAAGGCCCGTCGACTTGCTTGGCGACTCGAATATCAGGAATTTGCAATGGAGTCGGGTCGTCTGAGGTACCCATGTCGCCGTCGGCATCCGGGTTTTCACCATCCGGGTCACTTCCATCATCGGACAGATCGGTTGCTTCACCGTCATTCGAGCTGGTGGTAACCTGATTGGTTTCGTTTCCACCATCCGGAAGCAGCGTGGTATCGATCGTGATGACGTACTCAATCGTAAAGTTGTCACCGCCGCCCAGCACTCCGCTGCTACCGTCAAACATCTCGGCATCACCGGTGCCAGAATCGTTACCGTCCCACGCGGCATTGGTCAGCGGCACCGAACCGCCGGCAGAAATGCTGGACGCGATGATGGACGGAGGCGAAACGACGCCCACGAAACCAGGCCCGAATGCGGCGTTGATGTCTTCGGTCACCTGAATATCATCGAGCACGACAAGGCCGGTGTTCTCCACGACGACTCGATAAGTCACGTCGTAAGTGTCTGGATTGGCTGCATTCTGGGCAAACGCGACTTGCTCTTTCGACACCCCGATTTCGCGGGCGTACTCAACGGACGCGTCGTCGCTGTCGCTTGCAGTGTTGCCAAACGCATCTTCGGCTGCCACGGATACGCTATTTGGGAACGCGGCAGTGTCTGGCACAACATCCAGCATCGTGTCGAACGTGAGATAGCTCGTCGCACCTGCACTTAGCGACAGTTCCCATGTTGGCAGGAAACTGGAAACGTCGCCCGACGCTGCAACCACCGAGCCAGCCACCAGGCTCATGCCGGTCGGCAACGAAGGATCGGTGACCGTGACACTAGTCAAGTCGCTGGTTCCGGTGTTCTCGACTTTGATTCGCCACGTTGGATCGGGATCGTCGTTGTAGACCGCATTCGAGATCCAGTGCGTGTCATCTGTCGGATCGCAAGGCCCAAACTCATTGACGCAGACTTCCTTCATGACCTCGATGTCGGGCATGACGACACTGATCTTCGACGGCGCGGAACGCGTCGGCTCGGCCAGAACAGCCGGATCGGTTCGCACGGCTGCGTCGTTGACGTACATATCCGACGGGATACCGATATTGTCGATGGGTGTCAGTTCCAGTCGCCATGTGGTCGAAATGCCCGCTGGCAATTGGGGATTCACGCTGCCGTCACTTACAACACGGAACGATGTAATGTCACTCATGCCGAACGGGGCTGTTCCGGCGGCTACTTCAGCAAGGGTGTACTCGTATTGACCGCCGGGAGCGCCGGGAGCCGAATACCATCCGTGAACGCCCGAGACGCCGGGGTCCGCGAAACCGTCAGTCATCCCATCCTGGGAATCAAGTGTCGAGGCGGGAACATTGGAGACGTAGACATCAAGGCCAGGTCCCAGTCCCGTGATGGCCACATTCGTAAAGTTGCCGCTGAACATCGAGCCATCTTCGTCGCCGTTCCATGGAAGGAGATCAACGACGTCAATGAATGGGAGGTCTTTATCTTCAGATACATTTCCCACTCCCATCTCCCAGACAAGGAGCGTATCTTCGGGAACGAGTGGAGTGATGGCAGTTTTGCCAATCGACATGGCCCCGACCTGAATCGCCGTGATTCCGGCGCTACTGCTGCGCCATTCTTCTTCGGAAGGATCGCTCGGTGTCGAGATGACGGCTGTATTCTCAAACTGTTCATTGTTCTGCGCATCGAATGGAACGAGCACATCGAATTGCATGTCCGGCAGGGCCGTGTTAAGTGGCACGTCGCCATAGAGCCAGCGTACGCCGGTCGCCAAACCACTGGTTGGGTAGGACGTAGTCCAGTCGCTAGCGTCGCAAAGAATGCAATACTCGACTGGGTTGCCGTTCGTCGATGTCGGCGACACTGTGCCAGCCACAATGGTCAGTCCAGATCCAGCCGGCAGGATATCGGTGACGTAGACGTCTTCAGCGGGATCGCCGCTGTCCGGTCCGGGAATGGTGATCGAACCTTCGATCAGAAAAGTCGCGGTATTTCCGCCGAGGATGTTGGAGCCCGTGCCGTTGTCCACGACTTGTTTGTCGAGTCGGGCTTGAGCTTCGACGATCCGCAGCCGATCTCCCCGAAAAATATCTGTGGCAGAACCCTCTCCGTCGAACCAGCCGTTATCAATTGGGTCGTACTCGGACGTCCGCCAGTCGTCATCGGGATCAGCGTTCGCCTGAAGGAAATCAGCCGTAAAGGCCAGCATGTTTCCAATGGTGTCTCCCGTTGGATCCGCCGCGAGATCAAGTGTTGAGTGGCCGGTCGTCTCCATCGAGACAAACGCGTGGATCGTTTCACCAGGTTCTATGTCTCTAAGCAACCTGACGCGCCATTTGGTGATCGCGTCACTGACACCCGTGACGGGATCCGGTGTACCTCCAAGCGTGGGATCGGTGGGATCCAGTGACCATACTGTCGAGGTTTCTCCATCCTCGAGTGTTGCGTCGCCCATCGAATTCCAGTCGGTCCATCCGGCAGGATCACCAGCGACACCGCCTGTTCCAAATTCGATAACGTATTCGGTTCCGTATTGGAGGTATCCACCAGAATTCGGTCCACCCAACACACGTAAACGCGACCACATATGGTTGGACTGGTTCGTCCCGGATCCGGCAGGAAAGTCGGAGATGGGCACAATCTTGGTGGAGGTGTTGTCGAATTTGTCACCCCAAATGAGGCCAGGCTGGGCAACCACGCCCTGATTCTGTCCCGAGGCAACGCTCGCGTCATACTGATGACCTACCGAAGTTACACCGTCTCCGGAATGAAACTGCGTACTCGTTTCCACCGGTGCCCATACCCCGTACCGAAACAGGCGCTTGGTAGGTCCGCCGATGCGATTGGAGACAATCGTGTGCGTGTGGTCGTTGTTGTCAGGATCTTCGACACCAGCGCCGTAGTTGTTCTGGTCATTCCAGAAATCATCGGGGTCAAAATTGGTGACTTGCGGCGCGACCTGCAGGGCTCCATCGTCCTCGGTGCCAACAATTCCGTCGGCACCTGGTTCAATGTCGCAAAGCGGTATCCAGACGTGGACCTGGTAGGAACCAAACCACGCTTCGTCGGCCGGAATCACACCGCCAGCGGCCCAGTTGGTTGGCAAAGGGCCATCGGTATCCGCTCCAGTCACCGTGATTGGATAGGCTCCGCCTGGTGTTCCTGCGCCTGGCGCCGCGTCTCCACTGTCTGGGGTGGAACGCTCTGCACTCCAGACAACAGTCGTGTGCTCATCCGTCTGGCCGGCTGGCCGATTTGATCGTGACCAGGATGTTGTCGCGCCTCCGTTGACGCGCTCATAGTTGCGTGTAATTCCGTCATCAGACTGGGTGACGCCAATGGACGGTCCCCACGTGAACAATTCGGAGCCTGTGCTTACCGCAGAAAGGTCGACGTCGAAGGTGAACGGATCTTCGATCGGTGCAGATCCGAAGAAGCCGCTGGACCCCGTGCGCGTTGGGTGTTGCCCAAGGATGCCGAGGGAGTACGAGTAGACTGCACCGTCTTTGCCCGTCACGGGGTTGTTATGAATACCGCGAAAAATGGGCGCATCCAGTCTGATATCCATAAATGGCGCGGACGAAATCGTCACCTCTAACGCGTCCGATACCAGCGGAGTCGCTGCTTCATCAGCGCACATTTCGAATTGGATACCATCAACAAGGGTGCCATTCTGTACCCCCAGTGCGCGGGCCTCAAATGGGATGCTCGTTGATAGCGCCCCGCCGATGTCGGGAAAATGAGCCACGATGGTTCGCATGTCACCACCTGGTAGCCCCGTCACCGAGTCGAAGATTCCCGTGTTGGGGCCGAGCGCGGATCCGGGTACCGAATCCCAGACCAGACCGGGGGGCAATGTTGCCTTGGCGGTGGGGTTGGTGGCACCACCAGAGTCCGTCGAAAAGTTTACATTGAAGGTAACGAGGTCGTGTGAACGTACAATCCCGTTGTTCGGTCCACTGTCATTCCCCGGGCTATCGTTTCCATCAAAAACGGCTGAGCCATCCGCACCAATAACCGCGCTGAATCCCAGCAAGTCGAGCGTGTGAGTATAAGTCTGCTGCAAACGTGGGCTGAAGGCGATTTTCGTTTCGATCTTGCCGACGTTGACTTCAAAACTCCAGTCACCACCGAGAGATTCGGCACCGGTCACATCATTCGACGCGGCAACATCTGCACCGGTCAATTCGCTGAGTGTTTTTGCGAAGTCGACACCCGATTCGCCACTGGCAAGATCGCAACCGTAAATCAGAATGTCTGCGTCAGCGTCCAGCGACTGACCAATTGCGGCCAACTGCGAGGCGTAATCGGTGGAGAGTTCGTCGCCGGTAATCTCGGCGTCACCCAGATTCAGCTGGGCACTTTCACCATGGGAAACAATGTGAATTGCGTCGATACCTGTACGACCGTCCAGAGCATCGGCAATTTGTTGTAAACCATCACTGTTCGCATTGATCTGCACGACTTCGCGCAGCACGCCCGGACGTGAAGTCTGAAGGTCAGCGAGCAGCTCGTCCTGGCCCTCGACGCCCGCGTCAATGAAAACCAGTTCATGTCGGGCTGCTGAGTTGGTAGTGAAGTGACGACCGAGCTGGTCTGTCGACGCCTGAAATTGACTGATTTGCGTGAGGTCAACCGGAGGATCGACGGATCCGTCCGATGCGAATTCGGCTGCCTCCGAAAGAAGCCCGGAAGCGTCAAGCATGACGCGTGGATCCAGGTTTTCTATGTGCAGCTTTGTCTTCGCGCCGCTTTTTCTGTTCGTGTTGCGGCGCCTCTTTTTCGAGCCAACTCGTTTTTTCTTTGCCATAACACATCCTGAAAATGATGACTGACGCTAAATCAACTGTGCCAGCGAGAATGCTGCTGACCGGAGAATTCGGACAATCCGTAGACTGCGAAGATCCAGAAAATTCCATACATTCGTTACAGTCGTCGCGCAGGCGCTGATTGCATCAACTATTGCGACGTTTTGCTCAACAGAGGGGTTAGCCTTCTTTGTGCCTGAAAGGCAGCACTTTCACGTCTTGGCCGGCGAAATGCGGGCAAAGAAATTGGAATTCACGTGGTAAGAAGGGTGGGCGGCGCTGATTTCGCGGGTTGGGTAAATTCCAGGTGCCGTTGATGCGATCGCAATCCAATCGGATTGCGATGCCAACCTTGCTTCCGCTCCGGCACGAGAGGGACGTACGACGTTCGTCAACGATTGAACGTCAAAGCCGCGTTTCGGCGGCTGATGGATCTCGCTCATCCTGCAAATTGCCGTCGCGCAATCAGGAAACAGACGCCTTTTCGCGGGCTTCTTTGGCCAGCTGCTTTTTAGTTTTTTTTTGTGCCTTTTCGCCCGTCAGCCATAGCAAAGCCGGGCTCGCGACAAAGATCGAGCTGTAGGTACCGACGAGAACACCAATCAACAATGCAAAGGCGAATCCGTGGATTCCCTGCCCACCGAATGCGTAGAGAATCGCGACCACGATCAGTGTGGTGACCGAAGTCAGCAACGTTCGGCTGAGGGTCTGGTTGATACTCTTGTTGATCATGTCCTTCGTGATGTGCGGGCTCTTCCCTTTGACCTCGCGAATTCGGTCGAACACAACGATCGTATCATTCAGCGAGTAACCGATGATCGTCAGGAACGCGGCCACAATCGGCAAACTGATTTTGAATTCTTCGATCATCAAAAATCCGAATGTCTTGGCAAGCCAGAAGCTGGCCGCCACCGCACCGAGAGTGATTGCCACGTCGTGAAGCAACGCCACGACGGCTGCGAGGCCAAAGCCGAGGTTTTGAAACCTCAGCCAGATATAACCAACGATGCCTGCCAGTGCTACGAAGATCGCGGTCAAAGCCGATGTCTTCATGTCACCGGCGACTTTACTTCCAAATTTGTTGGAGGAAAGCCAGGCGGTGGAGCCGTCGAAACCTTCTTCCACTTTTGCAAGAATTTTTGCCGTCTCTTCGGGCGTAGAAGTGAACTGGATGTCCCAGTCGGTGAAACCAACATCGGAAATTTCGTTCCATTCTTCGTTCGCGAGTATGACGCGAGGATTCGTGATGTTGAGTTTCGTGGCGGCTGCCGAAATCAGTTTTTGGACAGCCGACTTACTCATTTTTTCATCAAACTTCACCGACGACTGTGACAGGAACTCAAGCCCCATCGGTTTGCTGTCGGTTTCCGGAGCCGCCGGAAACGATGCAGAATCGGTGACTTCGCCCGGTGTCTCCGTCGAACTTTCTGTTTCGGCCGTTTCTGTTTCGGCTGTTTCTTCGGACGCGCCCGTTTCTTCAGTCGCGACTGGTTCCTGTTCCAAAACGCCTTCGGCAGCTTCGCCGACAGCCTCCTGTGCTGTTTCGGCCTGAGCCAACAGAATCGGAAGCTCTTGAGATTGGCCGCCATAAGCCAACATCATGCCGTCGAGGGAATGCTTGTTGCTCTTGCTGCGCACTGCCGGAGTCTGGCTGGTCGAGTTGATACTCGTCGGAGCCGTAAACTCCATCTCATGCGTTTTCATCATGTTTTCGCCGCTTGAGGATTTGAGCATCTCCTCAATCGACTTTCTCAGTTTGTCTTCGTCGACGATCGACGAGTCGATTTTGTAGACCGTATCGGGGGCGAAGTTCTCAGGTCGGAGCTGGGCGAGCGCGAAGTCCGGAATACCGGCTTCGGTCAGTTTCTCGCGCATCTCCTCGATGGGGATTCCCTCATTCAGGGCAATCTGGACCGACGTGCCGCCCGTAAAGTCAATATCCAGCAACTTGCTGCCTCGAATGGCTACGGCTGAAAGGCCGAGCACGATTGCTGCGATGGAAAGTGCGGCTGCGAGACCACGCTTGCCCAGGAAATCGAATTTCGTTTCGCCAAGTGCCTGCATCATGCCAAGCTTGGTGATCCACTTCTTTCGTTCGGCGATATCAAACACGACTCGCGAACAGAAGATGGCGGTATAGAGACTGACCAGGATTCCGAGAATCAGCGTAATAGCAAATCCCTTGATGACTTCGGTACCGACCACATAAAGAACGATCGCCGCAATCAGAGTCGTCAGGTTTGCATCGACAACCGTCGAGGTTGCACGACCAAATCCGTTTCGGATGGCCATGCGAAGTCCGGCGCCGCGTTTCAATTCCTCGCGGATGCGTTCAAAGATCAGTACGTTCGCATCGACCGACATACCGACCGTCAGCACGAGACCGGCAAGTCCCGGTAGCGTAAACGCGCCTTTGATGAGAATCATCAGGGCAACAATCAGAACGAGGTTCAGGATCAGTGCGAGGCATGCCACGAAGCCTGCGAACATGTAATAGATGAGCATGAAGATCAGGACGGCGAGAAGCGAAGCCCCGATTGCCCACTTGCCCTTCTTGATCGTGTCAGCACCCAGCAGCGGATCGATCTGGTTCTCACTGATTGGCACTTTCTTGAGCACAGCAGGCAACTTACCGGCTCGCAACACACGAACGAGGAAGTCAACTTCCGGTTCGGTGAAGTTTCCTTCGATGACGCCGCTGTTTGAAATTTGGCTATTGATGACGGGAGCGGAAAGCATCTTCCCGTCCATGACGATACCGAGCGGGGCTTTGACGCCAGACTGATCCGGAAGGTTCGTACTTGTCAGGCCTCCCATCAGGATTGCGCCTTCGCCGCTCATGTTGAAACCGACGCTTGGTCGCATGGTCTGGTCAATATCCTGGCGAACATTTCGCAGGTGTCGACCTTCGACGTTAAAGTCGGGATCGATGAGCGTGAATGCTTCGATTTGGCCCGGCAGCAGCTCCCTGGTCAGCATTCTCGCGACAACCTGTGGAGCGAAACGCAATGGAGTCAGTTCATCATCCGCGACATCGGAATCTTCGCGGTCTTCACGGCCGAGCAGGACCCATTCACCGATCGTGTCGCCGGCTTCGTTCTTCACAAACTGTGACGTTCGGACTTCTTTGTCTTCGGAACTCAACGCGGCTTCGGCCAGTTCCCATTTGTACGGGTTCCGCGAACGATCAGCCACAATGCGAAACTTGAGGAAGCCCGCATTCACGATCGATTCCTTGATGACTTCGATCTCCGAATCGGAAACATCCGGAATGATGATTTCGACTTGTCGATCACCGTACGCGCGAATGACGACTTCGCGAACACCACCTGGATTGATACGACGTGAAAGAGCCGAAATCAGGTCTTGCATGTTGACCTCTTGCTCTTCCTCTGCGATCTCCTCACCTTCCGCATTGGCGATCGCGACTTCCTTGGTCTTTTCGGTATCAACCTCGTAGATCAGGATCACACCGCCACGCAGGTCGATACCCTGCTTCACAGGTCGCAGCGAGACAAGGCTCACGCCCAGTCCAATGGTTGCGAGGATGACACCCAGCTTCCATCCGTGCTCGGGCATCTTGAGGGCCCGTCCAATGAATGGGCCAATCAAAAAGCCGCCAAACAGGGAGCCGAGAATAATAAGGGTCTGAACTGTTGATGGAGTCATAATGCGATTGCCAGTGGCTAAATTGAGTTCCCCGTTTGTGCGTGTGCAGCACTACCCGGTGCGAATATTTGAATATTGCGACACTAGGCGTCAGCGGTAGCTTTGTCTTCTGCTGTAATCACGCGACTGATGGAACTTCGTTGAATGTGTATTCTTGTATTGGAACCTTCATCAATACGAAGGACGACTTCGCTTTCGCCTGGTTGCGGGTTCACAACCACGCCTCGAATTCCGCCCGCCGTCACAACCTGATCGTTCTTCTTCAGGTTGTTGAGCAAGCCCTGATGGGTTTCACGTTGGGCCTTTTCGGGTCGAAAAAGCATAAAGTAGTAGAGCAAGCCCACGATCAGAAACGGCACCCAAATCGGAAGCCCCTGGGGACCACCTTCGGCTTGGGCGAGCAACGTCGGTATTACTATCTCAAAGTCCGCGAACATGGATGAAATGCCGATTTTCCGTACGGCAATGGTCGGAGACCGCCGCCTGGTAATTGGGGATTGCGTTGCGGCCTCCACCTGACGCTGGTTGCGATGCGAACATCGTACCCGACACAGGCGAAAACCTCCTCAAACGAAGCTACCAATGATAAAGTTCCGGCCAATTACGGGCAATAGAGCCACGCTTGCGACTTGATGCTTCAGGAAGTCACGATTTCTGCCAGCCAGCGACTTTCGACTGGTGGTATGCGTCGAATTCATCACGTTCGATGGCATTTCGGGCTCCCGCCATCAAACGCTGGTAATAGGTGAGATTATGAGCCGAAACGAGGATCGGCCCCAGCATTTCACCGGCCATAAACAGGTGACGGATATACCCGCGGCTGCGACGGCAAGCCGGGCAAGGGCAGTTCTCATCGATCGGTCGTTCGTCCCGTTGATGAATGGCGTTCCGCATTCGAAGCGGTCCGCCGTCCGTGAATGCCAACGCATTTCGCCCATTCCGCGTTGGCATGACGCAGTCGAACATGTCGATGCCGCGACGAACGCATTCGAGCAGGTCCTCCGGCCGGCCGACGCCCATGAGATATCGCGGCCGATCCGCGGGCAGGGCAGGGCAGGTAAATTCCAGGACTCGATACATTTCCGGTGGTGGCTCGCCGACACTTAGGCCGCCAACTGCGTATCCGGGAAAGTCGAGTTCGACGAGTTTCTCCGCACAGTGAATTCTCATTCGCTCATCGAGTCCGCCCTGGACGATCGCGAACAGCAGCTGGGAATGTCCGGATGCTGTTGAAAGTTTCTCGTGTGCATCGCGGCTGCGACCGGCCCAGCGAACGGAGCGTTCGTTGGCAGCTTCGATAGCAGCCGGTTCGTTTGGAAGCGCAATCACATGATCGAGGACCATGGCGATATCGCTACCGAGAGCCGACTGGATCTCCATCGAACGCTCGGGCGTCATGTTCAGTCGTCGGCCATCAATATGCGACTGGAACACGGCGCCTTCTTCCGTGATCTTTGTCATCTTTGCGAGGCTAAAGATCTGAAAGCCGCCGCTGTCCGTCAGAATCGGCCCGTCCCATCCGCTAAACGCGTGAAGCCCGCCGAGGTCCCTTACAATCTCTTCGCCCGGACGCAGCGCGAGGTGGTACGTGTTGCCAAGGATGACTTCCGCACCGGTCGCGCGGACCTGTTCTATTTCAAGCCCCTTGACCGTGCCCAGCGTGCCGACTGGCATGAACGTTGGCGTCTGCACCGCGCCGTGCGCGGTGTTCAGCGTGCCCCGACGCGCTGCGGTACTCGCGTCGGTCTTGTGAAGCTGGAATGTTGAGTCAGGCAATTTGGCGGAATGCTCCGGATCAATCGCCACGCAAACGCAATCCAAGTGGATCCAGCTTTTCACGAACCTCTGTCAGGCTGGTCACACCAAAGTTCTTGCATTCGAGCAAGTCGTCACCGGTGCGACGAACCAGTTCGCCAATCGTGTTGAGTCCAAGTCGGACCATGCATTTGCGGGCACGAACCGAAAGGTTGAGGTCGGCGATCGGCCGTTCCAGGAATGCCTGCTCGTCCGGCGACATGTTGGAAACGTCCAGCTCGGGCTCCGGTTCGTCCTTCTCGTGGGCAAACTGGCCAAGCGACAGGCCTTTCGATTGGAGCATGTCGCGAATTTCGTCGAGCGAAGTTTCACCGAAGTTCTTACTGCTGAGTAGTTCCTGCTCGGAGCAGCGAGCCAGGTCGCCGAGCGTGAAAATGCCCATCTTTTGCAGGCAGTTTCGGGAGCGTACCGACAATTCAAAATCGGTAACCGGAATGCTGAGAACCTGCTGAAGTCGCTCGCGTTGCTTGGCGGCTTCTTCATCGTAAAACTGATCGCTGGCTGCCTGGGCATCTACCAGGAATAGTCGGGCTCGCTCGTTGTTCGGATACACATCGAGAATTCGCTGGTAGCACTTCTGTGCTTTTTCGTATTCGCCGACGTCTTCGTAAAGGATTCCCAGGTTGAGCAGGGAACCAACATGAGCCGGAAAGCGGCTGGCAGCTTTTCGGTAGTACTCAAGTGCCAGCTCATCGTTGCCGTGTCGGTCGTTGGCGAGTGCCAGGCCAAACAGGGCACCAGGGTGGAGATCGTCTGACTGAACGGCTCGCTCGAGTAGCGCGATGACTTCGCCGGTGTCACCATTCAATGAAGAAACGGTGCAGGCTCGCTGATAAAGATATTCCGCTGTCTGTTCGACAGCACCTTGCAGCGCGTCCAGCGTAGACATCGAAGTTGGAACGTCGCCACTTCGTCGTTGAGCTTCGCAAACGGCAAGTGCACATTCGTCCGGGTTGTACCCGCCCATCTTTGCCGAGTTGTAGCTGTTTACCGCATCCGCGTACTGCTGCATCTCATACTGGGAGCGTCCCAGATAGAAATACGCAAGTGCTCCGCCATCGGCACTTCGCAGGACCTGAGCCGCGTCCTGGTAACGGCCAAGGAAGTAAAGGCCGACACCAAGTCGCACGGAGCTGGCTGGCGTTCTGCCTTCGCTGGCTTCGAGTTCGTTGACGGCGTCTTTGAGGACTTTAAATTGACGATAGTCATCAGCGATTGCATTGGACAACGTTCTGATTTCACGAGGACCAAAGGATCCGTTCGAGACGATAATGTCCCGGACGTTGACTTCGATGATTTGCGACATTCAAGTCTCCGGCGTTGATCTTGGCTGTAGGAGCCGATATTTGGGGATTGTCTTGCTAGGAGAGCCAGCGGCGGGAGTCGAACCCGCAACCCCCACATTACGAATGTGGTGCTCTGCCGATTGAAGCTACGCTGGCAAAACCAATCGAGTAGAATAGCATCCACGGCCGTATACTGGCAATCCCCGCTCGCTTCGATGATGGCGGTGTTATGTCAAAAGCCCTGAACGCAGCAGCGTTTTCTGGCTCGATCGTCGATTTGGTGCCAGGCGGGTTTCGATGGCTACCGGGCGGTCGCGATGAATGACGCAACTCAAAAGAATTCGAATATTGGGAGTGTCGAAAAGCATGGCTCGAAGCACTACTAGCATCGGAGTGTGGCTGCTGCTGGCGTTTTTCGTTCTTGCGGCTGCGTCTGGCTGCAATAAAGGCCCCAGGTCCTATCCGGTAAGCGGGACGGTTCGCTGGGAAGGTCAACCAGTTCCCAAGGGCAAGATCAGGTTTGTCCCCAAAGCTGGTGGGCGTCCCGGCGGCGGACGTATTGGTAAAGACGGAACCTATACGGTCACTTCTTACAAGCCTGGAGATGGCTTACTTGCCGGGGAATACTTCGTCGCCATCGAAAGCTATGAAACGACGGCGAGACAGCAAGAACAAACCCTGAAGTCAATTCAGGATGAAATCGAAATGGAAAACAAGGCGCCGGTGAGTCGTGCAAGGATAAAGGAAACGTGGTTCGTCCCGGAGGAGTATTCCGATTCCGATACTTCCGGCTTGAGCGTTACGATTGACAGTAGCTCATCGAAAAAGCCCCTCGACTTTGATTTGCCGAAGAGTTCATCCTGAGAAAGAAAATCGGCATCGCGACGAATTTGCCCGGTTGCGATGTCCGGTTGACAGGCGAGCGGCGGGCAAAATTATCAACTTGCGTTCTTGAGCCGCCACGGCCACCGACGTCTTGTTGGTGAATTCTCACTCGCCTTTCGCCTTTCGCCTTAACGTCGATAAGCGTTCTGGTGTTCTAGCGATCGGCGATATCGCGGCCACGATACGTTGTGAGCGGCCAGAGAACGCCCTCGTGGTCCACGCCGTCAGTGATGAACTCGACGTGGTTGTCTCCAAATACGAAGTGGACGCCTCCTTCGTGGTCACTGCTGAAAGGGATCGTGTTCGTGGTGTCCGGTTCAATATTGGATGGATTGACGTCTTGCGAGTTGATTGGCCAGACGGTGCTCGCCAGCATTCGGCCATAGGAATGGCCGCTATACGAGCGTGAATCCATGGGATCGAAATTTGCTGTCATGCTTCCGCCATGCCACCAGCAGCCGGGGCCACCAACCCCTTCTACTGCGTAACCGTCCGGGTCGCAGCCGTAAAGAGTCGGAGTAACGCTTTCTCCCACGGCAAGTGTCTTCGATGTGCCATCTTTGATATTCCGTATTCTGATTTTTCTGCCGAGCTGAAACATGCCGTCAGAAAAAACAAGACCGCGGGCAGCGAGACGTGAGACAGGCTGGCGGTCAATTCCAAGAGCGTTGGCTTGAGATCCACTAATACGTTTGCCGCCAACCACGCCATAGTAATCGCGTCGAGCTGCGATCTGATCCCATTTGGTAACGCTCGGGCATTGAAACGGTGTGACCTGAGCGTTTTCAAACGGAGTCCCGATGATTCTTGTCCACGCCCAACCGTCATCCGGGTCTTCATTGATCAGGTTCGTAAGAACTTCTGGCAGGGTGCCCTCTTCCATGTAAGGCATGATGAGCATGTACATTGGGATGCCGCGACACAATCCATTGCCGCTACAGAATTCCGGGTTTTTGACCAGGGCGCCGGAAGGGAGCGAGCCAACGGCGCTTTCATAATTGAGGCAGGCGAGGCTGATCTGCCGAAGATTGTTCTTGCATTGCATTCGACGGGCAGCCGCACGCGCCGTCTGCACTGCTGGCAGTAGCAGCGCAACGAGAATCCCGATGATAGCGATGACAACGAGGAGTTCCACCAGAGTGAAAGCAGACTTGCTTTGTGATTTCATAATGCCATCCCGATGTACTGAGGGCCGCTGAGCGGAAGTTGATCTAGTGCCTTCCCAAGGTCAACAGATCTTACACGCTTTCCGCCTCCAACACACGTTCATGTCAGCAGGCGCAGTACATGCTCGTCAGCAATTGGCAGACAATGCTTGCCCACGATATTGCCGCTCAAATTGCTGGGTCAAATTAGCCCAATCGTCAGAATCCCCAACGAGAACCCGCTCCCAAGCCTCGACACCTCAGCTCCTTAAGGTAGAAGAAGAATTCAAACGGCAAGGTAGCCCGACGTGGCGTCGCCGAGTTTTTGGGTAAAAAAACGTTTTCCATTTTGCATTCTGAAGGATGGACCAATGATGAGATTTTGCATTGCTTTACTCGCCTTTTCGGCCCTACCACTTGCTGCTTTGATGGCACAGACCCCCGTCTCGCATTGGCGGTTTGACGACGGTGCGATCGATAGTTCGACCGTCACGGTAACGAACAGTGTCAACAATTTTGCCAGTCCGTGGGCGAACGCAGCGAACAACGACGGATTCGAATGGTCGTCGGATGGTGTTGTCGGTGGCGCCCTGGCCCTCAACGGAATCAGCGGTGGCGATTTGTCTGACGACTATTTCGACATTGGCACGACTGGACTTACCGGCGCATTCTCGGCTACGTGGACCGCGTGGATTCGGCCCGACGCTGGCCAGGAATCTGGCTACACCGGTGTCTTCATGACTCGCCTTGTTGAAGATGATACATCCTTCGATGCCAACCAGAACTTTGGAATCGCCTGGGAAAACGAAGGCGGCGGCAATGGCCACTTCGACGCACGAGTCAGCGGAGCCCCACTGGATTCAGCATCTCTGGCGGCGGGCGAATGGTATCACGTCGCGTTGGTCTGGGATAGTGACGATGCGAATGGCAATGTTGCTCCATTCCGGGAGCTTTACATAGACGGCGTTTCTGTTGGATCCGACACCATGGGTATCCCACTGGAAATCTTTGATGATGCTGGATGGCGATTGGGGCAGGACTACTGTTGTAACAATCGCGACTTCCGTGGTCTGGTCGATGACCTTGCAGTGTTCGACGTGGCTTTGACGGCTGCCGAAATCTCTTCGATTTACAACAACGGTCTCAACAACATTGACGCTGCTGGCGAGACTGGCCCTGTGTTCCAGCCTGGTGATGTTGATCTGGATGGCGATATCGACATCGCAGACTACGACATTATCAATGCGAACATGTTCTCAACGGGTATCCGTACCGATGGAGATCTGACTGCCGACAACTTCGTCGACTTTGAAGATTTCGCCCAATGGAAAAACGCGTTTAACGCTCAAGCCATTCCCGAACCGGGAACGATGATGCCACTTGCGATTGCTGGTGTATTGCTGATCGGTCTTACTCGACGACGTCGCTAACAGTCGGGAAGATCCGTGGAATTCGAAACAAATACGCTGAGCAACCAACAATGAAAAAGACCATACAAAAAACCCTGATTCTGCTGCTTGGAATGTCAGCTTCGCTGTTCGCACAGGATGTAGTGCTGACCGTCGACCTGGATTCCAACAGTTTTTCTCTGTCAAACGAAGATCTCGTCAATTCGGCAATCTTTGATGGATACCGAATTCAGTCGGCGCAAGGGATTATTGATCCCGCGAACTGGCTGAGTCTCGAAGACCAGTTCATCGCGGGCTGGAACGAAGTCGGCATCAACAATTCAATGTCGATCGCGGAAACTCGTCGCGATGGGCTTGAAAATCTCCAGAATGGTGTGGCGATTGGGTTGGGTAATCCTCTGAATACGGGGCCTGCACTTGCGTCCGTTCCATTCGGCGTGGACGTTCTGGATCTTTCCGTCCAGACGTTTGACTCGTCGTCTGGTGCCCTTACTCCGGGTCGGGTCGTTTACGTTGGAGAACCAGAATTTAATAACCTCGTTCTTAACGTGAACAGTGCGACGGGCAATATTACTCTCGAGAACGAATCGCCAAATTCTGTTTCTATCTCAGCTTACGGTATCTTTTCGACCGCTGGCTCACTCGATAGTGGTGGCTACAACGGGTTGCGGGATACGGAGAGCGGTTGGAATGAAATTGGTACGACCAGTGGATTTCAGCTGGGCGAGACCAATCCTCTTGGTGATTTGCTCGTTTCGAGCGGAGCCACTTTCGACCTCGGAAGCGCGTTCTCAATCGGCGGAGTCGAAGACCTTTCGTTTGAATTTCTCATCTCAGGTGCCGCTGCTGGATTTGCGGGTGAGATCAAGTACGTGGGTACGTCAGGCGTTTCTGGCGATTTTGACATGAATGGCGTTTACGACTGTGATGACGTCAATGCTCTTACGACAGAAATTTCCCAAAACGGAAATGGTGCGTCGTTCGATTTGACAAGTGACGGAGTGGTAGACGGTGATGATCTGTCTTCATGGCTGGCTGAGGCAGGTGCTGTGAACAACGCCAATGGTGGAGCTTACCTGGTGGGCGATGCCAACCTTGATGGTTCCGTTGATGTATCCGATTTCAACCTGTGGAACGGAATCAAATTTACCACCAATTCCAACTGGTGTGATGGTGACTTCAACGCGGATGGCGTTGCTGACGTGTCAGACTTTAACCTCTGGAACGGCAACAAGTTTCAGTCGTCCGATACGCACGCGGTTCCAGAACCGTCAGCGATTATGCTGCCGGGCTTGATGGGCGTTTTCGTTTTGGCTGCCAGTCGCAATCGGCGTCGTTCGCGATAGAGAATTGAAGCTTGCTGGTCCACTTGAGCTGCCTGCGTCTTACTGTGCAGGCAGCTTTTTTTATGCGTGCAGACCGGACGCTTCTCAAGTCGTCGGGGTCACCTGAATGGTCACATTCAGGATCGCCTCATTCTTCACCAGACGCTCCAGCCATTCGCTCGCGGGCACTGCGTCCAGTCGCAATGTGCAAGAAGCGGTTTTCGCGCCGTCAAAGATGGCATTCTGCATTTCCAGCACGTTGATATTCTCGGCTCGAATACCATCAAGAATGGTCGCCAGCACGCCGACCTTGTTCAGGTGCTGAACGGTCAATCGACAAGCCGCCGGGCTGGTCCGTTGCATGTTCACCGGACTGGGTGGAAATCCATTCTCGCGATATTGCCGGATAATTCTGACGACCTCGGTGGCGATGGCTTCGGCAGTTTGATCAGTCGAAGCCCCAATGTGCGGCGTGCAAGTCACGATGTTCGCAAGATCCACCTGGTCAAAAGCTGCCTGGCCGCCCGATGGCTCGTTCTCAAAAACATCGATTCCGACTCGTAATGATTTCTCTTCGACGGCCTTCGCCAAAGCCGCCGAGTCCACAAGTTCGCCTCGCGACGTGTTGATCAGAATGCTCGACGGTCGCATCTTTCCCAGAAAAGCAGCGTCCACAAAATGCTGCGTTGCATCATTGAGCGGCAGGTGCACGCTGACCGCGTCAGATCGTTCGGCGACCTCGGCAGCCGAGCCGGCTCGTTCAACACCAAACTGGTCCGCGATCTCATCGGTAAGGCTTCTCGACCACGCGAGCACTTTCATCTCCATTCCAAGTGCACGCTTGGCAACGGCCTTTCCAATCGCACCAAAACCCAGAAGCCCCAGCGTGCGCCCTTTCAGGCCGTATGCCTTGCCATATTTCGACTTTTCCCAATTGCCGGCTCGCAAATCCACACTCGCGTTGACGATTTGTCGGTCGGCGGCAATAAGCAGGCCAATCGCAAGTTCGGCAACGGCGTCCGCGTTCTTGCCCGGGCAGTTCGCGACGTAAATTCCACGCTCGCTCGCATGATCGACGTCGATCGTGTTAAATCCGGCTCCGGCTCGAACGATCAAGCCGAGCTTGCCGGCCGCATCGACGATATCCTTCGTGACTCTGGTGGACCGAACAACAAGGACGTTGGTTGCGTCACCTATTTTCGTTACGAGATCGTCCGTCGTCAGCGAAGGGTCGGTACGAACTTCATTACCATCTGCTTTGAGGAGTTCTTCGGCAAGTGGAGAGAGCTTGTCCGCAATGAGAATTTTCAAAATGCCCGCCTCAACTTTGGTGTGCGACTTTGATCTGCAATTCCGCCGAAGGCCAATACTGCAAAAACGATTTGAATTTGCAGGTAGTGGATCTTGTTAAAGATCCCTCAGTCGTCCGCGACAAACGCTATTGCTGCAAGGATCTTTAACAAGATCCACTACGGTCACTTTGAACTGGCCGCCATCCCGTAAGTTTAATGTGGTCCGACTCTCAATAGAGCAGTATTGGCCTGTAGGCGGGACTACGAACTAATTGCACTAAATCCAGATGTCTGAAGTGCAGTCGCCACCGGGGAATCGCATTTCGTGCGCTCTCGCGGCACCGCCCGGCTCCTTGCCAAAATCAACGAAGAACTTCTCGTTGATTTTCATGCCGCCATTTTCGGTGTCGCAGTCCAGCTGCATCATCCACGAGCCTTGCTCGGCCATCTTTGGATAAAACTGGTTGTCCCACGGGCTGTAGAGACTGTTCGTTACATACAGTCGTTTGCCATCGAGACTTAGCTGCAACATCTGCGGGCCGCCGGTAATCTGCCGGTCGGTGTCGGTTGCATGCCCGATGACTCCGCCCAACCAGACCTGACCTGTCAGTTTCGGATTCGCCGGGTCGCTAACATCGTATTGGCGAAGGTCGCCATGCAGCCAGTTCGAGAAGTAAAGGTACTTGTCGTCCATCGAAAGGACGAGGTCCGTAATCAGGCCGGGAACAGGGAACGGCCAGCCTTCGGTCTCCACGGGATCGACGGAGATCACCTTGTCGGCTTGCCACTTGCCGGCGGCTTCATCGCGGTGCCAGTGCCACATCGTGCTGCTGAGTGCTGCGCCAACAAAACCGTGAACGCTTTGCGGATCGTGATGGAAGCGAACTTCGAGCGGGATCATGCCCGTTTCGCCCAGCTCAATCGTCTGGTCGATCTTGCGTTCCTTCCAGTCCCAAAAGTGCAGCCGCTGTCCGTACTTGCCGGCCTTCACATCATCCAGATTGAATCCTTGCGACACAGTATTCGGCGAGCCCCATTCACTGCTCACCATAACGTTATGACGAGGCTGATACCAAAAGTCATAATTAAACTGCATCCCGGTCGCGTCGCGCTCCCAACGCCCGGTGACATTGAACTCCTCATCCATCAACATAAATCCACCAGGGCCATCGCCTTTGGCGTCCCCCAGCATTGAGATCATGATGTTCCCGTCGGCAAGGCAGTGAACGGTATGCGGAGCCGACAGATTGACGGCGTCGGCAATCGTTTTCGGCTCGATAATCTTGTGGATTTTCGGGTTGGTTGCATCCTCTGTGTCCACGATATGAATTCGCCCGGACGAAATGCCGGGCAACACCATGTAGCGGCGTCCTTGGCCGGATCCGTGGCAGCTGCTGCACGCATTCCAGCCAAAGTGATGAAGTTCGTCGCCCACGTTCGGCATGTTCAGTCGATTAACGACTGATCCGAACGTCTTTGATGATGGATCAACATCGACGGTGGCGAGGTAATCGGGTTTCTTGACATCCGTGCCGGCGTAAATGGCAGGGCAGTAGAGGACCGTTTCGGGCGCTGCCTTCATCGCGTCGGCGGGAGTCGCGTAAGTACGTTCGCAGCATGCGGTGGAGCTTTCCTCCGTTTTCGATTCGTCAGCGAACAATTTCGCTCCCATCGTTCCGGCGACGGAGGCGGCTGCGGATGTTTTCAGAAAGTCGCGACGTTTCATAACGATTCTCCCGGGCGTGGCGGTCAACTCGCCGCATTATGGCGCGCAGCGTGAGCCAGCGGCAATCCGATTCAACATCGAACTTCATTCTCTTTGGATCAAATGAAAAACTGCACTGTATCCGTGAATGGCAGAGCCGAGTGGGCATTTCAAAACTGGTGGTCGTAGTACCGGCTAGAGCTCAATCCTTCTCAAGCGATTTGAATTCACAGGTAGTGGATCTTGTTAAAGATCCCTCAGCTGTCCGCAAAAACGCGATTGCTGTAAGGATCTTTAACAAGATCCACTACGTACTGTCCGGTGCCATCCCGTAAGTCTTTGAACTGCCCAACTTTCAGAACCGGTTCTGAATTCACTTCGGATCTGCAGCAGGCTGAAGAGACTGTTCCAGCGACTGAACGATTTTCAACAGCCGCAACCGGATTTCTGGATCTTCGGCGCTCTTTGTTGACTGCTTGAGGAACGACCACAAACCAGGCCCAACCATTTCGCGAATTTCACGGTCTGCTTTTTCCCGCTCTGCAAAACTTGAGGCACCAAGCTGGGCGATTAGTTTTTCCAAAACGTCTTGCGCATCATATTCAACATTCAGGCGGAATTTTAAGTTTTTGGAATCGACAATCGCAGTCCGACTGTCGACTTGAATTTCGAGCTCGTGATCTTTGCCGATGAGCAGCCCTGTCTGGATTGGCAAATGCGAGTTCTCCCAGTTTGACCATGGACCTTTGTCGATTCGATACCGTCGAATTTCGTTTTCCTGCGGGATCGGCGAATCCCATTGGGGAGAAATCGCATCGTTTCGACTCTTGACGGTGATTTCTTCTTCCTTGCAGGTGCACTCCACACGCGTTCCTGGCAATACGGCGTAGGTCAACATGGATCGAGAATTCGACTCAATCACCAAGTCGCCATGATCACTGATCTGGAACCGAAATCTGTTTGGGCGAAGGTAGTGTTTCCCTTGTCCGGCTTCGAGCGCGAATGGTGTTTCTCCTTTCGGAAATATTGTCCAGTGGTTCTTGTGGAATACGGCAATTTGATCGCCTCCAACCGACAGCTTTTGTCCAAATCTGGTCGTCCTCGAAAACGCGGGCGCTGATATCGGATCACCGTCTGGTATCTTCATGTCTTGCTGAAGATCGAACGAAGAGATGGTTCGTTTTTCCCATGGCGGATCGTCCGTGTTGCGAACCAGATCGGATGCGCCCAGCCTGAACTCAATTGTTGAATTCTGGCGCAAGATGAGATCGCCGTTCTCGAATTCAATGCTACCTGTTTTTGCCATCGGCGCAGAAATGGACTTCCATTCCTTCTCGATCAACAACGCAATTTTTCCATGAAGCAGGACTGCGGTCTTTTCTTTGCCGAATGCGATTCGTGGGGCATGATCGCCTGGTCCCCAGGATTCGGTAATCAGCTTTCGTGACGCGGTCTCCAGTGGCGTCAATTCGTTGCCCTTGTCGTCCTTTGAGGTTGAGAACTGTTCCCACTCACCGTCTTTGTAGCGAAAGACGTCGTCAGTGATATCGGAAGAAACCATCCATAGGTGGTCGCGTGAATCCAGGAAGGAGCTGTACGTCCGGATGTTCAGGGATGGGGTGACTCGCGGGAGTGGAATCTGTTTTTGGTTTCTTTGAAGTGGATGGACCAGATATCCAGAAAGCCCCAATAGCGGCTGGACCCGAAAAGGCCTGTTGGCGAATCGGGCCATCCGAGTTTGCGATTCGTAAACCAGCCAGTCGCCAAATGACTTTCCGGGCGAATCGTCCTGCGGTTTGTCCTTGATCAGGCGATCCATGTCGTATCTCGCCAGATTGTTGTAGCTCGTCAGCCAGAGCCATTTGCCTGTGCGCCAAATTGCCTTCGCAGGAAATCTCGACAGTCCATATCGGTTGTCGAATTCTCTCCATTTTCCTTCCGGCGAGCGATAAACTAGCGTGCTGTCTCCCGTCAAAACCCACCACCCGCCGTCGTCGTCGATCGTGTGCGGGTGTGATTTGGCGACATTCCGGTCGAGACCTGTTGACTGGAACTCCCACGCTCCATTTTTCCATTCTGCGATGCGAAAGTACCGTCCATTTTCGAACGCATCGATATCGTGAGGTAGTGGTGAGCGGTAAAGTTTTCGCCAGAGAGACAACAAAGTGCCGTCCGGCAAGGCGACGACGTCGACTGGTTTAACCTTGTCTTTGCCGGGTCGGTCGAACGGTTGCTCGGTGACTTTGCCGCCAGCAAGATCGATGTTCAACCATCGGTTGTAAAAGAGCATGCGAACGATGTTGGCATCCGGCATGCAGGCGGGGCCGGTCTGCCTGTTCTTTCCATCATCGGTCTTGAGGGAAATGCGTCGCATTCCCTCGTCGTCAAATACGAGCAAGTCAAAAAGCGCACGCTTGTGATATCTCGGATCGGCGATTGAATAGCAGCAAGTCGGACCACCCGGCGTTGTGACAAATTGGACTTCGCGATACGACTGGCTGGGATTTGGTTCAACGCCTTTTGGGCGAAGGTCGTAGGTAGCGAGATGTTCGCCGTCCCACCAGAAGACATATCCGTTTCTGGATGTGATGAAAATGTGTCCGTTCGGCGACTGGAAACACTTCGGTGCGCGCAGTCGCCGGTCGATGTGGGTCACGAACGACTGTTCTTTTCCTTTGAACCGATAAATTCCAAGTCCGTTATTTCGGCCACTGTTCATCCATGCGACCGAAAGAAACGCTTTCGGATCTTCAGGGTCTTTGAATAACCGAAGAAAGCTCTTTCTGGTGTTGCCGGTTTGTTGAAAGAGCTGCTTTTGCTGAGCCGATGACGAAATATCGCACGGGCCTCTGGTGCTGAGGAACTGTACGTTTCCGTCCGTGCTTTCAATAACGTCCCTGATCCCGTAGATGCGAACCGGTTGAGGGACGGATTCCGGCGTTTGTTCGCCGTGCGACGATGGCGAGCCGATGACGACCAGCAAGAGTGCGACATTCAACAGGAAGCGTGAAAGATTTTTCATCGGTCGAAATCCGAGTTTGCGTCGATCTGTGTTGCGACGGACGTAGCGTCCATCGTACGGCAGCGTTGTTTCGAAACAGTCCAGTCTTCGTGATTGGCTGTCCCAATTTAGCGTAATCTGGCGGCTGGCATGGAAACAATCCGGGGCGACCACTAATCTGTGGGTTTGAGGATTCCTGATTATCCCTCGTGGAGCTTTCTGTGGCCGAAGAACAGCAACGAAACCAGCCATCCATCGACTTGCGAAGTGACACCGTTACGGTTCCCTGCGATGCGATGAGATCCGCCATGGCACAGGCACCTGTCGGTGATGACGTGATCGATATCGACCCGACCGTCCGGCGGCTGGAAGAGTTGACGGCCGAGATTTTGGGGACTGAGTCGGCGATGTTCATGCCGTCCGGGACGATGACGAATCAGGTCGCCGTACGCATTCACTGCCGACCGGGTGACGAGTTCATCTGCGAAGAAGGTTGCCACATCTACAACTACGAGCAGGGCGCGTTCGCGCAGCTCAGCGGTCTGGTGGCAAAGACCATAGAAGGCACGGCTGGCATCTTGCGGTTGGAAGATGTCGAAGGAAAAATTCGCGCGGACAATGAGCACGTGGTTCAAACACGTTTGCTTTGCCTCGAAAATACACACAACCGGGCCGGCGGAGTCGTCCAGCCGTATCAAATCGTCAGCGACCTGTGCGGTTGGGCAGCGGACCATGGGCTCAGTCGTCATCTTGACGGCGCGCGACTTTTTAACGCGATCATGGCGTCAGGAATTGATGGAAAACAATGGGCGTCGAACTTTGACACGATCAGTGTCTGCTTTAGCAAGGGACTCGGGGCTCCGGTCGGGTCGGCATTGGCGGGCCCCGGCGACTTGATCAAGGTGGCTCGGCGACATCGCAAGTTGTTCGGAGGCGGCATGCGGCAATCGGGGATCATCGCGGCTGGTGCCCTGTACGCGCTCGAGAACAATATCCCGCGACTTGTCGAAGATCATGCCAAAGCCCGGCTGCTGGGCGAAGTCATCACCGATACGGAAGGCATCTCTCTCAACTCGCCGGATATCGATACGAATATCGTTGCGTTCCGAATCGACGGAACGCGGGGAGCCGCACCTGAATTTGTTGAGCAGCTCGGGAAGCGTGGCGTGCGAATGTTGCCAATGAATGCGGACTGTGTTCGCGCCGTCACGCATCTCAATGTTTCGATGGATCAAGTCATCAACGCGGGAGAAATTATCCGGCAAGTCGCCGGTGAGTTCGTTGAGCGTAGCGGATCGGGCCAGTCGGTTTCGGTGTAACTGCCGGCCCGGACGCTTCGCAACACGCGGACGGGTGAATCCGTTATAAATGTGGCATGGGAACGGACGTTCAGCAATTCTGGAAGCTACTCGCGCACAGCAAGTTGTACTCGCTTGATCGCGTGCGCAAACTTGCCGAACAAGCCAGGCCGCATGCGAAGGAATTGACGACGGCATCTGCCGTCGCGAAGTGGCTGATCGAAAAGTCCGCGATCACGCGTTACCATGCCACGATTTTGTTGGCTGGGCGACCGGGGCCTTTTGTCTTTGGCGACTATGCAGTGACTGGAAACACTGCAAACTCCGAGGCCCGCAATCTGTTTAGTGCCCGGCATCGACCGACTGGGCATCCGGTTCTTCTTGAGTTCCTGGACGAAGCTTTGCCGGACGACTCGATGTCTGCCGGGCTGGAGCAGTTGTCCGCGACGATCAGCGGTTGCCAGCAACTGAAGCATCCAGCGTTGTCGCGATGTTTTGAGTTGATCAAGTTGGAAGATTACAAGTTCATCGTGCACGAATCGCCGACAGGGCCCGCGCTGGCGAAGGAGTTGGTGAGGGCGAAAGTGGCGAACAATACAGGGGCGAACGCGAAAGGGGCAGGGGAAAGCGGACCGCAGTTCCCGCCGGCGAAAGCGCTGCGGATGATTTCGTCCGTTGCCGACGGTCTTGGCGAGCTTCACAAGATCGGGCTTGCGCACGGCAATGTCTCAACGGATACGATCACGGTTCGAGGCGCGGCACGACTGAGCCTGCGGCCGGTGGAGCATTTTCTGGCGGCTCGAGAACTGGGACTGGATGATCTGCAATCAAAAGACGTTCATGATTTGGGATGTGTCGCCGCGAGTCTCCTGTTGGGCGAAGTTCACGACGGCGAATCCGGGCTGTTCGCATCGGAAGAAGTTCTGACCGGCCGTCTGCAAAGTGTGCGTGGGATGAACCAGTCGGCGGTGCAACTGATTACTCGGATGCTTGCGGAGCCGCCGGACCAGTTTTCTTCTGTCGAAGATGTCCGCGCTGCCATCAATCGGATATTGCCTGAGGCCGAGCCGCCGGTGTACCAGTCGCATAAGACAACCAGTCGCTACCTTGCGGCGCTACGTCATCAGGAGAATGAGTCGTCGGCAGTGGCAGCTTCGAAACTGTCTGAAATTGGCGACGTGTCACCACAAGTCGCCGAGACTCCTTCGATCGCGGCTCCCGAGTCTACGGTGATCCGGCGTCCTAAGGACAATCGAATTTTGAACGTCGCGTTAATTGCGACTCCACTGGTTCTCATCGGAATCGCCTTGGCGTCATTGATGACGACGCCGGCTCCCGGTCCGGTCGCTTCCGATTTGAATACCAGTTTGAATGGTGAGGTGAACGGCGAGGTGAATTCGGTTGGTGAAATGGGAGAGGAAGCCAACGGTGATTCGCCACGCACCTCCGAAGCGGGTGGCGCGAACAAGGCGAACAATACAAACAGCGCCCAAACCGGTATTGCCACCAGCTTCCCCGACGATGGACGATCCTTGTGGGCTTCGCCAACAAGTGGAGCTCCGCTGGACTTTGAGTTTGTGCCGCAGGGTTCTCAGGCCATCCTGAACGTGAGGCCGGTTGAAATCTTCGCCGAGGCGGAAGGGCAGCGAGTCATCAAATCCCTCGGTCCTGAGTTTGCGACGGCCGTTGGGGATTGGGAATCGTCCACGGGTTTGCGGTTGGCTGCGGTCGACGAGCTTTTGTTGGCTGTCGTACCGGACATCAATAACGATCCGCAAGTTGTGACTCGAGTCACCATTTCTCGCGATGTCTTTGAAGCGTCCAAATTTGCCCAGCCAGAATCCGCAGGCCAGGAAATGAAGAACGGGCGATTTTTCGTCTCTGGTGATGTCGCGGGTCTGATCTGCGGCGCTAAGGCTGAGCAAAACTCCGACGTCGTTCGTTTGCTGCTCGGGCCAGAAGAAATCATCGATCAAATCGCAATGGCGGAAGAGACGACTCCCATCTTGCGGCGCGAATTTCAGGAGCTCGCCAGATCATCCGATTCGGAATCTCAATTTTCGCTGCTACTTGCGCCGAGTTTTTTGCTGAGTGATGGCCAGACGATTTTACCAGCGACTTATCAGAAGTTTCCGGATGACGTCGACGCATTTCTTGGATCCGGCGTGAGAGCCATGCTTGTAACCAGCCACCTTGCCGACGATTCCACGTTCTTCGAGTTGCGAATGGCTGCGACCGCTGAATCGAGAAAGAACTTGCCGGCTCAATTTTCGAGCCGACTGGCCGGTTTGTCCGCGTCACTCGGCGAATCGTTATCGAACACCGGCGGTACATTCTGGCAGTCGCTGGCGGAGAAGATGTCCGGCATGGCCGGGTTTGTTGCCGACAATACGCGTGTGGCCAGTGAAGGCACCCAAGTCGTGGCCAACGTGAGCTTGCCGAAAATGGCGGCTCATAATCTTGTGCTGGGAACGGAGTTGGCACTCGCGTCCCGGTTGGTCAGAGGCGCGGCCGGCAGCAATGCACGCACGGCTGAGCTGTCGCTCGACGAGATACTCACAAAGAAGATGAGCTTGGCGATTCAGCAGCAGTCGCTGGAGTTCGCGATTCGCGATTTTTCGACGTTGGTTAACGATTCGATCGAAGGAGCCGGTGGGAAATTCGTTGTCAGAATTATTGGCGCGGACCTGCAACTGGACGGGATCACGCGCAACCAGCAGATACGCAATTTTAACGAATCTGACAAAACGGTGGCGGAACTTCTGTCCGAGCTTTGTCGCCGGGCGAATCCCGTCACGGCGGCTGCTCTGAACCAACCTGACCAGAAGCTCGTATGGGTGGTGGGCGAAGACCCGAATAACCCGAATAACCGCGCCGTTTTGCTGACGACCCGCAAAGCCGCCGCGGCAAAAGCCCTCGAATTGCCCACGGTATTCCGATCTGAATGATCGAAATTTGAGATCGGGCTATACTTAGAGCTTCTGCTTTCCAGACCAAATACGCACACGTCGACAGGATTCGAAGTGGAGCCGTTTTCCATAAACTGCACAACATGCCATGCCGCGCTGAAGGTTCGTAAACCCGAAGCGATCGGGCAGATCTATGCATGCCCAAGCTGTGGCGGAATGGTCCTCATCGAACGTCCGGTGCCGGTGCCAGAGTCGAACGAAGATCATTCGGCTGAATCCAACGATTCAGCAGCGCCTGAGACTGGCATGAATGGCGAAGCGCCTGCCTCACGACCGACGGTACGAAAGCGTCGGCACTCCAACGATGCCGACCTCGCAAAGCTGGCGACGGTCGCGAGTGGAGCCTCTTACGATCAAGTCGACAGTTTGCTCGGCGATCCATCAGACGATTCTCAACCGGCGGCATCCAAGAGTGTGGAACCAGCCACGCAGGAATTCGCCTTCGGTTCGGCGCCTGATCAGGATGCGCCCGTAGTCGCTCCGATTGGACCCAATCAGAACTGGTCCGCAGAAGCTACGTCAAAATCGCGAACGTACACGTTCTATCTGTTGGCGGCTAGTGTCGGCGTTGGACTTGCGACAGGAGTCGCGTATCTTGCGTCGAACCGGATGACGAGACCGAACGTTCCCGCACCAGCCACGACTATTCAAAACGTTGCGACCGTCGATGTCGGTGAAAATGTTGCCCCGGCGGCTCAGCCAGAATCGAAACCTGGAACGCAGCCAGGAACAAAACCGGAAGTTCCACCGAAACTCCAACCATCGGACGTGGCAGATGCGTCACCGTTACCCGAAAAAGCCAACGATGATGCTGCGGTTGAGCTGAGCGCTGAAAGCAAAGCCAAAATGGATTTGGTGGACATGATCCCCGAATCATCGCCAGTTCAAAATGCTGCAAGCGTGGCGCAGCCTGTCGAGCCGGCTTCGTTTGAAAAAGAGCGGCCAGCGACCTCGACACCGATTGATAACTTTGGCGACATCGGCGCCGAGGACATTCAGCCTGTCGCCACGGAAAGCTCCCGGCCGGCTTTGTCACAATTGCCGGCTTTGCCAGACTCGTCCAGCCACGAAGTCCCCGGGCGTCGCCCGTTGCCTGAGATTGACGCCGACCTGCGACTGAACGATACCTTTTCGGCGACGAACTTGACCCTCGGGCTCGAGTCGATGTTGAAGTTTATCTCGAACGCAAGCACGGTTCCCGTGACGATTCGGCCCGAAGCGCTGGCATGGTCGCGAATGAAATTTGATCGTCGCGTACGAGTCATCGGTGAAGATATTTCACACGCGCAGGCACTGGAGCAGGCCCTGAAGCGGGTAAAGCTCGGGTACCGGACGGACGCCGGGCATATCATCGTTGAACGTGCGGCTGCGATTTCTGGCAAGCAAGTCGAATACTCACACTTTATTGGTGACCTTCTCCAGGTTGGATGGACGGAAGAATCGCTTGGCAAGCTTGTCCAGACGATGGTCGTTCCGGAATCGTGGCAAGCGGCCGGAGGGCAGGGCACGATTAATCCAACGAAAACGATGCTCGAGACCAGGGGTACCGAAGCGGTACACTTTCGCGTGATGCATCTGCTGGAGCGTTTGCGGAACGATCATGGATTGGCGCCGCAGCGAAAGATCGCCGACGATTCGGACCTTTGGCGAGAGCAGCGAAACCTGTCGCAGAAGATTCCACCCAAGCGTCGTCGAGCCGGAACGTTGGGAGACATGATTCAGGAGTTTGACCGAATCGCTGGCAAGTCGATTCGCATTCTTCCCGACTGGCACGCATTGGCCAAAGCCGGTTGGGGGCCAGATTCACCGGCTCCGCCAACGATTCAACAGGGCGAACTGGATGTCGCGCTCCGTGAGTGGCTCTCGCAGCTACAACTGACTTACCGCTATGCGGGAGGCGGCTATCTGGAGATTACCACGCCGGCTGCCGAAGAGCAGCGGTTCGAAGTTGGGTTCCATTCCGTCAAGGATCTTGTCCAGTCGCCGGAACATGCGTCGGAGTTGATCCGGCAACTCAAGTCAACCATTGGATCCAACCGTTTTCAGGATGCCGGCGGCCAGTCAGCAATTCATTACGACCGACTGGGCGGCAACTTGATAGCGAGATTGCCACAGTCCGGGCAATTGGATATGGATTGGTTGCTCCGAAGTCTTCGGAAATAGAAATCCGAAATACCAGCCCGCAGCGCAAGTTTTGATTTTGCGCAATTTCAACCACGAAGGGCCTTCCTGACGCCGCAACAGTCGAGCCTCCATCTGCGAGCTCTTGCAACCGTCCGCTAGCGATGTTGGTACATCTCGCCTGACCCGAAGGAAGCGTTTGCCCATCCCATGTGGACTGCTAAACAGTCGACACCGTATTGGCCGAAAATAACCATGAGGTTAGAAGCTATTTCAAAACTGTTTGTAGTACCGGCTTTAGCCGGAATTGAGTATGGAATTTCCACCTAAAGGCGGTACTACGAACTTCCGGATTCAGGTTTGAAATAGCTTCCAGGCAGAAACTTGATCTGCCGTATTTGAACGCCTACGATGCATCGTAACCGTTCACGCCGGCAAGGGTCTGGCTCAATTTTTCGGCGGCAAACTGACTTATTTCGCTCTGCGGACGCCGAAAACTTGTGCCTGCCCCTTTCGAACCTGGGGAAACGTAAATATATCCGTGAACGCCTACGATGCATCGAAAGACGGTGGTTCTAGACAGGATCAGCCGGCAGTCTCGAAAGGGCCGTGACGTGACCGTTCTGAAAAATTATTTGTGCGTCTGTACGCGTCCGGTGTAGCGCCGGACTCACGTCGTCAAATTTGTTGACTCGCCCACACGCCAGCGAACCATCTGACACAAACCTCGCGTTCGCTGAATTCTCTCAGGAAGACACCATGGCTTCGGATTTTCGCCGCAAAGAAGAGCTGCCAGAGCTAACCGACCGGATCGTCGAAACGTACAACGAGATCGGTACGATCAATCACCTCGGGCATTGCCCACTGCCGAAGCAGTGCGAAGTGATTGCTGCGGTCGAAGCCCTCCAGGACGTGATCTTTCCCGGCTATCGCCGTCGCGAAAAATTGCACATGGGAAACATCACGTATCATGTGGGCGGCCTGATCGAAGAGTTGCATGACCGGCTGACCGAACAGATTGCCCGCGCATTGCGTCACGAACATATGGTCGAGTCGGGCGTGAAGTGCGAAAAAGAGATCGACTACGAAGCCGAAGGTCAGAAGGTCGCCATTGCGTTCCTCAACCGAATTCCCGACTTGAGAAAAGTCCTCGCGACGGACGTTCAAGCCGCCTACGATGGCGATCCGGCATGCAAGAATCTCGACGAAGTCATTTTTTGCTATCCGGGTCTTGAGGCGATCACGATCTACCGGCTGGCTCACGAACTTTACAAAATGAAGGTTCCTTTCATTCCGCGAATGATGACGGAAATAGCGCACGTTCAAACGGGCATCGATATCCATCCCGGATGCACGATCGGCAACCACTTCTTTATCGACCACGGTACAGGTGTCGTGATTGGTCAGACGTGCGAGATCGGTAACCACGTCAAGCTGTACCAGGGCGTCACGCTGGGCGCACTCAGTTTTGATACCGATACGGATGGCAATCTTGTTCGTGGAGCCAAGCGGCATCCGACGATTGAAGACAACGTTGTCGTTTATGCCAATGCAACAGTCCTTGGTGGTCGAACCATTGTTGGAAAACATTCAGTCGTCGGTTCGAACGTCTGGCTAACGAAGAGCATCGAACCGCATACGACCGTGATTCTCAAAAAACCGGAACTACGCATGCGAGATGACCGTCCCGATGGCCTGGAGCCCGCGACCAGTTATCAAATTTGAACCGTGATTAGATTTGATGACGGATGCTTTCTTGGACGCCGCTACTCTC
>CALHZT010000014.1 GCA_938040995.1 uncultured Pirellulaceae bacterium | reverse complement strand
CTCGGCGGATGACGGCGCGTCCATCGAAATTCGGCAGGAAAATGAACGCACTCTCGTCGTTATCTCCTGCATAGACGATCAGGACGAACTGCCCAGGACGTTCCGCTGGAAGTACCGAATTGGCGTGACCGCTACAAGTTGATGCTGGTTAACGCCCGATCGAAGCCGGATTGACGGAGCAATTCGCAACAAATCGGGGACCAATCACGCCTTGCTTTGACGGCATCTATGGCTGACAATTCAGGACTTTGCGGAATTTATCATCCACTACCATCCCAGCGACTCACCGTCGCGCGGGAGAAGCCACAACTGCCATGGTTTTTGAAAACATCGAGCAACTGAAGCATCAATTTACGGACAAGTATGTCGTCGTGGACGAATCACGGCCGGAGCTTCTCCGTTTCAAAGGCCAGACCGGTGTCATTCGAACGGTGAACATGAGTGGGCGCGCTTTGGTCGAGTTCGACGCATTCAAGAATATCGGTTGGTACGATATTGAGCTCGACTTTTTGAAAGTCATCGACAAGCCTCTGCCCAAGCCCGAACCGGAAGCCAAAGCGGCACCCGCAAAGGCCAAGCCTGCCGCAAAGAAAGCAGACAAGAAACCCGGTGCGATGAGCGTGGAAGAAATGCTCGCAGCAGCCCGTGGCGAAAAGGCCGGCGGCGCAAAACCCGCCGCCAAGTCTGCAGCACCCAAAGCGGCGGCCGGCGCCGCTGCCGCAGCAGGCGCAGCGGCGGGTGCCAAAGTCGATCCAAAGAAGATGAGCGTGGAAGAAATGCTCGCGGCGGCTCGTGGCGAAAAGGCTGGCGGCTCTACCCCAGCGGCAGCGACTCCGGCTGCGGAACCAGAAGTGGCACCCGAGCCCGTTGCAGAAGAACCGGCGGCAGCTCCCGCCGCCACAGCGACACCAAAAGGCGACTTGCCAACCGACGTTGCCGGGATCGTCGCGTACTGCAAAAAGACAGACGGCTAAGTCGCGTATCACGCGGTCAACCGTCGATTCCATTTCCTCCGTCCTCATGAACAGGCGCGTTGCCGATGAGTCACCGGAAGACGGCTCTTGTGACCGGCGCAAGCAAAGGGATCGGCCGTGGTATCGCGATCGGCCTCGCCAAGTCCGGATTCGACGTCGCTGTCAATTTCAATGCCGACGCATCGGGAGCCGACCAGACGGTCGCCGCGATTAAGTCGGCCGGGCGCGAGGCGTTTACGGTGCAAGCCGATGTTGGCTATTCCGATCAAGTCGCCGAAATGTTCCGCGTCGTCACTGAGAAGTTCCAGCGGCTGGACGTGCTGGTGAACAATGCCGGCGTCCAGACGTGGTCATCGTTGATGGACCTTGGCGAAGACGACTGGGACCGCGTCATTCGTACCAATCTCAAAGGTTGCTTCCTTTGTACCAAGCAGGCGGCCACGGCGATGGGCGACTCTGGCGGATCGATCATCAATATTGGATCGGGAGCCAACAAGCGGCCCTTCCCAAAGCTGGTCGATTATGGCGCCTCAAAAGGCGGCATCGAACGTCTGACTCGATCCGCCGCCGTGGAACTGGGCCCGCAAGGGATTCGCGTAAACTGTGTGGCTCCTGGTGCGATTGAGATCGAGCGCACCAAGGAGGAGTCACCGGAGTATGCTGAAACCTGGGGGCCGATTACACCGCTTCGCCGAGTCGGCAATGTTTCCGATGTCGCGGGCGCTGTCTGCTTTCTGGCGAGCGAACGTGCCGCATTCATTACGGCTCAAACGTTGTATGTGGATGGGGGCCTGTTTTCGCAGGGCCCATGGCCGTATCCGGGTTAGCGACCAATCACAAAACTTGCAGAAGTGAATCAAGATGGCGAAACAACAGGCTGCCCTTATTCTGGCTCTTCTCTCGACCTCGATGGCATGGTCGCAAGCGACCGAATCGAAATCCAAACCGGCGGAGGACGTGAGAATCAGCCGCAATTCTCCGGAAGGCACTCTCCGACTGTTCACGCTCGGCGTCATGCTCGGCAACGAGAAACTCATTCGGGCAACCATGCTGCCGGTACCTGATAAGGACCTGGCATTTCTCGTCAAGAAACCTGAGGGCTTAACGGCTGAGAAAGCCAAAGCGATGAAAGAGATGTGCGCCGGACTAAAAGTCAAGTCGCTGAAGGTGGGCGACAAGTTCAAGCTACCGGGCGGCAATGAGATTGTCGTGAAGGACGAAGAAGTCACCGGGAAGACCAAGGTACTCGTCCTCGGCGACGCACCAATTCCCACCCGAATGTACAAAGCAAAGAACGGATTTTGGTGGGTCGACGGTTCCCCGACGATTGCGGCAAGAAAAGCTGCGGCAAAACACAAAAAGAACCGCGAAGCCGGCAAGATTGAACCAGCATCCATACCTTCGGATAGTTAGCGAGTGAATTTCTCTATCAACTCGCTGTTTGTTCTATTTGTGATTGTCGCGGTATTCATCGCCGCAAATCTGCAATTTGATGACTGGTCGTATGCTGAACCTCCAGGCTCCAGACAGTTTGGCCAGCGAGCGTATGACGGCTGGTTAAAGCGTGACCGTGGCTGGCCTTTCACGTTTGAATCGGAATTCAAGACCGAAGGCGGTGAGTTCATCAATGGTTCTCTGAAACCGTGGGAAACCACCGAAGAAAAAGACAGATACGGCCTAATAGGAAATATCTTCGCCTTTGCTTTTGCAATCTTGTGGTGGACAGCCGCGATGCTGACGAAGCCTCTGGCGGTAAGCGTCAAACCGATCCGGCGCAGGTCCGACCCAATGTAGCACCGGCGGAGCGGTCCACGACATTCTCTCAAACCACTTCGAGCATGCGCTTGAGTGCGATCAGCGACCATTTGGACACTTCTTCATCAACCGCCACCTGATTAACGACGTGACCTTCGGCGAGATTCTCGAGGCTCCAACAGAGATGCGCGAGGTCGATGCGGTACATCGTCGCACACATGCAAACGACAGGAGACAGAAAATGGATCTCCTGCTCCGGATGCTCTTTCTTCAGTCGATTGACCATATGCAGCTCGGTTCCGATCGCCCATTTCGATCCAGGCTCCGCCGACTGAATCGTCTTGAGAATGAAACCTGTCGAGCCGGACAGATCCGCGATGTCGTTTACCTCCTGCGGGCACTCCGGGTGGACAAGAATCTTGATGTCCGGAATATCCTTGCGGAATTTGTGAACGTGCTCGGCTTTGAACATTTGATGCACACTACAGTGCCCGTTCCAGAGAACCACCTTGCTGTTCTTGATGGCCTCCTCGGACGTACCGCCGCACTCTTCCGCGTATGGATCCCAAACCGGCATTTGATCATTCGTAATGCCCATCTTGAGCGCCGTGTTGCGACCAAGGTGCTGATCGGGAAAGAAAAGTACGCGGCTTGTCTTCTTGAAAGCCCATTCGATCACGGCAGGAGCATTCGTCGAAGTGCAAACAATGCCACCGTGCTTGCCGCAGAATGCCTTGAGACTGGCGGCTGAATTGATATATGTCACCGGCGTGATGTCGTTGGTGTCAATGTACTCACCGAGATCTTCCCACGCGGCTTCTACCTGTTCGATCGCAGCCATGTCGGCCATCGAACAACCGGCCGCCATGTCGGGCAGTACCACAGTGACTCGTTCGCCCTTACGATCTTCGAGCGCCTCGGGACGATTAGCCAACATGTCGGCCGTCTCGGCCATAAAGTGAACGCCGCAAAAGATAATGTATCGGCAATCACGACTGTCAGCCGCCATCTGGCTGAGTTGCAAACTGTCGCCGCGCAAGTCCGAAAACTCGATGACCTCATCCTGCTGGTAGTGGTGCCCAAGAATCAACAGCTCGGATCCAAAGTGATCACGAACCTTTTGAATTCGCGCCGCCAACTCTTCGTTGCTGAGCGATTTGTAGGGGGCCAACTCCAACTTGGGGCCTGGGGTCGCAACCGAACTCATGCCTGTCTCCGAATCTTTTCTTGTTTGTTCGCGTGTATTATATGAGTCGAGAGCTGGTGTTCCTAGCTGAAGCAGGACGACTGGAATCGTTGCCCCGCCCACTACCGAGCTACTCTTTCTCTTTGGGTTTATCGTTCTCTTTGGGCTTGAGGCCCAACCATTTGTGCTTGACCATGTCATGCAGCGAAAGTCGCATGTCGTCCTTCTTCTTTTCGATCTGGCGATTCATTTTGGTAACGAGCTTGTCTTCCTTTTCGACCAGCTTCTTGCGAACTACCTTCTCCAACGCGTCACCCAGCTCGCGCACGACTGGTCCGTTGGCCCGGCTGATGCGATGCAGATCAAACGACTGCAAGTCAATGTCTGCGGACTGAACCTCCGGAGTCACGATGACATCTGGCGGAAATTTCGTAGCGTCCAGTTTCGTGGCCACCTCCATGGCGACTTTGACAACAACATCGGCAGTCGCTTCGGTGCTCAGGCTGACCAGTCGCAACCCGTTGTTCCACTCCTGAAGCCGACCGTAGAGATCCAGCTTCGCACCAAGCATCAGGTCGAACCCGATCTTGCCCGCCTTGATCCGTTTCATGTTGACGACACGGACATCGAGATGCTCGTCCGGATCGACCAGACTCACGCGGTACATTTTCCACGTGCCGTGATTCACTTCTTTCCACTTGCGCTTCGTATTCAGCCGCAAGCCCTTCATCTTGATGTGTACGCCGTCCCACCGCTTTCGCTTGCCACCCCAGCGTTTGGTATCTTCGTATTCGCGTGGCAACGCTTCGAGTACGAGAGTCGTCAGGAATGTCCTGGCGGCAGGTGGCGCTTCGTCGAGATTGACTTCACCGGGGTCTTCCTTTGGCAACTCAAACTCCAGCGCCTTGCTGTCGTTGTGACTTGAATCTTGCTGAGCCGGAACCGAATCCGGATAGGCGAACGCAAGGCAGCAAACGGCGAGAATCGCCATGGTGGTCTTCGAACGGATCGCTTCCTGAAGTCCTGGCATCATCATGAATTTCGATTCTCTCCCAGGCTCGA
>CALHZT010000013.1 GCA_938040995.1 uncultured Pirellulaceae bacterium | reverse complement strand
TCGGGATCCGTAGCACCTCATGGACTACCTTCAAAAATTCTACAACGGCGTTGTGAATCCGCGTTACCCCCGCTCCGCCAGAGCAAAAGCTGCGCGGCGTAAAACGCACAACGCCGATAGAAAGAGGATGCTATAAGGGTCGGAGCATAAGCGACGGGGAGGAGCGGCCAAACGCGTCGATGTATCTGCAACAGTTCGTGTCCGTTCTGGAGCAACGTAAAATCCGCTGCAAGGCAAACTTTACAACACCTCAGGCATCGCCTGAGCTACTTGCTGGTCTTGCAGGCGCTCGCGATCGAACACGTCGAGCAACCGCCACCTTCACCACATCCCGTGGCATTCTCAGTCCCGCAATCCGGCCCGCAGCCGGTTTCGACCGCGCTTGCAAAATCGCGAAACTTTACTTCCGCTTCGTAGGCTTCGCCAAGCTGGTCAACAAGCGGTTGAATGTCGGCGGGGATTTCGCCGAGAAAATAGAAGTAGATCGACTTACCATCGAAAAGTGACTCGACATCAACCAGCGACGCGGGTACCGAATTTTCACTCAGTAGTTTCGCGCAGGATTCATAGGCTCGATCACGATTCTTGTTCAGTCGCGTGAGCATCAGCTCATCTTCAGCGGTCATGCCGCGGACCAGATCGCCGTCCGAGGAGTCGCCGTTTGCGGAGTTGCCGATTGCCGAGTTGCCAGGGGAAACGGCTCGCCCCGTTGGTGCGGCATGAGCCAGAACTTCACCGACTTCGAGTCCACGACGGGTTCGGCAGACGACTCGTGTACCTCGGGTAAATACAGAATGGTCCGCCGCGCGGAATCGACCCACGTGACCGAACAGGCCAAGTCGCACGAGATGGAATGGAGTTGCCGAGATCATTCGTTCATTGTCGCGAGAATTTGCGGACTTGCCAACCGCTTCATCCCGAAAGCGCCCAATCCGAATAGATTGTTTGGGTGAAATTCAAGATTGGAGACCGTTGAGCTCGCCGCCTGCGATCTTCGAAAAGGCCTGGAAGATTGCGATATCGATATTTGAAGCGACGAAACGTTTGATGGCGGTTTCACGACGACTGTTGCATTACTCAATGGCGATGCCCTGAATCGCGTCCTCAAGCTTCTTTCGTTGCGACTCGGAAAGTTGTTGAGGATTCACCGACAGTCGCTGTAGCGCCGGTAATGCCGCAATCGCTTCAATCGACTGATCGGAAAATGGCGTATCTTCAGCGACCACGAGCCATGTCAAATCGGGCAGTGCTTTCAAAGCCGCAAGGTCAGTAATTCCGTTGTTGGAAATGTCCAGAATCTTGAGGCTTTTGAGTTTTGCGATATCGGGAACTGCTGCGTCGGTAATGCGCGAGTCGGCGAGGTAAAGCGACTCAAGCCTGGACATCCCCATGAAATTCCGGATGTCCTCGTCGCCGACTGCCGTGCCGTTTAGTTGAATCGACGTGATGTTTGAAAGCTGGGCCACGCCTTGCAGTTGCTCGCTGGTGACGGCCGATTTTGACAGGTCAAGGATGTTCAATCGCTTGAGTTCGCCGACCATGCTCATGACCTCGTTAAACTTTTCAGGGTCTTTGAGCGTGGCTGTGTTTAACGATGCAACGTACTCGCGATTCGCATCCATCGAAGCAAGGGCTCCCATCGCCCGAATGCGCTGGCCTGCGTTGAATTCTGCTTCATGACTGGCTGCGTTGGCCAGGTACCAGCTGATTGCGGCGAAGGTGATGCCCAGAATTGCAAGTAAAATTGGCCGTCGCAATCGCTTGCGGCCCGGTTGGGATGAAGCACTGGACGAAGATGTGGTTCGCGCATCATTCAGGTTTTCTTGCGATTCTGATTCAGTCATGAATTCTTTCAGGCAGGAAGAGCAGTAAATTAAGTGCCCACAGGATAGCGAATTCTCGACATCATATTTCGCCGCCGATCGAATTCGCTATATTTGTCGACTTGCCAGTGATGAAGAAAATGTTCTCAAGATATGTCGGACAAACCAGCAGCATGATTCAGAACCCCAACGCTTCCAACGACCGCACTGTAACTGACTGGAACGCACTCGCTGACCAGGTCCTTGGCGGCACCTCCATCACTCGCGATCAAGCCGCCGGGATTCTGAATTCCGGCGACGATGAGATCCTGGATCTGATGGCGGCGGCATACCGGATTCGCCGCGAGCATTTTGGGAACCGGGTTCAGCTTTACTTCCTGATGAACGCCAAGAGTGGCTTGTGTCCGGAAGACTGCGGTTACTGCTCACAATCCAAAGTCGCGACATCCGACGTTCCAAAGTACAACTTGCTCAGTCGCGATAAGATCCTCGACGGTGCCAGGGTAGCTGCCGAGCGCGATTCGAAAACGTACTGCATTGTCATTTCCGCGCGAGGACCGAATGAGCGTGAAATTGCTGCGATGGAACAGCTCATTCCAGAGATCAAGAAGGAATACGACCTGAAGATTTGCGCGTGTCTTGGCTTGCTTGATGAAGATCAGGCGAAAAGATTGAAAGCGTGCGGAGTGGATCGGGTAAATCACAATCTCAACACCGGTCGTGAGTTTTACTCAGACATCTGCACGACTCATACGTACGACGACCGGATTCAGACGTTGAGTGCGGTTCGTGATGCGGGCATGGAGTTGTGCAGCGGCGGCATCATCGGCATGGGTGAGAGCCAGAATGATGTGATTGATATGGCGCTTGAGCTTCGCGAGCTCGGCGTCCATTCGATTCCTGTAAACTTTCTCAATCCGATTGAAGGCACTCCGCTCGAGGGGATCAATCAACTGAATCCACGATATTGCCTGAAGGTGCTGGCGATGTTTCGTTTTGCCAATCCGGATCGTGAGATACGCATTTCGGGTGGGCGGGAAATGCACCTTGGTAGCTTGCAAAGCCTGAGTCTGTATGCGGCGAATTCGCTTTTCGTTGGTGATTACCTGACGACGAAGGGGCAAGCTCCCGAAGCCGACTATCGAATGATTGAAGAGATGGGCTTTGAGATCACCAAAGACGAAGAGGTGTCGATCGGCGGCTAGCGTTGCTGCCAAGTTTGACAGCAGACGCAGCCTTGATCCAGCGGCGTTTACGGCGTCGAGAGATACTGATTTGACCACGTTCACGGTCATCAACGCTTCCGGTAGCAAGGTTTGCCGGCGCCAGCCGCAATTGCCGGCACTGCGCGGCGTCCATCTGGTGAAAGTGGTGATCTAATTCGCCGCTTGTTCCGGCCTACATTGAGGATTCAACTTTTGCTACTCTTTGCGGCCCATGAATGCCGCTGAACCTACATCTACAGACTCGATGCCCAATCGTCGTGGCTTGATCATCAGCCTCGATTTTGAATTGATGTGGGGGCTGTGCGATCTCACGAACTCCGGCGACTACCTTCCCGCCGTGCTTGGTGTGCGGCAAGCGGTCCCGGCCATGCTGGCCATGTTTGCGAAGTATGACATTCATGCAACGTGGGCTACGGTCGGATTGTTGCTGCACGATAACCGTAAAGATCTGATGGCGTCGTTGCCGGACATTCGCCCAAGCTACAACGAATCGCGACTGTCGCCGTACTTGCGGCTGGACGAGATCGGCACCTGTGAATCGAGCGACCCATTTCACTACGGACTCTCACTTGCGGATGCGATCATGCAAGTCGACGGTCAGGAGATTGGAAGCCACACGTTCTGTCACTACTATTGCCTGGAGCCGGGGCAAACGACGCAGCAGTTCCATGCGGACGCAATGGCCGCGCAGGAAACCATCACACGAGTCAGTGGGCCGGCGTCCAGCTTGGTGTTTCCTCGCAATCAGTTCAACAAAGAATACCTGGCGGCAACGGCCGCGTCGGGCATTCGAGTCATTCGTGGCAATGAGCGTCACTGGTCGTATGCTGCAAGCGACGCATCGGGCAACTCGGCGCTGAAGCGCGGGTTGCGACTGCTCGACTCCTATGTGGACGTAACTGGAAACAATGCGGCGGCGACCCGTAATTCGAGTGCACTGGTTGATATTCCTTCCAGTCGTTTTTTGCGACCATTCAATTCACGACTTGGAAAGCTCGAGTCGATTCGCTGTTCGCGAATTACATCCGCGATGGAAAGTGCGTTTGTCGAGAACAACGGGTTCCATCTTTGGTGGCACCCGCACAATTTTGGAACGCATCTTCAATCGAACATGGCGATCCTTGAGAGCATCCTGAAAGCGTACGCGGTATTGCGTGACCGGTTTGACGCACCGTCGTACACCATGACCGAGTACGCCGACATGATTGGTGTTGAATCCGGTGCGAATTCGTCGGATATCGCCGCCTGACGATGTTCAGGTAGTGGACGAGGCA
>CALHZT010000012.1 GCA_938040995.1 uncultured Pirellulaceae bacterium | reverse complement strand
TATAAGCTTCGACTTCTTCGTCACTAATGTCCGGCTTGTCAGAAGCCGCCGTGAATCCAATCACGAACGCCTCGTCCTGATCCACCAGTCCGCGGCCGAGAAGAATGTGCACGATATCGTGCAGTGCGAGGCTGACCGCGCCGGGAAGTGCGATCGGGCTTTGCGGATTTTCGAACAGCCGCACCAACGAGGGAACATCTTCCGCCTCAAGCCCCGGCAGTCGGTCAAGAATGTCGCCCAGTCGGGCATCGTCGTTGTCCAACCCCGGGTACCACTCGGTCCAGTGTGGCGTATCAATATTCGACTCCAGCCGGTTACCTTCAAAATCCGTGCTGAGAATTTTGCCATCAATCCGCTTGAGCAAGGCGGCTCGCAAAGTCGCATCGCCGGTGGTGTTCCAGACTTCGTGCAGGCTGCGTTGCACTTCCCGCTGAATACCAAACTGAATCAGGTGATGCGCACGCTTCTTCGCCGCATCCGGGAGCGCCGCGAATTCCGGGATCTGCTCGCAGATCGCTTCATAAGTTTCTTCGGCGATTTGTTGAGGAGTTGGCATGTGTAAATTTTACGGTGCATAGCGGGGCAGGGAAGTGGGTTAGTTACCGGCCTGCATTCACTCAATCGACACGGGCGGGAGCATGAAAACTTCTTGTTGGGATGTCAGGCACTCGCCCCTGACCGCATGTGCCTTTGGCAGATTCTGTGGGTGAAATGGTCGCCGGGACACCAGACTTCTTGTCAGGATTTGTTTACCGCGAATGAACGCAAATGAACACGAATTCCATATTCCCCGCATTCGCGTTTATTGGCGTCCATTCGCGGTTCTGTATTTTCCAATGAGTGCTACCCACACATTCTGCTGAAGAGGTTTTAAACGGTAATAAGATGCAGGCCCCCCCGGGCTGCCCTCTCCCTCGCTGAAACTCGGAACGGAGAGAGGTGACTTTCGCATGCAAGCTTTTGTTTTAAACTCCTTGCCGCGGGCCCGGCCGATGGGACTCGTTGCCTCGTCCACTACATCCGACTCGTTCCCTCGTCCACTGCGATGTCGAAATCACTGCGAACTGGTAACATCCAAAACAAACTTCACCCACGCTCGCCTGCAAGAATCATGACCAACGATCAAAATACAAAACCGTTACGAATCCTCATCTGGAACGAGTTCCGACACGAGAAATCAAACCCGACCGTCAAGGAGATCTATCCGGAAGGAATTCACGCCGCGATCAAGGACGGTTTGCAATCGCGACTGGGTGATTCCGCGACGATCGATTGCGCAACGCTGGACGAACCAGAGCACGGCCTGACCAAAGAGCGATTGGCCAGCACCGACGTCCTGTTCTGGTGGGGACACATGGCGCACGACGAAGTCACCGATGAAATTGTGGATCGGGTCCAGTCGCGAATCCTCGCGGGAATGGGCCTGGTCGTTTTACACTCCGGGCACGCATCCAGAATATTCCAGCGACTGATGGGCACTGGTTGCATGCTCCGCTGGAGAGAAGCCGCCGAGAAAGAACGCTTGTGGATCGTAAATCCGGCTCATCCCATTGTCGCCGGTATCGAGGACGAGTTCTTCGAACTACCGCACACCGAAATGTATGGTGAGTTTTTTGATATACCAGAGCCGGATGAGCTGGTTTTTATCAGCTGGTTCGCCGGCGGCGAAGTGTTCCGCAGCGGATGCACATTCCGGCGTGGGGCCGGCAAGATTTTCTACTTCCGGCCTGGCCATGAAACGTACCCGATATTTCACAACGACATGATCAGGCGCGTGCTCGCCAACGCAGCCCAATGGGCACGCCCCGACGCAGGGACTTATCGGGGAGAAGCGAGGCAGATTGAAAATCCGCTGGAAGATCTGACGTAGCCGGGCTGGCCGACTTTTCGGAATGGCCGAAACGGCCGGACTGGCAACAGTGCGGGCGGAACAACGAACAGGCCACCAAACAGAATTCGGCCCAACTCAACTACCCCCGAAGTCTTGCGACATCGGCTACTGAACGGATTACGCCGCCTTCGCCGGAGGCACTTCTTCACCGACTTCTTCGCCACCCATTTCCTCTCCGTTCACTTTGGCGTTGATGTACTCGATCGCTTTTTCCAGCTGTCGATCAACGACGGGGCCAGCGTCCTCTTCGGATTCGCTTTCAGGGGACTCATCAGCATCGGCGGATTCTTCGACGGCAACTTCTTCGTTGTCTTCAGCTTCGTCATCCTTCGAATCAACCTTGCCAGAGCGGGTCATGACAACATCTTTCTCGCGACGTTGGCGAAGCACTTCAACAAACTCTTCCTTCTCATACTTGACTTCGTAACCCTCGTCCGGCGTCACGCCCCACTCATCCGTCTCTTTTGACTTGGCCAGCCGATGGATATTCTTTCCACTCGGACGCCAATAGGTCGCCGTGGTCAGCCGCAAAGCACTGCGACCACCTTCCAGCTCCAGCACACTCTGCACCGTGCCTTTGCCCCAGGAACGCTCGCCAATCACGACGGCTCGCTCATGATCCTGCAAACAAGCCGACACAATCTCGCTGGCGCTCGCCGAATAGTGATCTACAAGTACGACAACCGGCAACTGCTTCGGGACCGTAGTCCTGGCACTCGCCTTGTACTCCCGTTCGAGCACTTTATCCCGGCCGCGGATACTCACGATATCGCCGGAAGACAGAAAAAGGTCACACACATCCACGGCGGATTCCAGAAGACCGCCAGGATTCTGGCGAAGGTCAATGATCAGCCCTTGCGTTTCCGTCTCGCGACTCGCGACTTGCTCATAAGCCGTCTTGAGATCGTAAGCCGTATTTTCGCCAAACGATGTTATGCGGATATAACCAATCGTCGGATGCTCCGACAGAAAGAACTCCCAGGTACCGTCCGATTTGCGGCGATCGCCCAAAACCGATTCGACCGGAATGATGGCTCGAGTCAACGTGACCTCACGCTCCTCCTCTTTGCCGAACGGCAGCACGGTCAGGTTAACATCCGTTCCAGGCTTGCCGCGAATCATCTTGATCGTGTCCGAAGATTCGAGCCCTTCGGTATCTTTGCCTTCGATCGCCATAATCAAATCGCCGGCCCGGATCCCCGCGTCGTACGCCGGCGTGCCGACGAACGGACTGAGTACCATCAACCGCTCGGTGTCCGGATCGACATCGACAATAATTCCGACGCCGCCAAACTCCTGATCGAGATCCTCCAGCAACTGGTTGTACTGGTCGGGCGATACGTATCCGGAATACTGATCCAGCTGCTTGACCATGCCGTCCATCGAACCTTCAAACAGCTCACGCTGATCAATCGGTTCGACAAAGTTGGATTCGATCTGCTCGATCGCATCGGCGATGGTGGATGCCCAGCGGTTGTGCGCAGCGGTATGGTAGCAAGCCAACGAGATGATGGCGGACAGACAGAGCACTAGAAGATTACGTGTAGGCATGCGATCGCTTAGATGCGTGAATCAATCCCGTATGTTAGCTGTTCTACCGACTTGTCCAAAGCCCCGAAAACTTGCAACTTGGCAGCCGCACGCGTTTTCGCGAACATCTTTGGAAACTAAGATATCTGGCAGTGCCACATATTCGGACAACCCCACCCTCCATTCGTTATCACAGCGCGAATTGATGAGTCGCAAGAAAACACGCCTTCGAAAACACATCCTTCCCGCGTGCCCCTTTTTCCTGGCAGTTTTGCTGACGGGATGCGGAAGCGCCGTTTCGTGGGAACAAACGACAGATATTGAGGCTCTCGCAAGAACGTGGCCAAAATATCAGGCTCCACGCTATATCGATCCGTCGGCTCCCCTGGCAGAAGTCGCCGGGACTCCAGAATCTTCCAATGCAAATGCTGATGCGAGTACGAATAGCGTGGCTACGTCCTCGGGCGCATTGCCACCACTAAGTACGCAACTGGACAATGCGTTCGGAAAGCGAAGCGTTCGCCCTCCGGTAAAATCGCGAGACGACTGGGACGTTTCGGAAATTGTCGCCGACTCATTGGGGCGGATCGGATCCGCCGCCGTGCCACCAGTCATCGAGCAACTAAACGATGCCAATCCGGAGACTCGCATCCAGGCGGCTCGCATCCTCGCGAAGATCGGGCCGGACGCCGCTGCTGCGGTACAAGATCTGACCGCGCTGCTCAAGGACGACAACGAGAACGTCCGCAAAGCTGCGGCTCGTGCACTTGGCCAGATCGGACCGGCGGCAGAGAATTCCGTCGAAGCCCTGCTGGACATGATCTCAAAATAGACAGGATCATTTCGGCAGTTTGTCTCAATAGCCAGAGAAGTCAGAGAACCAGTATTCAGAGGTACGCGTAGGAACTATTTCCGCAAAAGCGGCTCACTCTTTTCGCATTCGGCCCGTTCACGCTAAATTGGACTACATCGCGACAGAAAATTCCCCGCCAGGTGCAACGATGCAAATTCATTCAACAACCCGATCCTTCCGACTTTTGCTTGCAACGTGGTTCGCAGCAACGTTCTTTTCCACAGCGATCGGACAGGAGACCGCACAGGAAAACGCCGCGGAAGCGATCGCGGCTGATTCTCGTAGTGAAAAAATCGAAGCCATGGTGAAACGCGGGATCGAATTCCTGCGAACGCAACAAGCCGACGATGGTGGCTATGGCACGGCAGCGGACCCAGGGGCGACGGCTCTCATCACGACGGCGATGCTGCAACATGGTGTTTCGCAAAAAGACCCGGTCGTTGCAAAATCGCTCGCCTACCTGAAAACGTTTGTACAGCCGGACGGTGGGATCTACCGACCGGGGACTTACTATCGCAACTACGAAACCTGTCTCGCGATTCTATGCTTTACCGAAGCCGACGGCAGTGGCGACTACACCGCGTTCATTGATGGCGCAATGAAGTTCGTCAAGGATCTGCAATGGGGTGGAGCCGGTGACGAAACGTCGCCCGACGATCCTGCGTTCGGCGGCGCTGGCTATGGTAAGCATGGGCGGCCTGACATGTCGAACACGCAGTATCTGCTGGACGCGCTCCATCAAGGCGACTCGGGCGAGAACCGTGAGGCTATCGAGCGAGCCCTGAAGTTCGTCTCGCGATGCCAGAATCTCAAGAGCGAGCACAATGATACGAAGTTCGCGGATCGGGAGAACGATGGCGGCTTTTACTACACGGCTGCCGCCGGTGGTTCCAGCCAAGCCGGCAATACGGCCAATGGCGGTTTGCGGAGCTACGCTTCGATGACTTATGCAGGCCTGAAAAGCATGATCTACGCGGGACTGAGTAGCGACGACGTGCGCGTAAAAGCCGCCACCAAATGGATCGCAAAGAATTATTCCCTTACCGAAAATCCAGGTATGGGGCAGGCGGGCCTCTTCTACTACTATCACACGTTTGCCAAAGCACTTTCCGCTGTCGGCGAGAAGGAGCTAACCGACGCCAAGGGCAAGTCTCATGTCTGGCGCGATGAACTTGTCGAAACGCTCGCAGAGAAACAACAAGACGACGGGTCGTGGATCAATGAGTTCGATCGCTGGTACGAGAGTGACAAGAAACTCGTAACCGCGTACGCGTTGATGACTCTCTCTCATTGTGAGTGAGTGTCGAGTTGCGAGTGTCGAGTTGCGAGTTGCGAGAAAATCACTGGTCGCAACCCAGCAACAATGCAGCTTACAGCGACTGGGGGAACAAACCCCGCTACTGTCTGCAAATGTGTCCGTCTCGTTTTCGAAGCCAAGGCAACTCGTCACTCGTCACTCGCAACTCGCTGCGAAGCAGCGCCAGCAATGCTATCGCCCAGACGTTCCGACGATCGGAAATGCAGCCGAGTTTGCGGCGAACGATGAAGAACTACGGTCAGTTCTCCGATGAATCTTAAACGGCGTGCAATCTCTGTGCGTCCCGATCTGCGATATCGATCTCGGCTTGAATTCGGAGCTTTCAATAATGCATCGCCAATTGCTACCGTACACCGCGTTGTTCATATCATCGTTGCTCATCGCGACTGGTTCCGCCCAGTTGCGGCAGCCAGCGGCCAGCAATCCAGCCACCCAGACTGCACCCGCCGCGCGAACTGCCCAGCAACCCGCCCAGCAAAAGGCGGCTGCCAACCAACAAGCTCAGCAGCAGGCACAGCAAAAGGTTCCTGCCAAACCGGCCACTGCCGCCGACTTCAAGATGCCTGTGGGCGTCGACACGACCAAGATCGTCGACTACCTCGCGGACATGATCACCTACGCCCCGCAGACTCAGGCGGATGCCGAGCTGTATCAAAAAGTGGCGCCGGTCGAAATGAACAAGGCTGCCCAACTGGTCCTCAAGCAGGAAAAGGACCGCTCTTCAGACAACTACAAATTCGCCTACAAGTACCTGATGGCTGTCGAAGCCATGACGATCGAAAAGGCGACTCCTGAGCGACGGGCACAATTCTTCCAGCACGTGACTGCGATGCTACAAAGCCCGGAGATGGATTCCGACGACTTGGACATCGCCGTAACGTTTGCCGAAGGACTCGAGATCGCAGGCGACACAAAAATGGCGACGCAGGCCTACCTCAAGTTTGCCGACGTTCTTGGCAAGAAGAAAGATCCACTCGCAGCAGAGCTGTCAAAACTGATGGCCGGTGCTGCCCGACGACTGAACCTCGTCGGCAATCCGATTCAGGTCGTGGGAACAACAACCGACGGCAAACCACTGGACTGGAAAAAGTATCGCGGCCGAGTCGTTCTTGTTGACTTTTGGGCGACATGGTGCGGACCGTGTCTTCACGAACTACCGAACATTCGCAAGATGCACGATGCCTATCGCGACAAGGGTTTCGAAGTCGTCGGGATCAGCATGGACGAAGATCGCGAGCGGCTGAAACAGTTCCTCGAGAAGAACCCAATGCCGTGGCCAACACTACACGAAGAGAGCGGCATGAATCCGACGGCAGTCCATTACGGCATTTCGACTTTGCCAGCCACACTGCTGATCGACAAACAGGGCAACGTAATCACCCTGGAGGCTCGTGGCGAACAGCTCGAAGCCCAACTAGCCAGGCTACTCGGACCGATAACCCGATAAAACGCACCGACCGGGCACCGAGAAATATAGCGTAGAATCACGAACAGACCCTGCTTCACGGTGGGGTCTGTTGCTGCGCTGGTTGCCCAGTCGTAAAATTCAGATCGAAGCAAACTCAAAGTACCCGTCTGCAATCGAGACAATGATGAATCATTCGCATCCCGAACCCACACTCGCAACTTCCCACGCAAAGCTCACGGCGAAAATCTCTTTCGCGCTTTTGCTGTGCGTTGCGATGCTGACCGGTTGCGGCACGAATACAGCCACCGGGCCAGCGGTCGAACAGGACAGTTCCGCTTCAGGCGCATCCGCCGGAAACGGGACGGGCGCTGCCGGGCTGGCGAAGATTAACGAGTCGCTCGCCTACAAGTTGCCGGAAGGCAACGCGGAGAAACTTCTCGAATTCATCAATGAACTGTCGGTTCAACAACCCAAAGGCGCAACCGACGAAGAGCGCAACGCGGACATCGCGAATATCTTCACCGCAAGAGCCGCTGCGGCCGACAGGATCGTCAATGGCCCCGAAGCCAACAGTTACGGCACCATTGCCGCCCGCATCAAACTCGAATCGCTGCGGGTACTCACCAACGTTGGACAACCAAACGCGGCCGAAAACCTGCAGGCGTACGCAAAAGAGCTCCTCGACAACAAGAGCGAAGATCTGAAGCGAGTCGGCAGGTATGGAATGTTTTCCATTTCCCTCGACAAACTGATGGCGAATCCACAATCGGAAGGCAAGTCGGTTATCGACCAGGTCAATAAGTTCGTCGAATCTGAACCACGCGATCAGGAACTGCTGTTTCTCATCAACGAAGCCGCCGACACGTTCGGAATGTCGGGGAGAGAGCCGCAGGCTCGTCAGCTATTGAAACTAATTGCTGACACCTTCGCCGAAAACACCAACGAGCAACTCGCGGCACAAGGCAAAGAAGCCCAGGCCAAATTGCATATGGCCGAACTGCAGGACCACCTGATCGGTGTGATGCAGGGTGCGGAAGGCGCAGAAGACAATTTGACCAACGGCGTCAATGAAGTTCTTGAATCCAGTCCCTCAAGCGCTTCACTCGGCGTAGTTATGGATCTGTCGCAAAAGCTTGAAAATTCAGGCCGTCAGGACATCGCCGCAAAGCTTTACAATCAACTGGAAGAGACACTCGACAACGCGACTTCCGCTGACGAAATGACAAGCATGATCCGCGAGGGGGTCGAAAGAGCCAACACTCGCATGAACCTCGTTGGCAAGGAACTGGACCTTCAGGGCAAAACCGTTTTCGGCAAGGACTTTGACTGGTCTGATTACCGGGGCAAAGTCGTACTCGTCGATTTCTGGGCAACATGGTGCGGCCCCTGCCTCGAAGAAATACCGAATCTCATCAACCTTCACGAACGATATTCCTCCCAGGGCTTCGATATCGTGGGAATCAATCTGGACAACGAAGTGGCAGCCGCCGTCAATTTCCTTGAGGATCAGGCACTGCCGTGGGAATCCGTGATGAGCCCTGGCGACGGTCAACAGAACACCAACGCAGCCGAACTGGGCGTCGAAACCATCCCGTTCATCATGCTCGTGGACGACAAAGGAAAAGTCGTGGCGACGCACCTACGCGGCGAAAAGATCGGCGAAGTCCTCGGAGACATGTTCGAATCGGATGACGCCGACGTTGTTATCGAATTGGACGATGAAGAAGTCGAATCAGCCAATACGGATACCGTAGAGGCAGACGTCCAGCCAGCATCGGAAGATCAATCGGCTATCCAGCCGGCTCGAACCGGCAAAGAACCTGACGCGAAATGGGAATTGGCGCTCGCTCCACAGGACACGGAGCAACCGTTACCTGAATCGAATCTGACCAAAGAGCAGACCGAATCAAACCCCTACGAACCGGACGCCGGGCTGTCCGTGAAGCAGTTGATCGCATTCATCCTCGACATGCAGGATAAAACACGCAGCATTCAGTTTCGAGACGGATTTCGTGAGGGAGTCTGCATTGCTGCAGATCGTGTGCTTGATGGCGACGATGCTTCCAGGCGTCACCGGGAGATCGCAGCGGAAGCCAAGCTCAACTACTTGCATCGTGACGCTTGCCTGGGCGACGACGATGCTGACAAGTTCTTACGTGAGGCAACTGGAAAGCTCGCCAAAGAACCATCCGAGAAAACACAACGGTTGGTTCGGTTCTTCGAAATGGAACGCAAGGCTCTCGATGCAGCCGACACGCCACCAGAGAACGAATGGCATTCGGAAACCTGGAAAACCTCGATCGAATACCTCCAGTCGGAAAAAGAGAGCCTTGCCAGCCAGCATCTTCGGATGTCTTCCAGCCTTGTCGAGATCCTGAACGAAAATCCAGATGTCGAAGAACGGGAAAAAGACTTCCTGCAACTGAGTGAATTATTATCCGCGAGCGAGGACCCGGCGCTACGACGCTACGGGAAACGCATCGGACCAAAGACAGGCGGCGAAAAGACCGACTGGATTGGCAAGCCGCTTGAACTGGCAGGCACGACGATCGATGGCGAGGATTTTTCAGCCAAAGAGTTTCTTGGCAAAGTTGTCGTCGTCGATTTTTGGGCAACCTGGTGCGGACCTTGCCGCGCCGCCATGCCCGAACTGCAGGCGCTCTATAAAAAGCACCACACCGCGGGTCTGGAAGTCATCGGTGTCAGCCTTGATCATGACGAAGATGCACTCGCCGAATATCTCAACGATAATGAACTACCGTGGACTCACATCACTGGAGAATCCGCGACGGAATTGGCAAAAAAGTACGACGTTGCAGGAATCCCTGCGATGCTGCTCGTCGATCAGAATGGCAAGATCGTCGGTCGTGGCCGAACCGCAAGAGAGTTTCTTGAGACGATCGAATCGCTTCTTGATGTAGACGACAAGTAATTCAATGTCCAACGAATCGACGCAAGAGCTCGATCAGTGTCCAAAGTGTGCCCATTGCCGCCAAATCGTCTCCGGCAAGGGCTCGACGTTTCGGCTGTGTAATCTTTCGAAGACAGACGCGCGATTCCCAAAATACCCGCGCCAACCGGTGATCAACTGCGCTGGATTCGAAAGGCAAAGCTCCTGACACCCCACTATCGACGGGCAATTGGCAAGAAATTCCCTGTCAACGACGTAAATCATTTGGCAGAACTATCCAACCAGTCTCTAATACGGATCAGCTATTCGAACGCGAGGCTTGGAGAGATGCAGCGATGAATTCGGACCTGGAAAGACGAATCAGGATGATGGAGCTGGAGCTCGCAAAACTGAAAAAGACGGTACTCGATCGCCAGGAAAATCCAACAACAAAGCCGGCCCCTTCGAGGCTATGCATCAACGACCAGTATCGTGAGGCCCTGAGACTCGCTGAGTATCAAGAGCACGCCACACCCTTCGAAGATTAGAGCGTTCTTCACAATCCCGTAGTGCTCTTCCAACTCTTCGTATCAACGGCAGTCTGCCGTTGACTTTTGTGACGGCAACATCTTGCCGTTGTATCACTTCGCATGACGGCGGCTGAAAATCCGTCGGTAGTTTGGCGCTGGGGTGTCGTAAATTCAATGTTGAGTGGCATTTGTGCTCACGCCAGATTTATTGCAGCCGTTCGCCTGGCCTCGGCCCGCTCGTCGCAAGCAACCCTCCTCCGACGCAGTGGTGTCATGCGAAGAATGAGCAGGGCATACCACGTGTCGCGCGAGGAGAGGTGCTATAAGGGTCGGAGCCCAAGCGACGGGGAGGAGCGGCCAGACGCGTCGACATATCTGCAACAGTTCGTGTCCGTTTTGGGCAACGTAAAATCCGCTGCAAGGCCAACTTTACAACACCCCAGTTTGGCGCTCAGTCGCAGAAACCTACCGCGATAATCGGACCGCCCGGTTAACAAGCGCCCGAACTCCCATTCTACGAATTGGCCCCATGCGGTGCCCAAGGTTCTGTGCGTTGCTTACTGTTCGCGCTACAACATACTCCTTGTTCTGCTGCACCCAGCACGGACCGCATCGATCCATCTGATCCGCGAGTGCCTTGCAGCGACCGCAATCTGACCCCAATCCAACTCGATTGATCATCCGCGTCATCTCTGTGCCCGGACCACCGCCGCATACTGGTGCACACTCGGCGTGGACATAATCTGCGCCGGACAAAGCCACCAGAAGCACGAAAAACAGTAACGAATTTGTTTTCATCGTAATCTCCATGTTCGACCGCGCACGTTGGAGTTCAGGCTTCAGCCTGCGACCGCGCACATCAAAAACCAAAAAGTTAAATCGCATTGCGACCGCCCGACACGCCCGACACGCCCGATACGCCCACACAACTCGCCACCAGTTCACCTCAGACTGGCGAAAACTGGTACCAATCATATCCACCCGGAAGCGATTCATCCGCTGCAAGTTCCAGATGTACAACTCGTCGATGATCGGTGTTTCCGGCAACCGCATTGCGACTGCCATGAGACAACATCGGTCGCATCACGAATACGTCACCAGCATGACAGTATATTTCCGTCGCGTCGCTTGACGACGATTGTTTCGTTTCCAGATGAGAGCCCGGAACAACGATTAAAGGTCCGTTCCCGGCATGCATGGCATCAAGATGTAACCGAAGCGTTAGCATGTTGGCCAGCAACCCGGGCGTGGCTTCGACATGTGGCACGCCGGCTTTTGTTGTTGGCTTGGCAAATGGTGTTACTGGTGTTCGATGCGCTTTCACCGCGATCGTACGATCCTTGTGCAAGGCGAGTGACCAGCCCTTCCCTGGCGGCTTGTCAAAATACAGAATTCGTACCAGTCCGGCGCGAGGGCCAAGAATGCTGCCTGCAAATTCAGCGACGGAAGGTGATTCCGTTATCTGCCGCCAGCCGTCCCACCTCTGCTGAAGGTTGCGGGCACCAACATACGACTTGGACGATTTGGCCGAACTGCCGCCAGCCTCAATCGAATCGTTGAAATCGCTGTTCAACAGATCGGCAATCTCACGACCGACCCGATGACAGACTTCGGTTGCGACTGCAGAAGCCAGAACGCAGTAGCCGTTTCGCCCAAACTCGTCCCGTTTGCGTGCCAGACGGTCGGGCTCGATTCCTCTTTGGTCGCTATTTGTCAAACCACTTCTTGAATGTATGAGCCGTCGCTGCCCGGCCGGCTTTTGCAATCGAAGTCGTCAGCGGAATCTCTTTCGGACAAACCGCGACACAGTTTTGTGCATTGCCGCAAACCGCAATGCCGCCCGGAGCTTTCATGGCTTCGATTCGCTCGTCAGAGAGCATGCCGCCGGTTGGATGACTATTGAAGAGCACGGCCTGACTAATCGCCTGGGCGCCCATGAAGTTCTTGTCGTACTCCGCATTTCGTCGCGTGTTGTAATCTTCGTCGGATTCGCCTTCCTGCCGTGGGATATCAATTTGCGTGTACTGTGGACAGGCTTCCAGGCAGCAACCGCAACTCATGCACTGACTGAGTGGATAGGCCGTTTCCTGGGCGGCACGCGACTGGGCAGGACCAGGCCCCATATCGTAGTAGCCATCAACCGGAACCCACGCCTTCGCCTTTTCCAGTCCGCGAAACATGCGGGCCCGGTCAACGCACAAGTCGCGAAGCACAGGAAACTTGCTCATCGGTTCGAGTTCGATCTCCCCCGCTTTATCGTCCAGAAGATTATCCACCAGAGCCGAACAAGCCTGGCGAACCTTGCCGTTGATCACCATCGTGCAGGAACCGCAGACTTCTTCGAGGCAATTGCAGTTCCACGCGACCGGTGTGACTTCGCGGCCATCGATCGTCGTTGGGTTCGCAGCGATGCGTTGTAGCACGCTGATGACATTCATGTCCGGTTCGTGAGCAACTCGATGACGCTCCCAGTACGAGGCACCACCGGGCTTGTCCTGCCGGAGGACTCGAACTTCGAAGTACTTGCTGCCGCTATCGGAAGAAATCATGGATTCGTTCTCGGTTGTCTCAGTTCTCAGTCGTTATCTCTGTTCGTAGCCGATGTCGCAAGACTTCGGGCGAACCTTGCACTTTGCCAAGTTCGCCATACGCCCGAACTGTTGCCAGTCCGGCTACGTGAAGATTCTCTTATTCAGTTGGATTGTGCGACCTTTGCACCGGCGGCGGAAGCCGAACCGTTGCCAGCACCGTTCTCGTGATGGTTCACGTTCGCATACTTCTCTTTCCATACCTCTTCGATGACTTCGCCACCAACCAGGCCATACAGACGTGGGCGAGGCGGAATGATGCTCACATCGACATCTTCGTAGCCAACAACCGGATTACCATCCTCATCGAGCTTCGCAACCGACGACTTGAGGAACTTCTGGTTGTTCTCGACAAAGCGGTCACACCACGCTTCCGCCAACCGGCGTCGCTCGGCAGGATCGTCGGATTCAACGCCCGGCATTGAAAATTCTGGCTTGTAGTGGGCACCGCGACATTCATCACGCTGCAAAGCGCCGATCAAAATCGACTTGGCGAGCGGGAACATATCCTGCAACGCTTTGGTAAAGACGACATTTTGATTCGTCCAACTGCCGGTATCTGTGAGCGAGCACTTCTTCGATCGCTCACCCAGCTCCTGAACCGTCTTGATGGCTTCACGCAATTTCGAGTTCTCGCGGACAACCGTTGCTGCTTTGGTCATCACATCACCCAGCTGCTGGTGAATCAGATATGGATTCTCTCCGCCACTTGGTCGATTCAGCAGGCGGTCGTGATTCGACTGATGAACGTTTCTGGCCGATTCGTATAGCGAAGCCGGTTGATCCGCAGCCGTTCCGTGCGGGCTGTTCTTCAGCAAATTCTGCAGGCCAGGCCCGACAAACAAGCCAGTAAAGATACAGCTAAGCAACGAATTGGCACCCAGTCGGTTTGCACCGTGATAGTGGTAATCGCACTCGCCGATCGCGTACAGGTTGGGGATGTTGGTCTGCTGGTTCAGCGGCGAACCTGGCTGCAGTCCACCTTCGGACGTTCGCTCGTAGTCGGCCCACAGTCCGCCCATGGAATAGTGAACGGCTGGGAAAATCTTCATCGGCACGTCGCGAGGGTCAACGCCCTGGAATTTCTCGTAGATCTCGAGGATGCCGCCGAGTTTGCGATCCAGTTCGCTCCGACTGATATGAGTCAGATCGAGGTAGACGCACATCTTGTCGGCTTCGACACTGAGATTCTGATTCACACAGACATCGAAAATCTCTCTCGTCGCGATATCACGTGGAACCAGATTTCCGTACGCCGGGTAGCGTTCTTCCAGGAAGTAGTAACGCTCATCGGATGGAATCTGTTTTGCCGTTCGCGAATCCTGTGGAGTTTTTGACACCCAGACACGACCGCCTTCGCCTCTCGCCGACTCGCTCATCAACCGCAGCTTGTCCGCGCCGGGAATCGCCGTTGGGTGAACCTGAATGAACTCACCATTTCCATAGTGCACGCCTGCCTGGAAACAGCGGCTGGCCGCACTGCCGGTACACGCCATCGACATCGTCGATCGACCGTAAACCAGCCCGCAACCGCCCGTCGCAACAACGACGGCGTCAGCCGGGAAGGATCGAATCTCCATCGTGTGCAGATCCTGCGCGACAGCTCCACGGCAAATGCCGTTACCGTCCGTGATCGGCCCGAGGAAATCCCAGAATTCGTATTTCTTGATACGCCCTTCGGACTCCCAGCGGCGAACCTGTTCGTCGAGTGCGTAGAGAAGCTGCTGGCCGGTTGTCGCGCCAGAAAAGGCTGTTCGTTTGTAGAGCGTTCCACCGAAGCGGCGGCGATCCACAAAGCCTTCCTGCGTTCGATTGAACGGAACGCCAAGCCGAGCCATCAAATCAATGATCTTTGGTGCCCAATCCGTCATCTCTTTGACGGGCGGTTGGTGCTGCAGAAAATCGCCACCGTAAACTGTATCGTCGAAGTGCTTGTACTCCGAATCACCCAGCTGCCGGGTTTGATCATTGACGCTGTTGATCCCACCCTGGGCACAGACGCTATGCGATCGCTTTACCGGCGTGAGGCTCATCAAGTCCACATGTACGCCGAGCTCAGCCAGCTTCATCGAAGCGGAAAGACCTGCGAGGCCGCCGCCAATAACCAGTACCCGTTGTTCTGCCATGGAATGCTCTATTCGAGATCGAGTTTACTTTTGATTCTGCTCTGAAAATTGCCTGTCGCAATCCTCGTAAAAGTCGCCAAGTCCGCCAAACAAACGCCAAACAAACTTTGCGGAAGTCTCTTACCGATTGACCTTCTCATCGCGACTGGCCGCTTCGTGCCCTTCGGCATCGGAAGCGTGCTCTTCATGGACGCGTTTATGATCATTCGGCTGAAGCTCACCGGAGGCGACCTTCGCGTTGTACATCGTATCTTCGACTTGACGCGCCGCATCAATATCGACATTTCGCATCCCGCCGAGGGCACTGAGCCCAACCACGGAAAGACCAAGCCCAAATGCGATACTGATCCAGTTGGCTCGCTTCTGAGCCGCCGGGCTCACCCACAGACCCCAGGTAATTCCCATCGTCCAGATGCCGTTCGCGAGGTGGAACACGCAGGAGAGAATCCCGATCGCGTAAAGGATCGGCACGATCAGATTGGCACTGAGCGCGGCAGCTGCTGTCGAAGTCGCGTTGTACGCTTTGAACTTCGCCCCGCCGACTCCTTCCGCCATCTCCACCCACGACTCGTTATGAAACCAGCCGTGCATATGGAACACGTGCCACATGATGAATGCAAAAGCGAGCATGCCCGTGATCCGCTGAAGCATGTAGCGGATGTTCGCACCGGTTTGATACTTGCCCGTGTTGCTCACGCCGCTGCGGATGATGATCATCCCGAAAATGGCGTGGAACAGAATCGGGATAAAGATGAACGCCCATTCGATCAGCGGCAAAATTTTGCCGAGGGCGTGAATCTTGTAGACATTACCCTGGAACGTCGCCGGGCTATCGAGGACCGTTGCGTTCGTGAGCAGGTGCACGCACATGTACGCACCAACGGGAATCAATCCACTCAGCGAATGCAATCGACGCAACAGAAACTCGTTGCGTTCGAAGAAAGTCGGCGGTTTCGGCTTGGAAGGTTTTGACTCAGTATGAGTTGCGTGAGACACAGCCGTCCTCAAAGGTCCAATCCGTGGATCACTTTCCGCTCGATTTCGGACCAAGTCGCGGAGAGTGCGCCAATGCGGCGAGAATTTCGTAAAGCCCCAGATAGTATAGATTTAGAGACGTCCGCGACAACCCGAAAGAGATCCTCGCGGCCGCAATGGCGGCATACGCAGGCCACCAGCAATCTACCCTCTGCGGCTTAACCGCCAATTCCGTCGTCTGCATCACCTTTTCGTCACCGATTCACGACTTATTCTCGCCAATTCGCGTGCATCCGAAGAAGCCGAAAAAGAAATTCCGGACAGGTTTGCTGCCACGAGGGCTATGGGGACGTCGACAAACTTCAAAAGCTCGTCGCGGAAAAGACCCCAATCGACGGGGCTGTTTAACACGCAGCACTTCCGCACATTGAAAACGGTAGGACTATTTCTTCTTTTCCCAGCGATCGCCAATCTTGCCACCCAGCAACACCACTTCATACGTCAGCGTGTCCTCTTCGAACTTCAACCGCTGCACATGATGCCCCGAACCGCACATGCCCGGCGACTGTAGATACCAACGCTTCGGTTTCGGCTGGCGAGGCGGTACGCCCAACCCGCCTTCGCCCACGTAAACGATACCGGTCGGATCTTGCTTTCCATTCCGAATCGGGACCGTCCGCTTGATCGTGTGCCCGTCGCCTTCACAAACCAGATCCACATTGTGCTTCTCAAACAAAGGCACCCAGTGAATCAATGCACTACTCGGCCACTTGGTCGCCGCATAAGCCGGTCGATGATACTGCGCCACCAACCAACGATGAGTCGCGCGATTCGTCGCCAGTTCCTGATCCAGCCACTTGGCCTGCCTTCCCGCCACACTCGCCTCGGTATTCAAAACCGATACGCGAAGAAACGTGCCAAAGCTGACTCCGTACCAGTTGTGCTGGTCCTTGATCTTGAATCCAAACGCTTCATTGAACAGACGGCCACGATCGTGATTTCCTCTCGCGGGAATGATCGGCAGCAGTCGCCCGTCCTCCGCCGTCGTCAACTCATGATCACCCAGCCATCGTGACCACTGCTTCAGGCTCGTGCCAGTCGCCACATAGTCGCCGGCATGAATCAGCCCGACAATATCATCCGCCGGATCTTCCGTGGCTTGCGCCTCAGTCACCAGCTCAGCCATCATTTCATTTACGGATCGCCGGGCCCGCTGATCCGACCGTGAATCACCACCGAACAGAAATGTCATCGAGCGATTGTCATCCGGCGCCGTCACAAAATACAGTCGCCGGGACTTTTGCCCATCGCTTTCGAACTCCACGTCGTACCGGGTAGATGGCAACAATCCATCAATCAGGACCCGGTGATAATTGAGATCGACATTCTCCTTGTCCGCATACGAGTACGATTCGTTCCATCGCGCTTTGTGCGTGCGAGCTTCCTCTGCACCATGCTGTTGAATGCGGACCGAGTTGTCGGTTGTTGGCTTGACCGTGTCCCAGATCAACGTCGCCGTGGTCGATGGATTTCGCAACCAGACGACTCGGACATTGCGAGGTCGCGTATCTTCCTCGACGTCGGCCTGAACCGGCGCGGCCACCGAAGCCAGAAAGAAGCAAAAGAAGAACCTTAGAAAGATCAGGTAAGTTTTGGTTGTTCGCATGGCAGATGGTGCTGGACTTCCGGATTTGGTTGGGCAACCGACGATCCGGTTGACTGATGTCGCACCCATTCTACATAGAGCACCAGCGGCCCACCAAGGTGTACAATCCGCAAAAGGGTCTCCGGATAGGCACCGAGGCTGGCTCCCGTTGTCCGCCCTACCGCGGTAACCAACCCCCAAAAAGCCATCCATAACAGCGTGCCCAGCATTAATTTCCGAAGCACGCCGCTTCGCGATCGAGCCAACAGGAGGATGGCCGCAACCACGCAGAAGTCCATCGCTCCGATAAATTTGAGAATTTGCTCGACCTGCGACTGATCAATAGTGCAATCAAAATACGATTGCAAAGTCGCGATGATCATCGTGATGAACACAGGCGATCCAAACCAGGCCTGGGCTCCATGGACGAGAAATGTCGTGATCGCACCGACATAAAGAACGCGCAGGATGGCCTTCGCGCCAAACCCCAGCGTATGAAGCAGCAGCGCCGCCGGAACTGCAATCCGCAAACCGTGCGATCCAAGCGCCCATTGCGACATGAACTTACCACCGCGGTACGCCAGCCCGCTCGCCATGGCAATTTCCCAGAACACGATAAAGGCGAGCATCAAAATGGCCACAAGCCTAAAAGGGGTCAGGTCTCTTTTATTGCGGTTCGCCAACACGATGACGATTGCAAGCCTAAAAGGGGTCAGGTCTCTTTTATTGCGGTTCGCCAACACGATGACGATTGCCCCAATGACGACCAGCCACATGCCTGCGTTCTCAATCGCGAGCGAAGTGGATTCAGGCCAGCCCCATTCAAAATACATCGTGCCGTAAATATCTGACTCACGCTCCATCGGATGCCAGAGATAGCTCGCGCCGACCCCGAGGGCTCGCACAAGAAGTGCAATGCGCAAAACCCAAAGCGAAGTTTGAGCCAACGACCGGTTCGTTTGATCGTCATCCATAAATAAAGGCGATTTACACCATGTCTGTCCGGAGCGTAGAAAAGGGAGTCCAATGGACTATCTGAGGATACGCAATGCAGCTTCCATGGTTCAAGCAATGAATCGAACAATTTGTTTCATCTACGGCATCTTTTGCTACCTGATATCCTTCGGGGCCATCGTCTGCTTCGCACGCTTTCTCGGTAACTTTGCGAACCCAATAGCGATCAATGATCCGCCGGAAGCGATTTCCATCGTTGCCGTGATGGTCAATCTGTCGCTGATTGGTGGCTTTGCCTTGCAGCATTCCGTGATGGCAAGACCGGCATTCAAGCAGTGGTGGACCCAGTACATCCCGCAGCCAGTAGAGAGAAGCACTTACATTCTTTTCTCCAGTCTGGCATTAGTCGTGATCATCGTGTTCTGGCAGCCAACGGGTGGAGCCGTCTGGAATGTGACGAATCCGGCGTTTCGAGCCGCGATCTACGCCATCCATGCCGCGGGACTGGTCCTGCTTTTCTTCGCGGCAATTTCGATCGACCACTTTGAAATGGTTGGGCTCCGACAAGTCTTCTACCACTGGAAAGACCGCGCCTACGAATCGTTGCCATTCAGCGAGCCGTTTTTGTACCGCCACGTTCGCCATCCCATTTATCTT
>CALHZT010000011.1 GCA_938040995.1 uncultured Pirellulaceae bacterium | reverse complement strand
GTGAAGCCACCAGTTACTGATCGCATTGCGAACGAAGTCATGTAAAATGGGCGGTTGCCGATACCTCAATTTCCACCTTTGTTGTACGCGAACTTTGTATGGACACTCAGTTACCTGGACTCAAACTTATGAAAAAATTTTCGGCGATTCTACTGGTATCGATCGCTTGCCTGCCGCTGAGCGCGCAATGGTCGAATGTGAACGGCGACCCCGTGATCAATCCAGATACCGGTGAAGTCATCAACCCGTTTGTCTGGTACGACGCCGATTCTGGCCTCGTATTCCTGAACGCGATGGGCCAAAACGGGCTCGTAGATTCGGTAGATAACAACAACCTGCTGTTTGATGATGTAGGAATGATCGGATTCGCGATGACGGTTACCGGTCAAACCGAAGTATCCGCCGAACTCCCGTTTTTCGCAGACGGCATCGCGTGGGATGCGCCCGAAATCACCAATGGGCGACTGGACCTTTTGGGAATCGATGCGGCGGGAGCATTCTTGCCAGTGACTTCGCCCCGACCAATTTTTCGACTGGACGCCGGCCTGAACCGACTGGACTTTGGACTCGATGCGAACGGCGATCCCACGGCTGATTACGAACCGATGAGAATGAACGTGAATTATCGAGCGGGCCTCTTCGGACGGACCCTCTTTTCGGAGCACCCCATCGATATTCGCAATGAAGTCTTCGATGTTTCCGCAGATCTAAACAATGACGGAAATTTTGACTGCCTGGACATTGACGCTCTTGGCATGGCAATCGTGGAAGGAAATTCCAATTCGATCTACGACCTGAACAACGATGGCTCAGTTTCGGTGGACGATCTCACGCTCTGGCGGGCTCTTTTGGATATTCCCTCTGGCGACGCAAATCTTAGCGGCTCTGTCGACGCGAGTGATTTCAACATCTGGAACAGTAACAAGTTTACGAACACGACCGGTTGGTGCTCCGGCGACTTCACAACGGATGGTAGCGTCGATGCATCCGACTTTAATGCGTGGAATGCCAACAAGTTCACTTCCGATACGCATGGACTCGTCGCCGTACCGGAACCCCGGCTGGTATGGCCTTTGCTGATTTGCCTCGCGTTCCTGCAGCGTTACCTTCGCAGCGACTGCAGTTCTGGACTCTAAAAAGGTCAGCTTGCAGCGCCGTATCGGGGCTTACAGGAAAGCTTGCAAGCTATTCCCCGGTTGTTGTAGATCAAGTCGATCGGGATAGAATCTCTACCGTGACGTCGTGTACACTTCTGCGTCGGCACTTGGCAAATCAGGCAACTCATTCAGAAATAATCGCATGAAGTCCTTCAAAGGTTTTGGCATTTTTACAGCGGCTTGTTATTTGGCGATCCATTCGACAACCGCTTCGGCACATCCGGGGCATGGCGTCGACGTTGACGGCAATTCGGCAGCGCACTATTTCACGAGCCCATCACACGCTGTCAGTTTCATGTTGGTAGCGGCAGGGATCGCAGCCGTCTGGTTTGCCGTCGTGCATCGTTCTCGACGAGCCGGGCAATTGGCGACGAATCAATAGCGGCTGAAAGAGTCGTACGCAGCGCACGTACATCATTGTGGACAGCGTTCACGCGGCCGGCATAGAAAAGCAGCGAGATCGCAAGTAACCGTTCACGGATATTGACGTTTGCTCAGGTTCGAGAGGGTCAGCGTTGCAGCGGATTTTACGTTGCTCCAGAACGGACGCACTATTGCAAGATACACCGACACGTTTGGCCGCTCCTCCCCGTCGCTGAGGCTCCGACCCTCCTCACGCGACACGTGGTATGCCCTGCTCATTCTTCGCATGACACCACTGCGTCGGAGGAGGGTTGCTTGGGGCGAGCGGTCGGCCGAGGTCATGCCGAGGTTATACAAGCGGCTGCAATAAATCTGGCGTGAGAACATATGCCACGCAATATCGAATTTACAACACCCTTGCCCGTGTGAACGGTTACTTTTACAAAGCAGCGCTATTCGCGTGATTCCTGTAGCTGTTCCAGCTGCTGAACAAGGCGACCGATCATGTTCATCGTCGCCCCATCGTCGTCGCCACGTTCGGACAGGGCAGCAGCCACCGAGGAAATACGGGAAAGCTGACTCACTGTCACTCCAACAAGTGCCATGTTGGCTTGTTGCTCAATCAACAGCTCGTGAACGGGAACATTCAGGGCTGTCGCCCACTTCTTGACGGTAGCCAGAGAAAGGTCCGCTGTTGGCTCTTCTTCCAGCCAGACTTGAGACGGCGAAACACCGAGCAGCATTGCCACCTGTCCGACCGAAAGCTCCTTGCGCATGCGGACTTCGCGCAGTCTTTGAAGCGGGTGCTTCTTTACGAGCGCATCCAGCGTTACGGGCGCATCCAGCGCGGGCGTTTCCAGAGTGAGTGGGCGCAGTGTCGGCGCAGACTGGCCAACGTCCGGTTTTGCTTTTGAAATGACTCCCATTTCACCACTTTCTCAATCGACTTGTCACAGGACAGCGTCATTGGGGATTTGCCCGCCAAGGATTGAGAGTCGTATGCGTGGTTCGAGTCCGCCATTGAGACAGCCAAAATTATCTCATTTGAAGGAACATTGATCGAACCAGGCATCCGCGTGATACTGGAACGGAAGGTTTGTGGCATTTTCCGCTCGATATGGGGCCCTCCATTTGGCGGGACATAATCCCACATTTTCCAATTTAATGGCGTTTTCAATGACGAATCGCGACTCTAGTAGATCAGACGATGACGCCGAAACGCCAGATTTCGATGTCAAAACCGACAGCTCGCTGATGCGCGGCATTCGGAGCGGCAACGAACAGGCGGCGGAAGAATTGTTTGAGCGATACGCCCAACGACTGAGGGCGCTCGCCAACCGACAGATGGCTCGGGAGATCTCTGGACGGATTGACCCGGAAGACGTCACCCAGTCGATTTTTCGGACCTTGTTTCGGAGGTTGCAAGCCGGCCAGTACAGTGTGCCACAAGGTGATTCCATCTGGCGACTGATGGTAACGATTGCGTTGAACAAGATTCGCAGTGTTGGAGCGTTCCACCGCGCTGCGAAACGCGACATTCGCAAGAGTGCTCCTCTCGATTCAAATTCAAGCGGGCACGCGGCGAACGACGAACTTGCGGTCAATATTTTGCGTATGACGATCGAAGAACTGCTAAGGGACCTGACGGATTCGCAGCGACAAATTGTACACCTGCGACTTGAAGGAAATACGGTTGCCGAAATATCCAAAGGCTCGGGACGTTCTCGCCGCACGGTAGAACGCACGCTTCAGGGATTTCGGCAGACACTTGCAGTGACATTGAGCGAAGAAGACCTGACATGAATCACCCGGCTCTGGATCCTTTTGTTGAGGATCGCATTGAAGCATTCGAATCGGAGGTGTCGAAGAACCCCGGCGCCTCGATCGACTCGTTTCTGCCGGAACGCGGTCACGCCAAATACACGGTGGTGGCTGCCGAGCTGATTCGAGTCGACATGGATATCGCCTGGGCACGAGGCGATCGCAAGAAACTGGCCGGGTACGTCGCGCAATATCCGAAGATTTTCCGTGACCGGCGACTGTGTGGCGAACTCGCCTTTGAAGAGTACCGATTGCGGCTCGATGCGGGTGAAGATGTTCAACCGCAAGAGTACAAGTCGCTTTTCACCGAGTTCGAAGTCGACGTGGACACCGATGAATGGTCCCACTGGATTGGCTACGATACCAAAGAAGAGACCGCGCACGCGGCTGACCATTCGACAGCGCCGAGGTCTGACAGAAAGGCTGCCCTGCCGCAGCTTGCCGCCGGCGACTATTGGAGCGATTTCCGGATTATTCAGCGACTGGGAAGCGGGAGTTTTGCGAACGCATACCTGGCGACCCAGGACAAACTCGCTGACCGTCCGGTGGTGCTGAAGTTTTCGACTTGTAACCGGGACGAAGCGGACAAGCTCGCAAGACTGCAGCATACGAACATTACGCCGGTTCATTCGGTTCACAAGCAGGATGGAATTACCGTCCTTTGCATGCCGTTCTTTGGCCGAACTACGTTGGCCGATCTTGCGAAATCATTGCGAACTGTCGACCGGATGCCTGCGTCCGGAAAATTTCTGCTCGATCAAATCGGGCAGGTGCCAGCGATCAGCCCCAAACTGCTGAAGCTGCCTCCTATCGATGATTCCAATGGTGCGGCGCGAGCTTTCTACCAGGAACGCTCGTACGTTGACAGCATTCTCTGGCTGGCGAAGAGTCTGGCGACGGGCCTTCAACACTCGCACGTTCGAGGCATCCTGCACCGCGACATCAAACCAGCCAACGTGATGCTTCGTGATGACGGCGAGCCGCTATTGATCGACTTTAACCTTGCCGCAAATACGGGCCAGCCTTCGGACCGAGCCGGCGGGACCATGCCGTACATCGCTCCGGAAACGATTCGCGAGATGCTTCGGCGGTCGCGAGGCGCAGATAGTGACGCGAAAGAAGACGGGGATAATGAAAGCGGTGTGACGGCTGATATCTACAGTTTGGGAGTCGTGCTTTACGAGTTGTTGAGTGGCCAATTGCCGTTTACCCCAACAAAACTCGAACCTGGCGAAGGCGTCACCGACGACTATTTGCGAGTTGTGCTGCGAAAACGAAAGTCGCCGGTTCCTCCGTTGCGGGATATGAATCCTGACGTTTCGCCAGCAACCGCCGCGATCATTGACCGATGCCTTTCATACAGTGCATCGGCCCGATATCAGTCGGCGCAGCATCTTGTCGAAGACCTGACGGCTCAACTCGATTCGCAACCGCTTGCGCACGCGAAAAATCCTTCCGTCGTGGAACGCGCTCAAAAGTGGGTACGCCGCCACCCAAAAATCTGCTCGTGGACGACGGCTGCGGCAGCCGTTGCTGTGATAGCAATCGGCACACTTTTCGCCTGGCAGCAACGCGAATTTCAGCTGGCAGGCACCCAAGCCGAAAACAGACTCAACCGACTGGCGAGCAAATTTGCCGACCTGCGTCCAGCCATCATTGCCGCGAGTACTGGTTCGACGAACGCGCAAACCACTTTGCAAAGGGCCCGCGACCTCGCCGACTCAGTCGATCTGGACAGCGGCCCCGAGGGTGACGCATGGGCCCATCTTCCTGTTAAACAGCAGCAGTCGTGCCGCGACCTCTGTAAGTTGCTTGGGTTTCATCTTGCGTCCATGTCAGCGACGAATGCCCAACTGAACGAGAGCATAACAACGGCCGGCGAACCTGGCGACTCAACGGACGCGGTCCAACCACTGGCAGCCGCCCTGCGCTGGAATCGTGTCGCCGATCTCTATGAGACGAGGAAGGACTCGGCGATCGACCTGCAGAAGATCCGGCTGGAACAGATGGTCGCCGGAGCGCCTGCTGATTCGAACGAAGAGGAGGAAACGCTGATTGCAAAGTTGCTGCAGTCCGCATCCGGAGAGCCCAGCGACCAAAAACTTGGCACTCAGGATCTGATGCTATTAGGTACCGAGTTCCTGGAACGTGATGCCATCGATAAAGCGATAAGAATACTCGAGGACGCGATGCGCAAGCGGCCTGGGGATGCGGCAGGCTGGCTTCAGCTGGGCGAGGCTCATTTCCGGAAAGACAATTTCCAGGACGCGCTGATGCATTTTAAGATCGCCAAGTCACTTCTTCCTGACAAGCCGTATCCCGTTTTTCGAATTGGCCACTGCCATCTGGCTCTTGAAGAATTCCCCAAGGCGATTGAAGACTTTACGCTGGCCATGAAACTCTCCGAGTCCTCGGATCTCAACCCGCAGGACAATGTTAACAATGCACAAATGAGTCGTTCGATCGCTCACCGGCTGTCGAAGAATCTTCCAGCCGCAATTGCTGATGCCTCCGCTGTTATCGAACGGGGCACAGACGATCCGCGAGTCTATCTGACTCGCGCTGAAATGTTTGCTGAGAATGGCGACTGGGAGGAATCGGTTCAGGATCGCAAAACCGGTTTGGAGCTGCGACCAAAAGATGACATTGGTTGGATGACGCGCAGTCACGCGCGACTTGGCGAGTCGCCGAGGGATGCGATCAAGGATCTCCAGCGAGCTTTGACGATTACGACATCGCCCCGAAAAATTCGCGAAAATTTGGCTTACATCCACGCCGAAGTGCTAAAAGACCCGGAAAAGGCGGTAAGAATCCTCAATGACTCGCTAGATTCGGATCCGACAGATACAATTACAAGAGCGGGAAGAGGCGTCTTGCTGGCAAGGCTGAGACGCGATGAAACCGCTCTCGCCGATGCGAAAGTGTTGTTGCAAAGCGAACTCGATGCCATAACCCGATATCAGGTTGCATGCATTTACGCGTTGCTGTCGCGCAACGATGAGACACATCGGCATACCGCCATACGAATGCTGGCTCAGAGCCTGATTGAGGACTTACGGATATTGAATCACGTCGACGGTGATCCGGACATCGCTCCGATCCGCGACCTCGAACAAGTAGAAGACTTAATAGCGGCTTGTAAGCGAATCCGCGAGCTTGCCGAAACAGAACAAATGAAGAAGCACCAGGACGGGCAAGAAGAATAGAAGAATAGACGCGAGACTGGAAACGAGAAAACAGCCAGAGGAACCGAAGAGCGGCCACGGGAATCTGGTGTAGCCACGGTGACAGGATGAGAAGTCGAATAAAGCTTCGGTCTGAAGAGCTGGAACCCCGCATCGTTCTGGATGCGCAGGGTGTCGTTTGGGGAGCGGATGCTCGCCTTTCGCTGAGTTTCGCTCCAGACGGAACAGACGTAAATGGTGCCGAAAGCCGTCTCTTCGCGCAGTTTGACGAGATAGCTCCACGAGAAACATGGCAACAAACTATCCTCGGCGCATTCCAGGTATGGACTCGTGAAACAAATGCTGACATCGGCATTGTTCACGATGACGGGTCTGACTTTGGAGTTCAGGGAAAGATCCGCCAGGACGAACGGTTCGGCGATGTGCGAATCGGCTCGGTCCCTCTCGATGAAGGAATCTATGCGATCGCCATTTCCGCAGACGAGGCGATTGATGGGACATGGACAGGCGACGTTCTGTTCAATAGCGAAATGAAATTCGACAGCCTCGACGATGTATTCGCGACCGCAGTGCATGAAGCTGGTCACGTGTTTGGGCTGGAGCATTCTGACGATCCGCTATCGCCGCTTTACCCAGGCGACGGTTCGCCGAGGTATGTTCTCCCAACAGACGAAGACATTTCCAACCTTCAGGATATTTACGGACTGCGGCCGAATGACCTCTACGACAGTCTCGCTATTGCCAATGGCGTCAATGGAGCAAACGGAACAACAGACGATATTTCGGTGCCTTTGACGGCGTATGAGTTCACCAACGCAGCGCAAGGGGCTATTCCAACGATTGCGTACGCGGATATTACAACGCCTGATGATATCGACAGCTTTACTTTCCAGGTCCCCGAGGGTGCTGATGGTACAGTCGTCGTTCACATGATCACGAGTGGAGTCAGCCAACTGGCCGGCAGCCTTGAAGTTACGAGCCAGTCTGGCGAAACACAGCAGAAATTCAGTACAAAGTCTGGAAGAGACCTCTCTGTCGTCCTTCATGACGTCGACGTTGGTGAGGAATTCCATGTCACCGTCTCAAGCAACCAGCATAGTTATTTTGACGTCGGCAGTTACACACTCGCCGTCTGGTACATGTCAGTAAATCAAACAGATTTCAACAGCATCAGCGATGTGCTTCGAAGTCCAATCCGGTATGTCCATTCCAACGATGTCCCAAACTACCTGAATCGTGAGAGGCAGTTTGCTTCCATGGGTGGATCCACAGCGGATCCCGAGAGAGGTCTGGAAGACCTTGAGACAGCTCCCGGATTCATCGAAGGCACCCGCTACCAGACCTATGCGGGCATCGACTATGCGAACGATGTCGACCGATTTCGTCTGGCGACTCCAACGAACCTTCTCGCCAACCGGAACTGGGCCCGAGTCAGTCTACGGACGCTCCAGTTTGGAGAGGAATTCACCGGCAAGATTCGCGTGCTCGACGAGTTCTTGCGTCCAGTTGAATCGCAGATTCTTGTCAGTAACGACCAGATGAATGTGCTTCAGTTCCCGATTGATCCGGATACTGAATACATCTTCGAAGTCACGGCTGCCAATTCGTCCGACTCGGCGACTGGATTCTTTGAATTCGACGCGATAGTGGGGTGGGCGCCGCTTGAGCGGGAAACCTTCATCGAATCATCGTTGCGTGGAAATCGTGACCGCGACTCCTATCGACTGGAAGTCTTCCGGCAGCAGCTGTTCAATTTCAACTTTGCCGTCGAAGAACAACGGGGCGCCGAGAACGCCGAAATATTCATACGAGTGATCGACGCAGACGGAAACACCGTCCTGCAGCTGGACAGTTCCGCTGGTGAGTCAAGAACGACGTCGGTTTTTCTACCGGCCGGCAAGTATCGCCTGCTCGTAACGTCGGCGAATCGAGATAACCAGTTCCGCAATTTGAATTATTCGCTTAGTGGGGCGGCGGTTGATGACCCCTTGGGGCCGCGATACCTCGACCCGACTTTCCAGGCCTACAAATTCAAAGGCGCGGAGGTATTTACCGCATCTGTCATGGGCTTCCTCGCTGCAAGGCAGTAGAAGCTCGCCGGCACAAACTCGGAGCGCTAGCTGGCAGCGGAAGCGAGGAATCGCCGTTTCGACAGAACATCCGGCACAAATCCGGTATGGTTACTTGGATCTGAGGCCATCACCATCTCACCCTGATCGTCCTCGCCGGTGACTTTTGCGTCGTTCACGTGCAGTCCCAGAGTCGCATCTCGCGTCGCGGTATAGGTCCACACTTCCGTCAGGTCCAACTGACCATCGCTGTTCGTGTCACCGCCAGTGAATGTTGGCACGATATCGTCGCTCGTGTCGGCAGGTGTTCCATTGTCATCAATCACCGCGACATTTCGCAGAGGAACATCGCCAACGTTGGTGACAACGAAGGTGAACGTGACCGCTTGCCCGACTGGCACCACGGGGCCGGTGCCCGTAACGTCCGCGTCCGACCCGTTGGTTGCCTTCTCGATGTCGATCGCCGGATTGTTCTGGAATCCAACGTAGCGACTGGCGTCGGCGTCATCGACGACGGTGGTTCCATCCGAACCGGTTCCCACGACATCGGCAATATTCACGTAGTTTCCGTCGATTGCCGTCCCGGTTGCCGTGTATGTCCAGACTTCATTCGGATCGAGCGTGTTATCCGAGTTGATGGATCGACTGATGATGTTCGAAATTGCGCCGATCTGGTTGTCGGTTACCGTGACGTTTGTGAGCGGATCCGTACCGTTGTTTGTCACGATATACGTCCACGTGACGGTTTCGCCAGCCTGAATCGTTGGAACATCCGCATCGCCGGCGTTGTCTGCCTGAAAACCATTCGTCAACTTTTCAATATCAATCGACGGCGCGATCCCCACATAGTTACTGTTATCCATGTCCATTACATCGATCCCAGTCGTACTGACACCATTCACCGTCGCCTTGTTGGTATAGGTGCCGTCGATCGCGGTACCGGTTGCCGAGTACGTCCACGTTTCGTTGAGGTCAAGGACATTGTTGCCGTTGGTGTCTCCACCCGAGAATGTCGGCGTAAAATCATCACCCGGAACGCCGGGTGTGCCAGCATCGTCTGTAACTGCGACGTTATTAATCGGCGTTTGACCGGTATTCGTCACAACATAAGTCCACGTCACCGTGCTGCCGCTTCCAACGACGGGAACATCTGCCGCGTCTGTGATGTCGGCATCAATACCGTTGGTTGCCTTTTCGATATCAATATTTGGCACGGGTGCTGTATTTACAAAGTCGCAATCTGTGACATCCGGATTGATGACAGATATCATATCGATCGCACCATCCATCGCCTGACTGGTGGACAGAACCTCCAGTTCGATTGCGCCCACGTTGGTAAAATCTGCGCCGGCACCACCGACGGCTGTGAATACCGGGGCTGCGGCTGCCGGGTCAAACGAGACGAAGAAATCATTGCTTGTGAACGGCGCGATGCCGCTGATTACCGCCTCGGAGAAATTCGTAGCGTCTGAGTAGACTCGCAGTGTCAGCTGCGCGCCAGCCTGGTCGAATGAAACATCCGTCAGGCCGATTCCGCCGAGAGCAGACGAACCACTGGTAAGATCGATTCCTCCAAGTCCCACAGGATCAAGCGCGGCGAGCGAATCGGTACCATCCCAACTGACGTTGTAGATTCCCTGCGAGAAAAAATCAGGATTGATCAGCAGCATCCCGGTCGCAGCCCGAAGTTCGACTTCGTCGCCAGACATACCGCTGGTGATCTCAGCTTCCAGATCGCGTTCTCCGCCAATCGCATTCGCTGTCGAATGGAACACGGACGTCGATGCGCCATCGGGCGGATGGACGTCGGTAGCGACGGGGCTGTCATCGGAAAAATTGTCAATCAGAGTCCCGGGCACGCCACTTCCGTTCGCAGTCTTGAGGGGACTGACACTTTCATCAAGCGCGTTCGCACCGACGGTTTGCTGCGGCTGGACGACAAAGTAGTCTCCCGACTCGAGACCGTCGATAAGATAGTCGCCGCTTGCGTCCGTGGTATCGGTTCCGGCCAACGTGTCGATCGCAGGATCGAATACACCGTTTCCGTCCGTGTCTTCCCACACCTGGATCGTTGCACCGGCGACTTCTTCGCCAACGTCGATGACTCCATTACTGTCAGCATCGAGTCCGACGGTTCCCGTGAATGCGCCGAGACAATCTGCCGCGAGCAAGGCGCGGTTCTCCAGCGACTCGACGCCTAGCCGCCTGCCAACCTTGCGACCTTTGTGGGCGCCAGACTGGCTCGTGTATCCAAATAGTTTTCGCAATCCGAAGAAACCGGTACTCATCGCGTCGTCTTCCTAAGTACGCAGGGATTTCTTGCCACTGTTTGGCAAGAATAATTCTCACTCATGCGTCATCGGAAGATTTTGCCATGGCCAGTTACACAGCCTGGGCAATTTTGAATTCAGGCATGAAATGCCGACCGGGATGTTCCGGGTAGTGAAAAGATGCAGTCGAACCACGCTGGCAGTGACAGCAGCGTTTTGGCCAACTATCGGCCCAACGGGTGGTATGAGAGCAAAGCGTTTACACCTATAGCAGCTACTTTCGTCAGCAGCCGCTCTTTTACCAGCGATAATCCAGCCCCAGATTCAGTCCCTGAATCCAGTAGTCTGTTTCATTGAACGCAAACTCCGGAGTCGCACCCGCATCCAGAGCTGGTGCGATGGCGTCAGGATTCAACTGAGTCGGAATATGCTCGCCGGGTCGAACCACGCCGCCCCAGTAGAGTACTGAATATCCAACAATGAAGCGGAATCTCGGTGTCAGATAGAATCCGAGGTTCACGTTCATGCTCGGGATCATGGTGAACTTGTCCCGGACATTTTCACTGTCGTACGCCAGCAGTCCGCCGTCGTCGAACCTCTCGGTAGAGCCTTGCGAAGGCGTAATCAGAGTGGTTCCGTCGATCGAAACCGTTTGTTCCGTATTTCCAATCGCGATCAACGAAAGGAATTCAAGCGTCCAGCGATTCACGCCGGCTTCCCACTGAAAACCGAGTTCCGCACCATTAAAATTGTTCTCGGTACGGAATGAATCGGTGATATCAAACTCACCCGGCGTACCACTGATGGCTCGCAGGTTCTCATTGATGGTGATTCCTTCTTCGAGATTGAAGTGTCGATAACCAGCCGTAAAGTCGACTTTGCAGAATGGTGAGTAACCGCAGCGTTGGCAACCGCAACCACCTCCTCCGCCACAACTGTCGCATCGCTGCTTGCAGCAGAAATTCCAGCGGGCTCTCGCACCCACCGACGAAAAATCGCTAAAAGCGTTGACTCGAATCGACCCGTCGAGCAAGTCCGGAAACACCACCAGCTCCGAATCGTCTCGCGCAGGAGCGATTGAATCGCCGTCACCGCCTTGTCGCGGATTCAGGTTGAAGAACGGTCTCGCAAGGATGTCATAGTCATTCGCATCGGCAAAGAACTCGTCTTCTTCGTTGGACAAACTGTAAAAGTCCGCTTGATATCCGAATTTGCGGCAAGGGCCAAAAAAGCCACCGAACGAAACACGGTACCCTGAACTGGATGCTTCGAGCAAATCCTGGTCACCGCCGAACAATACCGTCGATGTTGATCCGGTTCCCAGCACACCCGCCTGATTTTGTGCTGTACCAACTGGACTGGTTGTCACCAGTGGTGGAGCCGACATTCCTTTGGCCCACCAGAGAAGATATTCACCTCGCAACCAAAGCCATCCTGGAGGTCCGCAAGTCGCTTGTTTCGGCTGACAGATGGTAGCAGTCCTGGCCGCGTTGCATTGTGAGCAGTTGGGGATCTGGCAGTGGATTCCGTGATACGCCGGAGCCGGCCGAGACCGGCTCACGGAGCAACTCGCACATGGATCACTACCAACACAGTCGGCACATCCACCGCCAACACCATCGGTAATGAACCCACCATCCATGATGACTTCACCAGAAACTGGACCGCTATGAATGACAACGCCATCACTTGCACCGTGCCCACAAGTTCCATTGTGACAGGCAGGATGTACCTGTGGATCGTGGGCGATATGCCCGGTACGAACGACTTGCCCTCGGGGACCGCCTTGGCCACGAGGATGAACTTGTGCTGTGCGTCTCGCTGCCGGTTGACCCCCAGCCGGCGTGGGACCATCAAAGGAAGCCTGCTGAATTGTTGAGTTGCCCTGCTCAGTCCGTCGAACTCCCGTACCAATCGACTGAGTGTCCGGTTCCCATGTTGCCAGTCGCTGGGCTTTGTCCGCCACGACCGGCGAGGTCGGAGTAACGCTCTCAACAATGACGAACGGTACTCCCGCATCCGACTGGGTAAACGACTTGGCAGAAACGCCAATCTCTTCACCAAGAAATTGCTGCATGTCGTAGCGGCCTGTTGGCGCTACAAAGGCAACCACCTGATTCTGGTCATTGAGCAACGCCAACCTTGTCTTGCCGTTGTCGTTGTGCCGCATTGTTTCCAGTCGGCCGACGAACAGGTCATTCGACGGAGCTCGAGTGAACTCTCCCGTCGGACTTCCCAATCGAAGTTCTTGGCCAATTGCAGAGCTGGCGAGTGAACCGGCGACAAAGCAAGTCACAAGAACGCACCACACAAGTGCGCGTCGTGATTGAAATTGTCGCTGAATTCGCCCTTGAACGGACAAGGCAGTCGATTTTTGCATAGATCTTTTTTGGCAAACTGAGTCGCGCACGGATTTCGCTTTCGTAATGAGAACTGGTCCGATGGATATTTGGATTGAAGACGAGTGGTGCGGCTTGTATCTAATCCGACAAAAAACAGTCAACAGCGAAATTGATCTTTCTGCATTTTTTCACGGCAGCGTTGCTACCTTTTTCGTGCGCGCACCCGCAGCCGGGCTGGCAACGGCTCGGGCGAGTCATCTTGCACCTTGAGTGTTTCAGGCCGCGATCCAGCCACACCCGAAGTGTTGCCACTCCTGCTACAAAAGCCTTTTGAACCACGCTATCTGAGCGCGATCCTCAAGTCTCGTCCTGTCGTCCAGTCCGTCGGGCCTTCAAAGCATGCTGTCACTGGTAGCCACAGTCGCAAATCGCTTGGCGTTGCATGCAATTTGCCCACGACTTTGCCAAATTCCGCAAAGTTTCACATTTCTACCCAGCCCGAAAACTTTACGCACGCAGCAGGGTCGCACCAAAATAGATAAGTTTCGTGTGAGTTGCGCTTTGGTTCCGATAGGTGAAAACAGGCGAAAGATAGCTTTCAAAGAAAGCTCATGGATTAGAGAAAATAAACGGCCAACAACAACGGCCAATTGACTCAGGGAGGCAGACTCTTGGACACCTATCACAACGATTTCAACTCGTACCCCGATGTCGGACCGGCTCAGCTACCGACATGGTGTGCGTTTGCCCTCGGAGGAATTGTCACGTTCCTCTTTGTTTACATTGGCATTGCCCGCCCAGCCGCCAGAGAAATGTCGATGATGCGGCGGCAGCTTGGGACTTTGGAACAGAGCGTCTGGGAAGTCGCCGGCCAGAAAGACATTGCTGATGACACCAACGGTTTGCTGGCTGCACTCAACGAGCAGCGAGAGCAGGCCGTTGCCGCCAAGGAATCGCTTGCCGAAATACGAGAGCTCAATCAGCAGCTCCTCGTCGAAGCCGAGCGAGTCCACAGTGCGATGGCAGCCGTTTCGCAGCTGGGAGCCCTCAAAGACATGCTCCTTGCCAATTCCGATCGGGCTGATCAGGCAGCCGAAGTTCTCAGCATCTCCGAGGACTTGTATCACCGTCTGGCGAGTGCCGCCGACACGACTGAAATCGCACGTCAAACAGGTTCGGAGCTCCTTGCACTTCGCGAAGACCTTGTTGACCAGTCGGAACAAGTCGTCGTTGCGAAGCAGAACCTTGACGAGCTGATCAACATGAATCAGGAACTCAACGACAAGGCTGGCGACGCCGACAAGGCGAAGGAAAAAGCCTCCGAGTTGATCGCGCTTCAGGATAAGATCATCAGCAACACGGGCGACCTGGCTGATGCGATCGAAACGCTGGAGTTGACGAACGAACTCGGCATGCGATTCCACGACGCCGCCATCTCATTCGACAGCATCAAGCACTGGATGGTCGAAGTCGTCGCGATGGAGCCGATTCTTCAGCAAGCTCGCCAGGCGATCGAGCCGCTTCTGGATTTTGGCAACCTTCGACACATGGGGCCTGACCAGCTTCGCGAGGTAGCGAGAGCATTCACGCGAAACTATGACGACGGTTCGCAGTTTGTGATCAAGCCCGAAATTGAAGCATCTTCATTGAGTACCGCAGCTTTGGATGATTCCGTAACCACCGAGTAGTCGCCTTCTCCAGGGCTACCCGGTATCGCCGATACACGGAACACATCCTGCTTCCCAATTGCTGCGGTCAAAATAGCCGTGGTCGGTTTCGCCACCGACCGCGGTTTTTTCATGCGCGTCAAGGCAACGCAAGCGAGCCATTCACCACAACGAACCCTCTTCCGGCAACGCGGTGGCATGCGAGGAACGAGCAGGGCATACCGCTTGCCGAGTGGGAGGGTCGGAGCCTCAAGCGACGGGGAGGGCCTCACTGCAAACCGCCATTTCGTTCAACGCTCGCATTCAAGATCAACGCTGCTATCTTGCGATACGAAATGGTGAACGCGGCTGCAGTGATGACAACCAAGGTGCCACGCGAATGCAAAGGGTATAGGCCACAATGTTGCCGGAACTGCGCGGTGTTAACCCAATGAGTCTGGACAACCCCATCAACCGCTTGTTGCCGGCCTACGATCTGGACTACGAACTTCGAACGACCTACTCCGCTTCGGCCAAACTCGCACACACCAGCTCATTATCATTCCGTGCAAAAATCTTCCTGTCCGCGAACGCCGGATGCGACCAACAGACTCCGCCGCGTCGTGCCAGCTGTTCTTTCGTAGGCTCTAACAGATCAGCACGACTGATCTCATTGAACCCTTCGGGCGAAAGCTGCGAAATGATCAACTGGCCGCGTTCGTTAAACATCCACGTGGTAGAACCGTTTTGCACAAAGTGAATCGTGCTCCAGCGAGATTTCGGAGTCGCCGTTAGATCCTCCCAGACCCGGTCACCGGTTTCGGCGTCCAGACATCGCAACTCGCCATAACTGTCCACGCCGTAGATGTAATCACCCAACCAGACGGGTGTGCTAATGATCGAATGCAATGCCTCGGTATCCCGCTCACTTGCCCCGCAACTTCGCCACAGATCCGTCGCTTTGAGTTCGTCTTTCGAAAGCTGAATCATCAACGAGCCATCATAAAACGACGTTACAAAAATGCGGTCGCCGTTCTCTGCATCTTTGTGAACGATCGGAGTCGCGATGCCAATCGGCATATTCCTCGGCTTCATTGGAATGCGCCAATGAACCTTGCCGGAAGCGGGATTCAGGCCGACGACGTTATCTCCAGTCCAGACGACACACACATCTTGGTTGGCCTGCTTTACGAGAATAGGCGACGAATACTGAGCCCGGTCATCAAGAGCACGCCACCGCTCGGTTCCAGTCTGTAGATCAAAGGCAACGACGCAAGCGCCATCACGGCCACCGAGATGAATGATGACCAGATCCTTGTAAATGAGTGGCGATCCTGCGACTCCCCAAATCGGCATTCGCGGGCGATCTTTTTCACCCTGCGGCTGGAGCTTGTATTCAACATTCAGATCCTTGTGCCACAAGACCTCTCCGGTCACCGCATCGAGACAATGCAGATTACCCATGGCTCCGAGCGCAAACGCCTTGCCGCGATCAATCGAAACGGACGCACGCGGGCCGGCTTTGTATCCGACGTTTTCATACTCGCAATCGTAAGTATGCGTCCAAAGCGGCTTGCCATCCGTCGCGTCAAAGCAATGTACTCGTTCGACCTGCTTCGGATCCGTCAGTCGGTCGGTCACGTAGACACGCCCATTGGCGACCGTAGGTCCGCTGTAGCCCGCACCAATTTTCGCGGTCCACGTTTTCTCCAATTGCTCTGATGGGAACTGCTTCAGCAACCCGGATTCTGTCCAGTCACCATCGCGCCCGGCTCCACGCCACTCGGCCCAGTCTTCGGCGTTCGCGACGACCGCGAATACGCAACTCGCCAACCAGCAAATCGCGAGCGCTCGCGGGAAGAAATACGTTACTCTACAGCTACCAATATGACTCATGTTCCGGCCTCTCCCTGGGATCAGGTTCCTGCTTCCTTGAGCGAGTATATCACGGCAACAGGTCGTAAGGCCTTGAGGCCGGAAGGGCGAAACTGGAGCGTTATAAAGATGGCCTTGCACCGGATTTTACGTTGCTGCAGAACGGACACGAATGGTGCAGCGCAATTCGTATACACCAATGCGTAGGGCCGCTCCTCCCCGTCGCTTTGGCTCCGCCCCTCCTCGCGCGACACGTGGTATGCCCTTGCTCGTTCTTCGCATGACAACCACTGCGTCGGAGTAGGGTTCCTTAGGGCGAGCGGCTGAGGTCAATCAAGCGGCGGCAATAAATCTGGCGTGAGCACAAATACCACTCAACATTGAATTTACAACACGCCAGCCAGAAGCACTCGACGAAATGAAGACTTGTGCCGAATGAAGCCAGAATGGCTTGCCGAACGATGAAAGTCCGGATGTGAGAGAAGGAAGTGTCCGGGAGCGATTCTTTGAAACGCTGGCCTAGCGAGTTTTCTTGCCCGAGTTAAGAGCGAGCTTCTCAGATTTCAGCGCTTTGGAAATACATGCCGTCAGCTTGTCTCCGCTCATGTAGCCACGCACATAGTCAACAATCTTCCCATCGGGAGCAATGATGACCGTCGTCGGAAACATGGTGACTTTCAGTTCACGTGCCAGCTGACTTTCAGGGTCGAGCTTCAATCGGGCTGGCACAAAGTCAGCGCTGAGCTTCCGGATGATCGATTGATTTTTAAGCGACTCACGCTCCATCTTCTTGCAGTAGGAGCACTCTTCCGAAGTCACAAACAGAAAAACAGGGCGAGAAGCGGCGGTGCCTTTTTCGCGAGCCGTACGATAACTTTTCACCCAGTCGATACGTGACTTTTGCGTCGCCGGGTCTTCAACAACCGATTGAGCATCTGCTGCACCGTGAACGACGGCGAAAGAAAGGGCCAGAACGAAAAGCCGTAGATATGTCTTATGCACTTTACATCCTTGCAGCAGTGGGACCTGACAACAAGAATTACATCGGCAGCGATAGCTGGCACTCGTTGTCCGCACCTCAAAAGAGCGGGACGTTCGGCTATCGCTGACTCTTCGGGCTTTTTAACCCACAAATTCGATACGATGCTTCCTCATGCAGTCTGACTCTGACGGATAGGCTAAAGTGCGCCAGATTCACTGTCGAGCCAACGAATGGAATACCCGACCCCTTTGAGGCGGGGCGGGCAGTCCGCTCGTTCGTCTGGTATCTGTCGCCTGTTTTTGCCTATTCCCTGCCTACTCTGCGATGAAACAGCACATCGACCGGCTGGTCAAAATGATTCGCGAAGCCGGAACCGGCCCCTTGCCGGACTCGAAAATATCGTCCGGACTTTTGGCGGACGTGTCGATCTTCATCCGCCAGGAAATCCCACGGGCAATGGTCGGAAGCATAAACTCGCAAGGTTCGGGAGTCGGATTGAACATGATCAATAGTTCGCGACCAAGGCCTTCCGGATCTTCTTTCGCGTCGGGCGGCATCAACAAACAGGTCAACGTCCGCTCGCTGCTGTTCCAGTCGATGGCTGTGCCCAGTCGATTGAACCAGCTCACGTCCCGAATACCGTGGAGCGCCGTTTGGGTGCCCGAAAGAAACTCAGTACGCCTGACCGTTGGTTGTTCTCGCCGGAACTTGATAAGCTCCCGAAAGAAACGGACCAGCGACTGGTTCTCTTCGACTTTGTCCCAGTCGAACCAGGATATCTCGTTGTCCTGACAGTACGCGTTGTTGTTTCCATGTTGCGTACGGCGACACTCGTCTCCGTAAGTGATCATGGGCACGCCCTGACTGAGGAGCAGCGTCGCCAGATTGTTCTTGATTTGCCGCACCCGAATCGCGTCGACTTCTTTGTTCTTCGTCGGCCCCTCAACGCCATAATTCATCGAGTGATTATTGTTGTCTCCGTCGCGGTTTCCTTCTCCGTTGGCTTCGTTGTGCTTCTCGACGTAGCTGTGAAGATCGTTGAGCGGAAAGCCATCGTGCGACGTGATGAAGTTAATGCTGTGATACGGTTGACGACCGCCCGATTGGTACAAGTCGCTTGAACCGGCAAGTCGCGTTGCGAACGCACCCAGCATGCCGGTGTCGCCTCGCCAAAAACGCCGTACATCGTCCCGGTAACGGCCATTCCATTCTGCCCAACGCAGGTTGCCGAACGAGCCGACTTGATAGGCGCCGGCAGCATCCCAGGCTTCCGCGATAATCTTCGTGTCAGCGAGCATTGGGTCTTCACTGATGGCTTCGATGAGCGGTGGGTTCGGGACGAGATCGCCGTTGCGACCGCGACTGAGGATGGACGCGAGGTCAAACCGGAATCCGTCGATGTGGTAGTTGTGTACCCAGTGCCGCAGCGAATGGAAAATCATCTCGCGAACGATGGGATGATTTCCGTTCACGGTATTGCCGCAACCGGAGAAGTTCTTGTACGCGCTGCCGCCGTGGTCGAGCATGTAATAGACGCGATTTTCGAGTCCTTTGAAGCTGATCGTTGGCCCCAACTCGTTGCCTTCGCACGTGTGGTTGTAGACGACGTCGAGAATGACTTCGATTCCCGCCTGGTGCAGTGCCTTGACCATCTCTTTGAACTCGCGAACCTGCGCCGCCGGCTCGGTTCCCGAAGCGAATCCACGATGCGGACTGAAGAACGCCATCGAGTCGTAACCCCAGTAGTTACTTCGAGCGCTTCGATTCCCGTTGGTATCGCAGATTGGAAACTCGTGAATCGGCATCAGTTCCACCGCGGTGACGCCGAGCGATTTCAAATATGGGATCTTCTCGATGACGCCAAGGTAAGTACCCGGATATTCGACTCCGCTGGAATCGCTGCGAGTCAAACCACCTACGTGCATTTCGTAGATAATGGTTTCAGACATCGGTCGCTTGATGTGGCGATCGCCTTCCCAGTCGAAAAAGTCATCGACCACGACGCATTTCGGTGGACGGACAATTCCATCGTCGGATGGCAGATAGGTTCCAGCGAGAGCACGGGCGTAAGGATCGATCAACCGCGCCGTTCCATCGAACCGATGTCCGACTTCCGGCTCGAAAGGACCGTCTGCCTGGAAGTGATAGAGCTGGCCGGCTTGAATCTCCGGTACAAAGATACTCCAGATATCACCCCAACGATCTTTCTCGGGGTTGAACACGACGACTTCGTCGGGTTCGAGATCCTTAACGTCGTTGTAGAGTAACAGCCGCATTTCGGTCGCGGACCGGCTGTACACTACGAACTGCACACCTCGGTCATGGACCAGAGCCCCGTAGGGCAAATTGTGTTGAAACTGTAGTTCTGGATGCGGATGGACCATTAACATCAAATACTTCCCGATTACCTTCTGATGGAGCGCCTAGCAGGCAAACCGTACCACCAGATAAGTTGTCGGGTCTGAAACAGCATCCTTAATTCGAGGAATTTGCCACATAGTCATTAGGCTGGCAACGGACCCGAAAGGAGTCCCAATGCCGGTGAGTTTGCGATGCGTAACGAACAAATTGCCATCGGTACCGTTGTGGTTTATCCGGCCGCCGCCTGGCAAACCATGGCGAATGGTCTGATTATTACTTCAGTCGCCATGCCGACCTGAAAGTGTAGGCGAATCGTTGACACTTTGGCAAAACGCAATCTAAAATCGCCACAGCCAGGTAATCGAGGCAAGATCGGCAATCCGCTTGTTCGTTCGCTTCGCGGTTTGCTCGCAAATCTGGGGCTTGGCCTTCACACCAACAAATCAATTAGACGGAAACGAACGCCGCATGGCCAAGGCGACTTATAAAGACGCAGGCGTCGATCTCGATGTATATCGTGAATCGATGGCGCGGCTGCCGAAGCTGATGCATCGGACGTTCAGCCCTCGAGTCATCAAACAGGATGGCGGTTTCGCCGGCCTATTCCAGCTCGATTTTGCGAACAAGCTGTTCGCTCGCAATTACAAGAACCCCGTTCTTGTTTCTTGCACCGATGGCGTTGGCACCAAACTGAAGGTCGCGAGTCTCACCGGTCGCCATGATACCGTGGGCATCGACCTCGTTGCCATGAGCGTGAACGATGCCATTTGCACAGGAGCCGAACCGCTCTTTTTTCTCGACTATGTCGCGATGGGCAAGGACGACCCGTCGTTACTCGAACAGATCGTGCAGGGAATCAGTCAGGGGTGCGTCGACGGCGATTGCGCGTTGCTTGGTGGTGAGACAGCCATCATGCCGGACATCTACCAGCCCGGCGACTATGACCTTGCCGGTTTTTGTGTCGCAGTCGTCGAGAAGGAAAATCTGATCGATGGCAAGTCGATTGCGGACGGCGACGTTGTGCTTGGAGTTTCCGCTTCGGGACTTCATTCGAACGGTTACAGCCTTGCCAGGAAAGTCGCTTTTGAGATCGGCGGACATGCCGCAGATGATCACATCGACGAACTTGGCGCAACCGTCGGTGATGCATTGCTCGAACCAACGATTATTTATTCCCGCGCGGTTCGCAACGTCCTCGGTCACTACGCGGTCAAGAATGTGGTGCATGGAATCGCGCACATTACCGGCGGTGGACTGGAAGAAAATCTCGAACGCATTTTGCCACCGGGCGTCGACGTGTCGCTGAAACGCGGCACGTGGGACATCCCACCGATTTTTGGATGGCTGCAAGAGACTGGCGATATTGAATCTGCCGAGATGGAACGCGTCTTTAACATGGGCGTGGGGCTGGTCTTCATTGTCAGCTCGTACTACGCCAATCAGATCGCCAATCTATTGCGTGAAAGCGGCTTCCCAACCGCCGAGATTGGCGCCGTAAAGGCTGGCAATGGCAAGGTCGCTCTGGCGTAGGCTGGAGCTTAGACCTTAGCCTGCGACCGCGCACCCTTCGCAACTCGTCACTCGCAACTCGCAACTCGCTTCAATCATCCAAAACCATCCATTCCGGCATCCTCCTCACCTGCCCCGACCTATCCACACAAGCCAACGTACTTGCCCCTTTCGCGACAAGTTCCTCACCGCGAAGCACCTCGTACTCATGTTCGCAGCGGGCATGCGTAATCCTCTTTAGCTTTGTCACCAGAGTCAGAATGTCATCGTACTTGGCACCGAGAAAGTACTGACATTCGATCTTGTGAACGACCAGCAGAATGCCCTCATCCTCGAGCACGCCATAGTCGTAACCGGCAGCGCGCAACATCTCGACTCGCCCCATCTCGAAGTACGTGAAATAGTTGGCGTGGTGGACTCGTCCTTGCCCGTCGGTCTCTTGATAGCGTACGCGGATATCAATTCGGTGTTCTCGTTCCATAGTGGTCCAGCTTGGTGACTTTCGTGACTTTCGTGACTTTTGCGACTTGGCAGGATGAAGGTAGTTGAGGCTAAACCTCAATACTGCTCAATCGGTTCGCCGACGAGCTTCGCCCGGTTGAGCAGTATTGGGCCAAACCTGGTCATCAGTGCGAAAGAGTCAACCCGACGGCGCCGATGAAAAATATTGACCCAAGTTTTGGCTTCATCTATAGTTACCGCACGTTGGCCGCTTGGCACAAGCGGCACTCTGACCAATTCACAGCTCCGAAAGATAACTATGAGCTTTGGCGAGGGAAATGGAACCGATTTTGCCACGATGCGAGGTCGTGATTACCCCACAATCCGGCAATTCACGGTTTTCCTGGAGAACCGGGTCGGTCAGCTTCTCGAAGTCGTCCGCCGATTCGAAGGCAGCAATGTTCGCATCGTTGCCTTCTCGATTAACGACTCGTCGGAGTGCGCTTTCGTGCGATTCCTGCTCAGCCATCCTGAACAGGGTCGCGAAATTCTGGAGCGAGCCGGTCTGGCTTTGATCGAGTCGGATTTGATCGGGGTCGAATTGCCTGACGGGCACCAACCGTTATTGAGAGTATGCACAGCGTTGCTTCAGGCCGAGGTCAACATCATTCAGGCCTACCCGCTACTCATGCGGCCTCACGGTCGTCCTGTTGTCGCACTCATGGTCGACAATATTGAAATGGGCCTCGATACGTTGGCAAACAAGAAATTCACGATGATTCGTGAAGATGATCTCTCCGACGTGGAGTAATCGCGTCGAATCGCCGACGCTGACAAGTTGACAGCAACGCACGCGAAATGGACGTCCAAACGCGACGTTTATCGCGCAAATTTGTCATCTGGTCACGAAATGAGATAATTCAAGCTACCTCCACCCGCGCGCACGGTTTGGACTTATTCATTTTTTCTGTCCTGTTGTTTAAATCGTGCCGCGGGCTTTCTTTGACCTTCTGTCAATTCTCTTTGGCACTTTTCGGGGCTCACGATTCACTCGCGATTGGGAACGTAGAACCGTTGTCTCAACGGTTCACCGGTGAATCCGGTCAATGAAACATCTGGGACAATTTTTCTGCAATCTGTAACTTGCGTCGCCAAAAAAAGTACGAAACCCTCACTCAAACCCCGCGCCACCTACACGCCAAAATGTGACTTCGTTACGCTATGTGATGAACAAATCACAACCAATGACGTAGCGGACGAGGAACCCCAATGAGCGACTTGATCTATCGACCTGGACTCGAAGGCGTAATCGCGGGCGAAACGGCGATTAGCACCATCGAAGGCGGACTTCGCTACCGTGGTTATGCAATTGAAGACCTCGCCGCCAATACCAGCTTTGACGAAGTCGCCTATCTGGTACTGCATGGCGAACTACCGACCGGTGAGCAACTCACGGCATTTCGCAGCCGATTGTCTGCCGCCGCCAAAGTCGACGACGCAATCATCGCGACTCTGCGTTCGATTCCATCGGACGTCCCGATGATGGACGTGATGCGGACGGGAGCCAGCATGCTGGCTCATTGGGACCCACAGGTTGCCGACAACAGCCACGATGCCAACCTCGCCAAGGCCGAACGATTGCTGGCTCAGTTGCCCGTCATCATGGCGGCCAGACACCGAATCACCAATGGACAAGAACCGGTCGCAGCCGATCCGGACCTCTCCTTTTCCGCCAACGTGCTGTACATGTTGCACGGCGAGAAGCCGAACGAAAAACACATCCAGGCGATGGATGTGTCATTGATTCTCTACGCGGAGCATGAATTTAACGCTTCCGCATTCACATCGCGCGTCATCTGTTCGACTTTGTCAGATATCCACTCGTCGATCACGGGAGCGATCGGGGCGTTGAAAGGCCCGCTCCACGGCGGAGCCAACGAAGCCGTCATGGAGGTTCTCGCCGAAGTCGGTTCGCCTGACAAAGCCGAAGCCTGGGTGCGAAACGCGCTCGCCAACAAAGTCAAGATCATGGGCTTTGGACATCGCGTTTACAAAACAGGCGATCCTCGAGCCAAGTATCTCAAGTCGCTTTGCGCAGAACTTGCAGCCGATGTTGGCCGCGAAGACATGGAACAGATGGCGAACAAGATTGAAGAGATTGTCACGGGCGAGAAGGGCTTGCCGCCAAATCTTGACTGGCCGAGTGCGAGACTTTACTGCTACATGGGCCTGCCCATCCCTCTCTACACGCCGCTGTTTGTCGTCAGCCGCGTTACTGGCTGGAGCGCGCATGTAATCGAGCAGCACGACAACAATCGCATCATTCGGCCACGGGCTAACTACACCGGCGAAGGCCTTCGCGAAGTCATCGCGATCGGCTCGCGGGCGTAGAGGAGGTTCAACGATGTTTGCCATCCCGATCCTGCTCGCCACCATTATGTTTTCGCTGCTTGTGGTACGAGTCGCCACGGAGGCACTTGTGCTCACAGGCCTGTCGCGAGACCTTGCCCGCTTCGAAGCCCGTTCCGCATTCACTGGCACGGGCTTTACGACTCCCGATTCGGCAGTCGTTATCAACAACCCGGTTCGTCGTCGAGTCATCATGACGTTGATGCTGCTCGGAAACGCGGGAATCGTGACGGTGATGTCCGCGCTGGTGGTCGGTTTCGACAAGGTGACCGGGATTGGATTCGTCGAACGCCTCGCAGGTTTGTTCGTGGGCATTTTTGCGCTTTGGGCCATTGCTCACAGCAAATGGGTCGATCGGCAACTTTCAAAGTACATAACGAAAGCCCTGAAACGGTTCACGCGACTCGACATCAACGACTACGTCGGACTCTTGCGGCTGGGGAATGATTTCACGGTCGCCCAGATGTTTGTCAACGACGATAACTGGATGGCGAACAAGACGCTGATGGAGTTGCGACTGTCAGACGAAGGCGTCCTCGTCCTGGGTATCGAACGATCGCAAGGCGGATATCAGGGCGCCCCCAAAGGCCAAACGATGCTTTGCCCGGGTGACAATTTACTCGTGTACGGCCCGCACGGCATTCTCGAAGAGTTGGACAAACGCCGGGCCACGCCGGAAGGCGAGCAAAAGCACAAGGAAGCCGTTGATAAGCAATTGGCCGCCAAGCAGAGTGAGACGCAAGAAAGCCAGGATCCCTAGTCGATTCGAACGAGTTCTTACGCCGAACAAACGCTCGCTACCCTCTCAACGCTTGCCGCTTGCCGCCTACCACTTGCTACCCTCCCTTTTGCGAGTTGTACGAGCAAATTCTGGGAGGTCGGAGCCTCAGCGACGGGAGCGACGGGGAGGGTATTGCGGCCAAGAGCTCAAGCAAACTGAATAGTTGACCGCATCCAGTCGAACTTCCTCGCAACTTCGAAACAAACTCTCGCATCAAACCTCACTGGCCGCTCCTCCCCGTCGCCGGGGCTCCGACCCTCCTCACGAGACAAGCGGTATGTTCTGACTCGTGCCTCGCAGAACACCGCCTTTGTCGGAGGAGGGTAGCAGTTGTGTAGTGAAGCTGTGCAGGACGGCGTGCGGGAAGTTGTGCTTAAAACTTCGTCCTTCGACATTCCTTGTTCCGTGATCGATATTCAAACCTCGGCCAAAAGCTAATTATCTTCCGCCTCTGGCTCTGGCTTTGGAAAATCCTGATTCTCTTCCAGTTCTGCCGACGACACTTCGGTATTCTCAATTCCATCGTCTGGAATCTCAACTTTGGCGGTCCACGCGATCGCATTCAAAACCACGCGACGCATGTTCTCATTTGCCCAGCCTTCATGAAAATGACCGCCGGTTAAACCGAAACCACGTCCACCATCCGGCCGCTCGGCACACCATGCCACGTGTTGCAGATCACCATCGGCCACAGACTTCCGAACCGCCTTGTTCCCCGAATGCGGACCATCTGGACGCTTCATGGTGCTCTCCGGCGCAACCGCAGAAAGAATCGGCGTTACACCTTCCATCCCTTCGCGAAATCGCATGTGAAAGTACCACTCATCCTGCAGCTCAAACGGCTTTACACCGCGAGTCACCGGATGCTCGGGCAAACTCTCAAAACTGGCTTTCCAATGTGGGTTCACTGACCAGTTGGTTTCGAAGTAACCACCGATCCAGTCAAGAAACTGCTCACCGGCCTTTTCCTTCGGCACCTCGACACCGTAGTGCAGGCAAACCAACCCAACACCCGACTTCATCAGCTTGTCCAATTCGTCCAGGTGAGCCAACGAAGGATGACGGGGGCCACCATCCGAGTAAATCACGATACTGTCCACACCTGCAAAAGCCGCGTCAGCATCAGCCGGCCAGCCGTTACGAATCACCTCCGCGTCCAGCTCGGGAAAAGCCGATTCCAGTCGCTTGGCCAGAAGAACCGATCCGGCGTAATGCTCATGCGAACCGTACCCGTGACTACGCTTGCCCGCCACAAAAACGACTTTGTGAGTTTTTGACGAAGAAACACTCGCCGTCACTTCGTCGATATCCGCATCCGGTCCGAGGACTTTCAGTCGGATGTCTTTGTAGCTGACCGTCATTGGCGGCCCAACGTGAACTTGCAAGGCAAGAAGTCCCTCCATGTCGCGATTCTTTTCATCGTCGTCGGTCAAGTCGATGGTTTGCACGCCATTGATGTATTGGCGAATGCGGTTTCCAACAGCGACGATTCGATAATCGTTCCAGTCGTCCATTTTGATTGACGTCAGCAACTTTTCTTCGGTGCCAAGATCCCCAACGACGGCAGTCTTTCCATTGCTGCCGATGACTGAGCGTTTGCCGCGTGGAGCAATGATGCCTCGACCGCCCTCGTCATAATTGATGCCCGAATATTGGTTCGCTGCGTCGAGATCTGCCTGGTAACCCCTGATACGAAACGCCGACTTGTCAGCCTTGGGAAGGTACTGGCTGCGAAACTGGATACCGGTGTTGCCGCCAACGAGCTTGACTTTCAATCGCAAGTCAAAATCCTTGACCGTGCCATCCCAGACAAGGAACGTATTCTTCTTCAGCTCTTGCCCAGCGGTCGTGGAACCAGTGATGGCGCCATCGACGACTGACCAGAGATCCGGATTCCCTTCCCAACCTGCAAGCGACTTGCCATCGAACAGCGCCTGAAATTCTGCAGAATTCTGGCCTGATGCCGTTGCCGAAAACCACGTCAGCAAACTCGCTACAAAAATGGACAAAACTGTACGTGAATATTGCGACCGACGACTCAACATGCGAACCCCCTCGTTAAAATGACCATGCAGAATGTATAGCATAAGGACTTCCGCGGTCGTTCGCGACCAATCAATTCGCCCCGACTCGTTGAATCTGATGACTGATTTACAATTCGCATGCCCGCATTGCCAGGGGATCGTCAAGGTTACGTCGTCGATGGCTGGCAGTGCGGTGAAGTGCCCGCTGTGTATTCAGATTTTTCAGGTACCAGCATCGCCAACCGCAGAGGATTCAACGGAGAATCCATCTTCGTCCGCGGCGGACGACCGCATGAAGTTTGCATGCCCGCAATGTACAGAGCCGTTTCAGGTGACACGAAGTTCCCTGGGAAAGGCGGTCGCATGCCCCAGCTGCAATAGCCCGGTGCAGTTGCCATCCGCAGCAGTTCATGCGCAGAATCCGCCGCAAGAATCTCAGCCAGCGCTCCGGCAGCCATCGGCGCAACAGTCACCAATCGAAGCGATTCCAGACATTGTGACAACGCCGGGCCCAACGGTGGCACCCGATGCTGGACCTCGCAGTGGCGACCAGTCGATTGAAGTAAAATCGGTTGCGGGGACTGAGCGGCCCACGCCGGTATCAAAGCCAACAACAGTTGACGACCTCCTTCCCCCAAAGTTCACAAGGCGACTTCCAGAATCCGCAATGAATGCGGCCGCGCTCGATGGCGTCATTCTTCATGAACCAGTGCGGAAAGTGCAAACTGGCGATGAAACGAGAAAACTCGTTGTCGTCAGTGATGAAGTGAAAGCCCGCCGACGCATCATCCGCAATGCGATTATGTTCGGTTTCGGCTCGCTACTGCTTATCGTCGCAGCCATGCTGCTCATTCGATAAAACGCGACGCTGCCAAAACCTGGCAATGGAGTCCTGCCGTTGCATCGCTCTCGGACGGAGGCAGAATGCTACCGAAACGCTGACTGCGGCGAGTCCTAAAACTCCGCCGCATCAAATCGAATTCGGTCACGAATCGCCTGCCGCTTCGACTTGAGCTCATCCAACTTGGCAAAAAGCGACTTCGTCTTCTCTTCGTAAGTCACGACTTGAGGCTCATTAGAATCGGTCGAATCATCCGGCGTTTCATCCGTGACACTCTCCACGCTCTCCGACAGTTCACTCGCGCTGTCCGCATCTTGAGCCACTTCGCCTGTGTCGTCCGTGGATGTCTCCTGCCCGGCCAACGAATCAGCGGAACTTTCCACTCCGGTACCGGCTGCTTTCGATTGGGAAGCCGCTTCGTCGCCCGTTTCTCTCGAAGTCAAAAGAAGGTTGGCACCAGTCGAAATAATGGTCCCAACGACTAGAGCAGCGATGACGAGCAGCGCTTTTGATTTCAGTTGATTTTTGGTCACGACAAGAGTCCGTTGTTAAAAAAGATGCCAATAACTCCAGTGTAATCGACGATTTCACAAAAACATCGCGGATCCCAATCTTTGTGCCTCACGCCCTCCGAACAGGGGTTTCTTGGACGTAGCGGCGGTAAGGGTTGCTGAGTTCGACGCCGCGCACTTGTAGGCCCGTACAAGCGGCGGTACTGGCTGCCATATTCCTGAGTTCGACGCCGCGCAGTGCGGGCAAGAATCGCCAGGCGGAATGAGCTACGGATGCCGGCACTGCGCGGCATCAGCTTTTCTGGTTCGTTCTAAAATCGTCTCGCCGCTGGTGCCAGCCTACAGCTGGACGCGTAGTTGTAGGCCCGCACAAGCGGCGGTACTGGCTGCCTTATTCTTGAGTTTTACGCCGCGCAGTGCGGGCAAGAATCGCCAGGCGGAATGAGCTACGGGTGCCGGCACTGCGCGGCATCAGCTTTTCTGGTTCGTTCTAAAATCGTCTCGCCGCTGGTGCCAGCCTACAGCTGGACCCACCCTACTCCGTCGCCGCTTCGGATTTGCCAAGCGGTAAGATGCGGGCGGCCGTCCCGGCAGCGTTCCACAACTTGTGACGGATCTTCGACAAGACTTGGGGAGCAGCCATGCGGACGCGATAGATTCCAGTCGGGACGCCATTCAGTCGTTTCTTGTAAGGTTCATCGCCTCGCAGGAAATCAAAATGACTGTGCCCCAAAGCGATGGCCAACTTGAGATTGAAGATGTTTTGAATCCACCCCGGACTAAACTTACCAAGATCCGGATCGAATCCACATTGGTAAAGCAAAACGCCGGCACTGGTTCTTATGCCGAACGCGTTTGCTGCAATCCGTCCGTCAATTTGGAGCTCCGACAGCCACAAGCGATCAGCGTCAAAAAGCTTCTCCATGCTCATTCTCAGGAATTGCTCGAAACCTGAATGCAGGAAACAGCCATCGCCATCGATGGTACCCCTCCGTAACGTATGAAGTCGAACCAGCGACTCATAAAATGAGTACATCTCTGTTTCATTCGAAGCCAATCGCCATTCCGCACGCCCCGTCGCAATGAACTTCTTGTCCAACTGACGCAACTTTCGGCGAGCTCGCTTCGTTAAGCCACTCAAGTAGGTATCCCACGAATCTGGCAGGGTCACTCTCCACGAGTTTAACGTTTGAGTCCAGTCCGACTTACAGGCAAGTGCATCACCAAGAATACGAACGGAATCATCTTCTTTCGTGACTCCCTCCAGCTCCAACAATTCCCAAACGTGCTGCTTGCCGTAAGTGCCGCTCGCTGCACTGGACAGCCACGAGGCAACTGCAGAAGCAACTCTGTACGTATGCTGTGGTTCAACCATCAGTCCCATGTAGTCACTGCAGGCCTTGCCAGACCCGAGAAAGCGCATGACTCTCCCACGCTTCAACGACGAATCGATACAAAACGGCGCGATCCCGACGATGCGACTGGACTCGTCGCAAACAACAAGCACCTGCAGCCGGGTCTCTTGGCCAAGACACGAATACCAGCAGCTTAGCCATTCCCACGACCGGAATGGCGACTCTTCAGCAAGCCGATTCCAGTCCCCTTTGAGGGCTTCCAGCTCGGTCAAATCTGTAATGCAAACTACGCGCATGGATCGTGAAATTCGAAACCGGGTTAAAACTGGAAGTAGAGAAAAGGACTTTGACTGTCAAACCGCAAAACGCACACGATGAAAACAGAAGCGACTGCAAGGACCAGCGGATAACTTGGTCGAAAGTCGATATGCCAGATATTTGGAGCCAAAAATATGATTCCAAGAAGGCCACCAAGAACCAGAACCGACTTGAGCCCGCCCACGGCCGCAAGGATCGCGCCGGGAGAAAGTTCTGTCCCAAGGGTCGTCATGGAAGTAAGCAGACTCTGGCACATCGCCATATCTGTTGAGCGGAAAAGGACCCAGCCGAAAACGACCGCTACGAACGTCATGGCCACAGCAACGAAACGCGGAATCTGAAGCTTGCCGCGGGCCAGAGCGTGCACCATCAAAAGGCAACCGTGATACACTCCCCAAAGCACAAACGTCCAGCCGGCTCCGTGCCAAAGACCACCAAGAAACATCACCACGAAAAGATTGCGCAACGTCAGCAATCGGTTCTTCCGACTGCCGCCGAGCGGAATAAACAGATAGTCGCGCAGAAACGTCGACAGCGACATGTGCCATCGACGCCAGAATTGGGAAATGTTGCGAGACTTGTAGGGTGAATTGAAATTCTGGGGAAACTGAAATCCAAGCATCAGGCCAAGGCCGACGGCCATATTGCTGTATCCGGAAAAATCAAAATACAGCTGGCAGGTATAGCCGAGCATGGCGTACCAGCTACCGAAAAACTGCAGAGACTGGTAATCCGCAAACATCGGGTTGATTCGTTCCGCAATCGTATCGGCCAACAGTATCTTCTGTGCCAAACCAGCAACGAAGAAGAATATGCCTTTTGCGAACAGGTCCCAGTTCACCTTAGGCTGGATGTTCCTTAACTGGGTTTCCAGCTCGTTGTACCGTACGATCGGGCCGGCAATCAGCTGGGGGAAAAGGGAGACGTAGGCCGCAAAATGCCAGAAACTGTCCGCTGGTTTTGACTCGCCACGATAGATGTCGATCGTGTAGCTAAGCGTTTGAAATGTATAAAACGAAATCCCGACAGGGAGCACGATATCCGGCACGGGCATCGCCCCGCCAACGCGCAACCAGTCGGCAACGGCATTCATCGACTCGGCCATAAAGCCGCTGTACTTGAAAAATGCGAGCAGCCCCAGATTCGTCAGCAGCGAAACAAACAGGCCCAGCGACTTGTTTTTCTGCGTCTTGCTAAAGTGAACAAATCTGCCCACGTGGTAATCAAGTACGGAGGAGAACAGTAGCAGTAGAACAAAGCGATAGTCCCACCATCCGTAAAAGAAATAGCTGGCGGCAACAAGTGTGACCAGTCGGGTTGTCAGATTCAAACGTGACGACCACCACACGCAAAGAACGAGTGGCAGGAATACGAATATAAAAAAGTAACTATTGAACAGCATACTTCTGCCTGTCTGTTTTCCCAGTTGCCAACTGGTCGATGATCAGCCGCGTATTGCTTTCGAGCGGGTGAATTCCATCGACGAACTGTTCCGGCGACCCGCCGAATTTTTCGAGATCCGAGAGATCAAAGAAAACGAATCCCCGACGTTCCGACTCGCTCTGCACCAGCTCTATGAGTTCCGCGCGACGTTGAAAGTAAGTCGTCGAGTCGGCGAGGTAGTCCGCAAGTTCAGGATGCAACGGAGTGAGCAAAACGACGACTGTGGTTCCAGCTTCGCGGCATGCGTCCACAGTTTTGAGGAAGCAATTGATTCGCCGTTTTGAAATTCTCGCATAGCCGCTGTAAAGCTGCTTGTATTCCCGCTTGCTATACTCGATTGCGGATTCAAAATCGTACGAGCCTTCTTTGATTTCCCTTTCGCGTTTGTCGTAGACGATCATCCCGTCCGGCTGAAACCACTCATGCTTCGTTTCCTGTTTTTTGCGAACAGTTCTACCGAGTGAAGACACCGATGACATGGTCTGCTTCCAACTGGCGAGTTCTTTCAGCCCCTGAAACCGGTCTTTGAGTGGAACAACATCGGAAATCTGTCGTACCAGGTTCCGGTTATTGAGCAGCCGCGCGTCCGTGATCAAACCGTTGTTAAAGCCGTGTACATCGAGGCCAATCACGACAGTGCCGGGCATCTCGCCAAATCGCTCGCGATAGTAGCGGAGCATCGCCAGATGATCTTCGGGTTTTGCGTAGTTCACGCCAGCATTGAAAAACGATTTCAACTGGAACTTCTTGGCGAGATACTCCGGTTCGTATTTCAGAACCCGTGATGAACCGAGGACGAGCCCTTCAGGTGCATCTTTGCAATCCGAAAGAAAAGCAACCTTCGTAGCGCGCGACGTCTGAACCAGTGGCTTGAACATCCGAATGGGATACTGAGCGTACGGATTAACGACAAAGTTAAGCGCAGCGATTGACGCAAAAACGACAACCGAAAACACGAGAAACTTTTGTACAAATTGTTTTGGTGACATAGGAGCATTCGCGCGGTGCCTCACAGTCTCAGTACAAAACATGCCTGAGATTGCGAGAATCTATTGGTGAGGTATTCGTTAACCGTACGTCGAAAGTAGACGCGAGTGTTGGAATGCACCGATTTAGGCAGCGTTTTGCTGACCGCCGGGAGAGAGTTTGGAGTGGCGTGAGAACGAGGACGCGAATGTGCCGAATGTGCCGATTCTCAGGCAGGCATCGCGCCAACAGATGACTTGCGCATCAATTCAACAGTAGTGGAGAAAAGGTAACCGTTCACGCCGGCGAGGGTCTGGCTCAATTTTTCGGCGGCAAACTGACTTATTTCGCTTTGCGGTCAAACGCCGAAAATTTGTGCCTGACCCTCTCGAACCTGCCACCACTAAACGGGGGTTGGGAAGAATAAAAAACGGAAAACGTTTACAGTTCGCAATGTCTTGCGTCACTTGTATCAATTTGCCTTTTTCATTTTTCACTTGTCATTTTTCACTGAGTTGCCAGCGCAAAACAAACAGCAGCTCTCATTGGCTCGCCGCCGACAAAACGCCGAAATTTTGTGCCTGACCCTCGCGAACCTGCCACCACTAAACGGGGATTGGGAAGAATAAAAAACGGAAAACGTTTACAGTTCGCAGTGTCGTGCGTCACCTGTATCAATTTGCCTTTTTCATTTGTCACTTGTCATTTTTCACTGAGTTGCCAGCGCAAAACAAACAGCAGCTCTCATTGGCTCGCCGCCGACAAAACGCGGAAGTTTTGTGCCTGACCCTCTCGAACCTACCACCGCCAAACGGGGATTGGGAAGAATAAAAAACGGAAAACGTTTACAGTTCGCAATGTCTTGCGTCACCTGTATCAATTTGCCTTTTTCATTTGTCACTTGTCATTTTTCACTGAGTTGCCAGC
>CALHZT010000010.1 GCA_938040995.1 uncultured Pirellulaceae bacterium | reverse complement strand
GACTCGCGGCGGGCTGCACCTTGTCGGCGACTATCAGGTTGGTGACGGGACGGAACTCAACTTCAACAGTGCTTTCACACTCACCGGCGAGGTTATTGGGACTGGCGAAGGTTCCATCAACTTGAACTCGACGTGGACGGTACCAGTCGGTGAAGAGGCCACGCTCAACTTTGCTGGCGATATAATGCAATGGAATGGGACGCTGGACGTCGACGGCACCGCCACGAATACCAATGTGTTGAATGCCTCCGGAACTCAGCCGTTCCTGAGTGGCACGCTGAACAATGATGCAACGATCATTTCTACGGCACCGAATTTCTATCTCCTTAATGGCGTCATCAATAACCGGGCTGACGGCGTTCTGGAAATTCAATCTGGCATCGTTGATTTCTGGAACGGCACAAATTTCATTAGCAACGAAGGTGTGATCCGCAAAACTGGCGACTCGACCGGAGCGATTGATGTTTTCATCAGCCAGCAAGATGGAATTATCGAAATTGAGGAAGGAATTCTCAACGTGACACGTGGTGGTGAACATGCGGCTGGAGAGTACCTGGTCGCGACGGATACCAGTCTCAACTTTAGCGTCGGTGCTTTCACTTTCGCAGGCGATGTGATCGGTACCGGTGGAGGGCGAGTCAACGTGACGAGCTCCTGGCAAGTTCCCGTAGCTGCGACATTTGATTTCGCAGGCGACTTGTTGCATTGGGGTGGCTCAGCGACACATACGTTTGCCGGAGTCGCCACAAACGCTGGCACGATCAATGTCTCCAGCGGCACGCCGTTTTTGACGGGGACACTCGACAATGAAGGGACTATCAACTCGAACTTCCTGTATCTTCTTTCGGGGACGATCAATAACCGTGTGGGTGCGACGATCGAGTTGGGGACGATTGATCTCTGGAACGGCACAACTGCCATCAATAACGAAGGGTTGATCCGCAAAACAGGTGACTCGACCGGTGTTATTGACGTTCCTCTCCGCCAGCAAGGCGGGACCGTTGAAGTTGAAGGAGGAATCCTCAACGTGACACAAGGTGGTGAACATACGGCAGGCGACTATCAGGTGGCTGACGGCTCGACGCTCAACTTTAGCGTCAACACTTTCACTTTCGCGGGCGATGTGATCGGGACGGGTGAAGGGCGAGTCAACGTGATGAGCTCCTGGCAAGTTCCCGTGGCTGCGACATTTGATTTCGCAGGCGACTTGTTGCACTGGGGTGGGTCAACGACGCATACGTTTGCAGGAGTCGCCACAAATGCTGGCACGATCAATGTCTCCAGCGGCTCGCCGTTTTTGACGGGGACACTCGACAATGAAGGGACTATCAACTCGAATTTCCTGTACCTTCTTTCGGGGACGATCAATAACCGTGTGGGTGGGACGATCGAGTTGGGAACGATTGATCTCTGGAACGGCACAACTGCCATCAACAATGAAGGTACCGTCTTCGCTTCGGCAGGAACGACCGCAATCATTGACGTACCATTTACCAACAACGGCACGATCGAGCTCACGGAAGGCAGCTTGCTGAGGTTTACCCGATCGTTGACGCTGCCCGCGGCATCAACCATCACGGCACGACTGGGCGGAGATACGATTGCCGACTTTGGCCGCATGTCGTGGAATTCCGGAATCTTCCTGAATGGTGCCCTGGAAGTCGAAGCGGTGAATGGATTCACACCAATGGCAGGCGACACGTTCAATGTCCTTTCCTACACCAGCGCTGCCGGCGACTTTAGCTCGTACGATGATGGTGGTACCGGGCTTGGCTACGAAGTCGGCGGTACGTCCGTCAATCTGGGGTTTGGGTTGGCGCGATCGGCGGACGAGAGGTTCCTGGAGGTAAGCCCAAATTCATCGCTCGAAGTCGACGAAGTGGATGATGCTCGCGTTCGCCGTGAACAGGCGTTTGACCGGTTGTTTGCGAACTGGGAATAGAGCTGGGGCGGTAGAGAGTATGTGGGACGGTGGGCTACAAAAAGCAGGGCCCACCGGCGGCTAGCGCGTTCCGAACAGCCAACCTGTCAACGTGTTCAACCGCATAAGCGCTCAAGATCAGTTTGACACCGAATCCGGTTCCAGCAGCAATCACTGCGAGCCGGCAACCCAACAGAACCGGACGCTAACGCGTGGCGGCTGATAGGCACACGACGATTTTTAACGCTCATCAGCCGCCACGCGTTAGCGTCCGGTTTTTCCATTTTCGGGAACCGAGTCCGTTCCATAGGCGTTGCCCGATGGGCCTTATTGCCCGGGACTCGTTGCCTCGTCCACTACTAAGACACGCAGGAACTAGGCGACTTCGGCGAGAGATTCTGCGACGATGCCGTTGCGAATGGCGACGACTTTGATGCCGTTGTCGCGGGCGAAACGAACGACCTGTGGTTCGTCCACGATGACCGTGCGATCGGCTTCGACGGCGAGCAATTTGCCACCGGACTGGACCATCGTCTGAATAGTGCCGACTCCGATGGTCGGTACATCGAACCGCATGTCCTGTTGCGGTTTGGCGACTTTGACAACGGTGAATCCGCCTTTGGAGCAGAGCAAGCCGGCTCGGCGGATGCACTGGTCGGTTCCCTCGACGGCTTCGACGGCAAGGACCGCCTGGCCTTTGACCGCGATAGATTGCCCGATGTCGAGCCGGCCCATTTCTTTTGCCAGTTTCCACGCGTATTCAATATCAAGCTTCTCGCTTCGCGACAGTCGCGATCCACACAGTTGACCTTCCTGCACAAGAATTTCCGGGATGAGATCGGTGGCGGCTTTCATGGTGATTCCGTGTTTGGCGAATCCTTCAACGACGGCTGTGAGCAGGGTGTCGTCGTTGCGATTCTTCTTTCCGGTGATGAAGTGGGGAATGAATGTCCTGATGCAGGTCAGGTCGGGGATATTGTTTCGCCAGAACTTCTTCTGGAAGAACAGGACTTTGTGAATCTTGCCCGCCATCGTGACCGACTCGATCCCATGCTGTTGAAAGAAGCGAATCTGTCGCCGCATTTTCGTCAGCGGAGTCAGTTGGAATTTGGAGCAGTATCCGGCGATGGAATGGTCCACGTGTCCCGCAATGCCGACGCAGTAAACGTCATAGCCGTTTTGCTCCAGTCCATGGGCGATCTGGAATGGGTAGCGGCCCCATCCGGCGATGAGGCCGATGCGGGGTCGTGAGCCGGCGGTTGGTGAATTTGTAGGCAACGTGGTTTTAGTATCTGGTGAATTGGGTGAATCGGATGAGTGGTTCGCGGTGCGGGAGGGCGAGGCTCCGTCCGAGCCGCGAAATTGTTGTTAAACGTGGAGAGCTTCTGCGGCTCGGACG
>CALHZT010000009.1 GCA_938040995.1 uncultured Pirellulaceae bacterium | reverse complement strand
TGAGTCGCCAGTTCCTTGATCGACGGGACAAAAGCGGGGCTCATGCTGAAATTGCGCAGTCCCATGCCCAGCAGCAGCACGAACGCGCGGGTCTGACCGGCCATCTCGCCACACAGGGTGACGGGAACCTCCGCCTCGTTGCACGCGCGAATTACCTGCGTGAGTGTTCTCAGCACGGGAGGGCTCAACGGTTGGCAAAGATGGCTGACTTTTGGGTTGTCCCTGTCGGCTGCCATCAGGTACTGGACGAGATCGTTCGAGCCGATGGAGACAAAATCGACGACTTCGAGCATTGTATCGATCGACACCGCAGCAGCCGGCACCTCAAGCATCATACCGATGGGGATTTGCTCGAATGCTTTTTTTTCGGCAGTCAACTGTCGCATGGCCTTGCGAACCATGCTTCGCACGCGTCGCATCTCTTCAAGAGTCGTGATCATCGGAAACATCATCCGCAGTTCACCACCGACGGAAGCCGCGTGCGCGCCGGCGCGAAGCACCGCGCGAATCTGCTTGTTGAAAAAGCCCGGATGCTCAAACGACAAGCGGATACTTCGCCAGCCCATGAACGGGTTGGCTTCCTGATGATCATGGCCCAGGTAAGCAACCGTTTTGTCACCGCCAATATCGAGTGTGCGTAACGTGACCGTGTGGTTCGGTGATTCGTCGATAATCGACTTGTAGGTTGTCAGCTGTTCCTCTTCGTCGGGAACCGTGGGATGCGTCAGGTACAGGTACTCGGTCCGGTAAAGTCCGACTCCGGAGCTGCCCATGGCTTTGGCTGCCTTTGCGTCCGACATGTTGTTGATATTGGCAAGCAGATTGAGCGGCACACCATCCGAGGTCAACGCGGGCTGATCGCGATTGGTTGCCAGCTGGTCTTTCAGGTCGAAAAACTCGCGTTCGAGTTTTCGATACGCCGAAAGCGTTTCCGCATTTGGATTGATGAGGACGTGACCTTCACGGCCATCGACAACAATTGTGTCGCCCGTCTTGACCTGCTTGAGCAGATTGCGAACACCTGATACGGCGGGGATACCACGGCTGCGGGCAATAATCGCCGCGTGGCTGGTCTGGCTGCCGCTCTCCGTCACAATCGCGGCGACCTCGGTATCTCCCAGCGCGACGGCCTGAGACGGAAGAAGTTCATTCGCCGCGATGATCAGTGGCCCTTCGAGTGCTGGATCATCACTGTTGATCACGTCCGACAGGTGGGCACTCAAACGGACAACCACATCGCGGACGTCGGTCAGCCGTTCTTTGAGATACTGGTCTTTGGTGCGTGCGAACAGGGACGTGTATTCGTTCAACAGCCGGTGAAGGGCGGCTTGTGCCGTTAACCGCTCCTCAACGATCCAGGTTCGAATCTTGTTGCGAAAAGCACTGTCCCGCAAAATCGACTCGTGCACACCAAAGATCGCGCCCTCGACATTGCCGACTTGTTTTTCGACCTTGATACGCAGGGCGTGGAGGTCTTTGGCTGTCTTGTCACAAGCCGTTTCGTAGCGGGCCAGTTCGGCCGAGAGTTCTTTATCTTCCAGGCGCTTGGAGTCAGGACGCACGAAGACTTCGTGCAAGCAATAAACGGTCCCAACGGCCACCCCTGGGGAAACGGCGATGCCTCTGCGCATAGCAGGAATTTACCAGTAGGGTGATCGGATGACAAAGGGCTTGGGGCGTATCTTGGGACTTCGCGGGGATTTCCGGGTAGGAAGTATTTTCATCTTTAGGTCATGGGTTGGCGACTCCGATGGAACACGAACGACCTGGTTTTTCAGCGAAACGGCTCAAATCAAAGTAATTGGCGGCAATAGCGGGGTTTGGGAGGCCCAGAGACCGTTCGGGACAAGGGAAACGCTGGTTGAGTGGTTTTTCCCGGGCCACTATACTTTACCGCTTGATTACGGCTGGTGAGGCAGGGCACATGGTGTCCGCGTTTCGCCGGGAATACCGAAGCGACGAGGAGCCGACGCGGCGATGACGCGCGGTAAGGTTGCGGGCTATCTATGCATTTTTCGCTCCTTGATCGTATCGACGAATTGGTACCACAGAAAAGCCTGACGGCGTCGAAGACACCGTCGATGAGCGAAGAGTATCTGTTGGACCACTTCCCGTTGTTTCCGGTGATGCCCGGTGTGCTGATGCTTGAGTCGATGTACCAGGCAGCGGCTTGGCTCATTCGCCATGATGATGACTTTTCACATAGTCTCGTTCTGTTGAAAGAGGCAAAGAACATAAAGTACGTTGGCTTTGTGAAGCCTGGTCAACGATTGAACGTTCATGTGGATTTGATAAAGCGGGAAGAAAACCTTTCGTGGTTCAAAGCCAAAGGAATGGTTGATGACAAGGTGGTCGTAAGTGGCCGGCTAGTCCTTGAGCATTCCAACCTGGCTGACAATGAGTCTGTCAAGAAAGCGACAGATCAGTGTATTATTCGCAGCTTGAGGATGAGTTTTGGAAATCTCTATCCGCAAGAACCGGTTGAGCTCGCCAGGTAATCACAAGAACACATTTGCAGAACACTTCCCGAACGAAGAAGAATCAGCTTTGTTCGGGCCAAATGAATAACCGATGGAGGTGAGGCAACATGCCCTCAAGAGAAGAGATTTTTCAGAAGGTACAGGGCGCTTTGGTTGACGCCTTGGGCGTTGAGGACGATGAAGTCACTGAATCGGCAACACTGGTTGGCGATTTGGGTGCCGAGTCAATTGACTTTCTTGATATCGTCTTTCGGCTGGAAAAAGCCTTCGGAATCGAAATACCACGTTCCGAGCTGTTCCCTGAAGACATTCTGACAAGCGCCGACTTTGTTGCGGATGGCAAGTTGACTCCCGAAGGCGTCGCTGCCCTGAAGGCACGCATGCCGTTTGCTGACCTGTCGAAGTTTGAGACGAATCCGGAAGTCCAGGAATTCGGCAACCTTCTCAGCGTCGCGGACATGGTTCGATACATCGAATCAAAGAACCTGTAGACCGTACAGGTTCATTGATACCAGGATTCATGCGGGCCCGGATATGAAAACAATCCGGGCCCGTTTTTTGTATAGGCGAAAGGCGAGTGAGAACTTACCAACAAGACATCGGTGCCCGCAGCGGCTCAAGAACGCAAGTTGGTAAATTTTTATCCGCCGCTCGCCATAGCACCCAGAACTTCAATTCCGGCAATGCCCGGGATAGACAGTGAACTAACCGCCGGAAAAGTGTCATGCGCTGGTACTGGATTGACCGCTTCACCGAACTGAAGAGTGGCGAGTACGCCGTCGCCACGAAGAACGTGACGCTGGGTGAAGACTACCTGCATGGCAACTTCTTCAACTATCCGGTGCTGCCCAATCCACTGGTGCTCGAAGGCATGGCTCAAACGGCCGGGATGCTGATGGGCGAGGCGTCAAACTTCAGTGAACGCGTGGTGCTCGCCAAGGTATCCAAAGTCGAATTTCACTTTGTTGCGCGGCCCGGTGACCAGCTTACCTACCGGGTGGATATCGCGAACCTTGTTGAAGAAGGCGCCTTGATTACGGCTACCAGTCATGTGGACGGCAAGTTGCAGGCAGCGGCGGAATTCTATCTGGCCATTCTCGGTGACAAATTTGAAGGGCAACAACTTTTTCAGCCCGGCGACTTTGCCCGGCTGGTCCGCGTGCTTGGTGTCTATGACGTTGCCGTGGACAAGGAAGGCAACCGGTTGGCGGTTCCGCAACGTGTGCTCGACGCCGAAAAAGAGGCGGAGTTGGAAGCGGAACGGCTGGAAGGAATGGCTTAGTTGGCCATCGCTAGCGGTTCTGAAAACTGGTCCTTGCCAGCACCCACCGGCCATAATTCCCCTCGATGCAGTTGCGTAGACGCCGGGCCTGCCCCGAACTCGCCAATTTGACTTGAAAACGCGACCTATCCAGGTAACGCTACTCAGGTATTGAATCCGCTTCGCACGATTCGCAGATGACGAATTGGCCGTCGGCGGAGGAACCAACGAAAAGACCACAATGAACAGAAGAAGAGTCGTTGTTACCGGCGTGGGTTGTGTGAACCCAATGGGCCATGATGTCGAGACGGTGTGGAAGCGGCTGCAGGCCTGCGAATCGGGCGTTGCTGAAACGACCGCGTTTGACGCCAGCGCCTTTCCGACTCGAATCTCCGCCGAAGTCAAAGATTGGGACGTGAGTCTGGTCGGCGAAAGCGTTGATCGCTGGAGTGATCGCGGATGGCATACACAGATGGCGGCGGGAGCTGCCAAGCAGGCCGTTGACGGGAGTGGGGTTCAGGATGCGATCGATGATCCGACTCGCTTCGGGATCTATCTCGGCAGTGGTGAAGGTCGTCAGGACTTTGATGCATTCAGCAAGATGATGGTGGCTGCACTGAAGGACGGCGAGTTCGACATGCAGCAGTTCAACAAGACCGGTCGTGAAGTGCTGGATCCGGTCTACGAAGTCGAGCAGGAACCGAACATGCCGGCTGGGCATCTGGCAGGCTTGTTCAACGCGCAGGGACCAAACGCGAATTGCCTGACGGCTTGTGCGGCCAGTAGTCAGGCGATTGGTGAAGCGACAGAAATTATTCGTCGTGGTGAGTCGGATGTGATGCTGTCGGGCGGTACCCACAGCATGATTCATCCGTTGGGAGTCACCGGTTTCAATTTGTTGACCGCCTTGTCGACTCGAAACGATGAACCAACCAGAGCGTCTCGCCCCTTCGATCGTGGACGGGATGGATTCGTGCTTGGCGAAGGCGCCGCGATGGTAGTGCTCGAAGAATACGAGCACGCCAAAAAGCGTGGGGCGCTTATCTACGGTGAGATTCTCGGATACGGTTCGACAGCGGATGCCTATCGCATTACCGATATTCATCCGGAAGGACGCGGCGCGATTGCCTGCATCAAGATGGCGCTGAACGACGCCAAGATTAATCCGGAGAGTGTTGACTATATCAATGCCCACGGCACCAGCACGACGGTGAATGATAAAGTCGAAACGATCGCGTGCAAGGAAGTCTTCGGTGCGCAGGCCTACAAGACACCAGTATCAAGCACGAAAAGTATGATGGGTCATCTGATTGCCGCCGCCGGTGCGACGGAACTGATTGTTTGTCTGTTGGCAATTCGTGATGGCGTCCTGCCACCGACAATCAATTACGAAGAACCGGATCCGGGGCTGGACCTGGACTATATTCCGAACGAGCCTCGAGACGCCAAGTGCGATATTGCGCTCTCCAACAGCTTTGGCTTTGGAGGGCAAAACATCTCGCTTCTCGTCGGCCGGAACGGCGGGTAAAGCAAAGGGCTTTGCGATATTCCATTCGCACCGCGTTCGTCGGGATGACGACGATCGGTTTTACATTACCGATCGTTCTGGCGTCGCCCTCGAGTTATCCGGCTCTGAATGCGGTGGGCGTTGCTGCAATTCTCTTTTGTCCGTTGGCTGCATGGATTGCATCTCTTGTGCTGCGGGCGCTCGGTTACCCGCGTCCGGCAGGTGTGTATGTCGTCGCGATCTGCGCATGTTTAACCGCATTAATCGCAGGTCCTTTTGTACACGGCATCCAGGAGTTTGTGGCCGGCATGGTGGTGTTGATGATGGGTTGGTTTCCGCAGTTGTTATGGGTTGCATTCTTTGAGCTTTGCGAGCAGGAAGAGCGAAATACAAAATGACCAATTCACGACTTCTACAGCAGCTTGTCCGCCAATCGCGCAATGACTTGCCCCACCAGTGGCAAGTTGAACTGCTCAAAACTGTTAATACTCTGTGAGAATTGGCAGTTTTCACCATGAAGGTATGGCGTTTCGACGACAGGCAATCTAGTTTGGCACCCCATTCGCTGTGAAAAGCGAATGCGTTTTGCACTGGAGCAGCGTTTTCCGCTGTCATCCCGATAAAGAAAATTGACCGTTGCGAAGCGAAACCATCGCATCGTCCCGGTTTTTCAGGAGTTCGTAGAAGTTGACTGATATTTGCCCTGTGAAGCATGCGGGTTCTGTGAGCCCGCATCTCGAATTGGCCGTTCGGGCCGCCAAAGCGGCTGGAGAGGTTATTCGCGACGGATCAACCAGGCAGCACAGCATTGAGCGGAAAGCGGTTGGCGATCTTGTATCTCAAGTCGATCTTTCCGCCGACAAAGTCGTCTGTGACATGCTGCGAGCCGAAACCGACTGGCCAATCCTGTCGGAAGAGTTGAATGCAGATCAGCCGGTTTGCGACGACATGTGGATTGTGGATCCTCTCGATGGGTCGAGCGCTTTTCTCATGGGTGGCGGACCCGAGTACCCTTCGGTCCTCATAGCCCTCCGCAGAGATGCAGAGACGCAATTGGGTGTTTGCCACTTTCCGCTGACCGGCGACTGGTTCTATGCCGAACGTGGCAAAGCTGCCTGGCACAATGGCAAACGACTGGTTTGCGATTCGGATCTTCCTCTGTCAGAAATCTGGGTTGAGATGAATCAGTATGGCGATGCGTCCCTCGAGACGGATTACTTCGCTGAACTTCGCAAGCGACTTCGTTCTACCGACGGTGCGCGCATCGTGACGTCGAACTTCCCACACGCTGGTGTCGCCATGCGGATCGCTGGTTCTTCCGGAACACTGGCCGCCGCCGTGCACGACAACAATCCTGAATCAACGAAGCAGGGCCCGTGGGACATCGCGCCTGTACAGGTGATCATGGAAGAAGCCGGTGGCATATTTCTCAATCCCGAAGGGAAGCGGACCAACCCATTCGTTGTCGAACCGGTCATTATCTCCCGGTCACGCAACATCGCGCTCGAAATCACCGATCTTGCCTTGCGCTTGCCTGCCAAGAGCTAGGCTCTGTGGATCAAATGGAGTACAGCACGGTATCCGTGCGCGCACAATAGCACTCACTTGTACAGTGAACCGGACGCTAACGCGTGGCGGCT
>CALHZT010000008.1 GCA_938040995.1 uncultured Pirellulaceae bacterium | reverse complement strand
TTTCGGAACTGTCTTCTTTCTCCTGACCGATAACCGTCGATGGCAAGATTGAAAACAGCGCAAGAATCACTGTCAGGAACCCGTTTTGTATCTTCATCATGTCGCCTTTTCTCTGTTCAGGGCCAGCTAATGAAATCTGCTAATGAAATCTGCGTATGGAATCTGATTATGCCCGCGCTGGCAAAAAATGCCATCAAGATCGCTGCACGGCATTCCCCCTGGGGTGTTGTAAAGTTGGCATTGCAGCAGATTTTACGTTACCCAGAGCGGACACGAACTGTTGCAGATACATCGACGCGTATGGCCGCTCCTCCCCGTCGCTTAGGCTCCGACGCTCCTCACCGACACGTGGTATGCCCTGCTCATTCTTCGCATCACTGCGTCGGAGGAGGGTTGCTTGGGGCGAGCGTTCGAGGTCAGAGCGGTCGAGGTCAGGCAAGCGGCTGCAATAAATCTGGCGTGAGTACAAATGCCACGCAATTTCGAATTATACGACACCCCAACATTCCCCTCCACGAACCTCCATCAATCTGCACCTTCCTTCACCGCCCGTTGTACAGCTCTCAACACGTGGCGAACACAGTGGATGTTCAACGAATTGCCAAGTAATTTCCAAAGCTGCCGAGTGGTCAGGTCTTCTGGCAAAACGAATTCGTCCGAAAAGCCAAGCAACCGGGCGACTTCGGAGGGAGAAAAACGCCGAATTCCGTCCGGGACCCGCAAGTAGGAACCGCTGCGTACGATGCTCTGCCCGTACGCCGAAGTAAAACAGCGGGAAAGATCTTCCGACGGAGTCACAATACTGACCGCATGGGCATACTCGCGAAGCTGCTGCTCTGATACTTCAAGCCCCTCCCAACGACTGAACTGTTCCGGTGCATCAAGAAATTGCTCAATCGGCTGGACCGTCGTCGAGTCAGGCGGTGCCAGCGAAGGTTCTCCAACGCGAGTTGCGATGACGAAGAATCTTGGTCGCAGGTTAGGAACGCCAAACTGGCTGGAGCAAAGCTTTTCAGTCGCGATGCGGTAGCCAACGTCGCCCAGCACTTCCTGCATTCGTGCAAATGCCAGCGACGATTCGAATCCATGCACGTTCTCCATGGCGACGACCGTTGGCTGGATACGCGAGATTGCATCAATCAGCCGCAGGAACGCCTGGCAACGAGGATCGTGAATATCCGCCTGAAGTCCGCGGCGGGTGAATGGTTGGCAAGGCGGCGACATCCACCAGACGTCAGCCTGATAATCTGCCAGCAACTGATCCGGCAGCGCCGAAATCTCACGAACCAAATTCGGTGTCGAAAAGTTAGCGGTGTAGACACTCGCGGCCGGTTGACTAATGTCGATCGAACCAACGACTTCGATTTCTCCGCAAGCAGCGGAAACGGCTCCGATTCCACTGAAGAGTTCAAGTAGTCGCAAGGCTGATTTTCTGTAACCGTTCACGGATATTGACGCTTCCTCAGGTTCGAGGGGTCTGGCACAAATTTTCGGCGTTTGTCCGCTTGGGATCGTTCGATCCATTGGTGTCGAATCTCCGTTCATGACCACTCAATTGACGGCCTATGGCCGTCTATGGCCGTCTTCCCCGCGAACGCGGGGACCCACTCGAAGCGTGTTAACGATCAATGTCTTTCCCTGCATCAAAAAGCCAATCCGATTCAATGGATTCCCGCATGCGCGGAAAAGACGGAGGAAGATCAGGCAGTAATTTCTCGAACGATCCTTACGCGATTACGCGTCGGGCTTTCATTTCACAAGACGCATATTTACGGCACCTTGAAGGGGCCTTCCTCAAACCACCGGCTATGCCGGTGGTCACTGATTTCTTTCGCTAAAACTTACGAGTTGCCGCGATTCGTTTTCTGCCGACATCAATCTCCAACAGCTTGACCCTGGCAATGTCGCCGACGGATACGACATCATTCGGATCCGATACGAACTCGTTTGAAAGTTGTGAAATGTGAATCAACGCGTCCTGATGCACGCCAAGATCAATAAAGGCGCCAAAGTGAGTCACATTGGTTATCACTCCCTCGAGAACCATGTTTGGTTTGAGATCTTCAATTTGATTGACCGCATCATCAAACTTGACTGCCTTAAATTCACTGCGAGGATCCCGGCCGGGCTTCGCCAGCTCTGCAATGATATCCTCCACCGTTGGAAGCCCAAACTCACCGTCAACAAACTCGGACGGGGTCAGTCGCTGGGATAACGATGCGTTTCCAACCAGCGACTTGACACTGGAATCGAGCGTCGCTGCCATTCGGTTTACAATTGAATAAGTCGCCGGATGCACCGCGCTATTGTCCAGTGGTTGCTCGCCGTCGCGAATTCGCAGGAACCCCGCGGCCTGTTCGTACGCCTTTTTGCCGAGCTTGGCGACTTTCGTGAGCTGCCGACGATCTGAAAACTCGCCGTTGGTATTTCGATGCTCCACAATGTTCTCGGCCAGCTTCGGACCGATCCCGGCAACGTATGCCAACAGTGGTGCGCTCGCCATGTTCACGTCGACTCCGACACGATTCACGCAGGACTGGACAACGCGATCCAGGCACTTCTTGAGCTTCGGTTGATTCACGTCGTGCTGATACTGGCCGACTCCGATCGATTTTGGATCGGCCTTTACCAACTCTGCGAGCGGATCCTGCAACCGTCGGGCGATACTGATCGCACCGCGAACGGTAATATCGAGATCCGGAAACTCCCTGACCGCGATATCGCTCGCCGAATAAATCGACGCGCCCGATTCGCTCACCATGACCTTGGCAATCTCTTTCGTCAGGCCGTGATGTTCATCCGTCGCATGGTCTTTCAGCACTTTGGACACGAAGGCATCCGTTTCCCGCGACGCCGTGCCGTTACCGATCGCAATCAGCTCGACACTGTGCTTCTTTATCAACTCAACCACTTTCTTCGTTGCGCCGGCCGTATCATTCTTCGGCGCCGTCGGATAGATCGCGGTGTTCTCCAGGAAACGCCCCGTCCCGTCAACGATGGCGACTTTGCAGCCCGTTCGAAATCCGGGATCGATCCCCATGGTGACTCGCGGACCAGCCGGCGGGGCCATCAACAGTTCATGCAAGTTCTTTCCAAAAACATCGATCGCCTGTTCATCCGCCGTCTCTTTGAGCTGCGCGATGACCGCGGACTCGGTGGCGGGCATCAGCAATCGTTGATAACAATCTTCCACACACGCGTTCAAGTCGCTGAAAAATTCAAAGTCGCGATTCCGCACCAGTTTCCGCCT
>CALHZT010000007.1 GCA_938040995.1 uncultured Pirellulaceae bacterium | reverse complement strand
GGCAAGGCGACCATGCATTCGACTAGGTCCGCTTTGACTAAGCCAGAGCGAATATCGCCTTCGCCCTTGGTGTTACTGCTCATCGAGCCATTGGCCAGCAGCAGGGCCATCGAGCCTTTGGGGGCAAGGTGATACAGCATGTGCTGCAGCCAGCCAAAGTTGGCGTTGCCTTTGGGCGGATCGCCATGTTCCCAACGCGGATCGCCTTCCAGTTTGCCGTCCCACCATTCTTTCATGTTGAACGGCGGATTGGCCATCACGTAGTCGGCTCGCAGGTCCGGGTGCAGGTCTTTGGTGAAACTGTTGGCAGGCTCTTTGCCAAAGTTGAAGTCGATCCCGCGGATGGCCATGTTCATCGCGGCCAGTCGCCACGTGGTGGGATTCGATTCCTGTCCGTAGACCGAGACGTCGCCGATCTTGCCGCCGTGCTCTTCGATGAATTTCTCGCTGGAGACAAAGAAGCCGCCGCTGCCCATCGCCGGGTCGTAGACTCGCCCTTTGAACGGTTCGAGCATTTCGACGATCAGGTTGACGATGGACTTGGGCGTGTAGTACTGACCGCCCTTTTTGCCTTCGGCGAGTGCGAATTGACCAAGAAAGTATTCGTAGACGTGGCCAAGGATGTCTTTGGCATCGAGGTCTTCGTGCTGGAAGGGAATTTCGGCGATCAGGTTGATGAGGCCGATGAGGCTTTCAGCAGGTAGCTGGAGCTGGGTGTAGTTCTTGTTGAGGACGCCTTTGAGTTTTGGGTTTTCCTTTTCTACTTCGGCGAGGGCATCGTCGATGAGCTTGCCGATGGAGGTGATTTTGTATTTCTTCTTTTTGCCGTTGGTGACCGTGATCTCAGTGCCGGAGGCGAGTGGGGCGTTTTCCTGGATGGTTTTCCAGCGGGCGAGAGCCGGAACCCAGAAAACATTTTCTTCTACGTAGTAGTCGCGGACTTCGAGTTCGGCAGTGATTTCTTTCTCGAATTTCTTCTCGGTGTCGTAGTCTGCTGGGTCGAGGAAGAAATCATCGTTTTCGTCGCGCAGCTTGGCATCGACTTCTTGCTGGCGAATCTCGAATGCGTCTGAAACGTATTTCAAAAAGATCAGGCCAAGGACAGCGTGCTTGTAGACTGCAGCATCGAGATTGGCGCGAAGTTTGTCCGCGGCTGTCCAAAGTTTTTTGTCGAGCTCTTTGAGAAACTCTCGGTCTGCATTCATATTTTTCAACAAGGTTCAGGAGATTTAGCGCATCGGTGTCGTCAGTTTAAGGCAATGCGCCTGCGCTCGTTGAACTCAAGAGGCTGCCGCTGGACCGAAGCCGCATAATATATGACGATTGCGCAACGGATGCCACTAACCTGACCCATCCGCAACGATATCGACGAGCAAGATGGACAAAAAAGAATTTACGATTCGCCAAATCTCGCGAACGAACAAGAAGAACTTCGAGAATTATGTTGTCACGCGAATCTTACATAAAGTAGACGATCCAGACGTGAAGTTTGTCACGCAACAATACGTGAAGAGACCAGACGGTTTTGCACTCGCCGAACTATACGTTCCGCAGATCAATTTATTTATCGAAGTCGATGAGGGACAGCATCGCAAGACTATCACGGCTGACGAAATTCGTGATGCAGATTTCGAACTGGCAACGTCAACCAAGCCAACAAGAATTCGAGTCGACAGGTCGCGGTCGCTTGCCCAAATAAATCGAGACGTTGACCGGGTCGTGACGCATAGTGACTAAGGTATCAAAACTCAGAAAGTCTGGAGCCTTCGCACCGTGGAATCCGCAATCAGAGATGGACCCGATCCGATGGATTGAGAAGAGGCGAATCTCTGTTGATGACAAAGTCGCATTCCGCAAAAGCGTCGACGCCTGCCGCTGCATGGGATTGAATTACAAAGGCTTCCAGCGTGGCGGCGCGGACCATCCATTTGAAGCCAATACCCTTGTCTGGTTCCCGAAGCTTTATCCGAATGGCGTTTGGGACAATCGGCTTGATGAGAAGTCAGCGGTTATCACCGAGAGATGCGTCGACCCAGCTCGAAGAAAGCGGCATGTTGAGAGGCTTCTCGCCAGCCCATTAAAACGCCGAGTCGTCTTTGCCCGAGTTCGAGGATCGTTGGGATACGTTATGTATCGTTTCCGCGGCGTGTTTCGACTGCAAGAAAAAGCGACCACGGAGCGAGGCGGAGTCGTCTGGAAACGCATAAGCAAGACGGCAAAGACCTACGACTACCGCATCTCGACTTAGACACTGAGAGCTTCGTTCATGTCTGCCTCTTCTTTAGCAAACAGCATTTGATCTGACAGGCTCATCCGAACTTTCTGGCAGTAGACGCTGAAAAAGATTCGCAAGTAAACGAATGGGTTGATGACGCGGAATTCGAAGACTTGGCAGAGTTGAGCCAGAACTCAAAAGATGGCAACGACTTGCGGTCCGTTACGGGAGAAAGAGAAGTGGTCGGGGGCGGATTTGAACCGCCGACACGTGGATTTTCAGTCCACTGCTCTACCAACTGAGCTACCCGACCCCGCTCCTACGTGTTTTCACACGAAGGCCCGGTTTGTCGCGATAGTTTAATCGAAACCTCGCTACCGGAAAACCGGTAACCTGGATTCGGTATTCTCTGCCTGCACGCGACAGTGATCAAGTATCGGACGCAGCTCCCTCGTTATTTTGAAAAAGCCGCAGGTGCCCGATTAATTCGGATGTTCACAAAGTCCGGAAGCCGGGCCTCCCCTGCCCTCGAAGTCCCAAAATCGCAGTTTCAGCCAGCGATTTTGACGCGAATCATCGTTCCGAAACCCGCTGGTCGCGATCTGGAGGGAACGTATGATTTGCGACTATTCGGTGTTGCCGCTGCCAATTTTGTAGGCGCTGCTAACGGCGAGAAACACGAATAGCAGGTCCAGGGGCGACATGACATCTGCGGCCGTTGCGCCGCCGGCGACAGCAAGCATTGTGAGTCCGCCTTTAACGAGTGCAAATGCTCCGAACGCGATTAGTGCGGCGAAAATTCCTGCGAGTTCGGTGTCGGCAGAGTCTCGAATGCCAAGTTGCATGCCGATTCCTGTTAGCGCGCCCATTCCCCACCAGATCCATCCAATCTCGTACTGCGTTCCAAAGAGTACAACGACCCATAGGACGATTCCCAATACTGCACCGATACATGCGAGGAACGAACCCAAAAGCAATGCGCCGATCTGGCTGGACTGTTTGTGTCGCTTTTTCCCCGCCTTCTTTGATTTCTTGCCACTCGTCGGTGTGGCAGGGAGTGATGTCGCCGAGAAATTCGGTTTGGTAAATTCGCGAGGCTTGGGACGAGCTGGTTCAAAGTCGTCGTCCTGAAAGCGGAACCCGAGATCATCGTCAGCAGGCGAATCGAGTAGCTTGTCGATGTCGTCAGCTTCGGTCCGGCTGGAGACAGTTTGCTTTTGGGGGCGTTTCGCGGTCGTGGATTTCGGACGCGAGGATGGCAACGGAGCCCCAAGTGTAGTGGAGTCAAGCCGCGGGATCTGGATGGCTTCGCCGCAGTTGGGACATTTGACTCGCTTGCCAGCCAGCTTGTCACCGGCTCGAAGTTTCTTCTTGCAAACGCACTGTACGATCGTGGACATGGTAAGGCCCAATAGGTGGTTCCCGAACGGGTTTGGATAAGACGTCTGGACAATTTTCAGTCACAGTCGTGGAGCCATCATAACACCGGCAATGTTGTGGCATCAATCAGATTTGTCGTTAATCGCTCCGCCTGTCATTGCGTGTTTAAAGCAGTTGTGGGTTTTTTGGCTGGGTGGGGTGGTTGGGAAGAGAGTGCGTGAGAAGAGAGTGCGGATTTCCCGCGAATGCTGCATTTCCACGTGCGTTGGAAAAACGTAGGCGTGGTTTTGAGGGAGGCGGATTGGGACCGCTGATTGACCCGAGGCTCTGTGGATCAAATGGAAAACAGCATGGTTATCCATAAGCGGTAGAAGCTGTTTCAAAAGTTCGTAGTACCGGCTTTAGCCGGAATTGAGTATGTAATTTCCGCCTAAAGGCGAATACTGCTCAATTGAGACCAACTCGCTGCCTGCCCTGAAAGGGCCCCGACAAGTCAGCCTGGGGCAATCGCGGCGAGCCTCGGCGAGTTGCGAGTCGCCCCAGGTTCCTAAATCCCGGAAGTTGGGCGATCGAGCATTGTGTCTGAAACTTCTGAGATGATCCGAGATCGCAAGCAACGAGGTTGGCCACCCGAATTTCGGTCTCGGTACGATGAAGATGTGTTGGGCATTTCGGCTCGACCAATACTCATCTTGGCATCCGGATTCCTGGGGCGTCGCTCAAACTCGCAAGCTCGTTTTGCTGTGCCCCAGGCTGGCTTGTTTTGCCACTTCGTGGCGAAGGCACATCTGTTTGCTGATAGCCACGACGGCCTAATTAGAAGCTATGCTGTCCACTTGATTGAGCAGCATCGTATGAAAGCCTTCTACGAATGCAAAGGCTGGTGACCATTTCGTGTTCCTTCTTGTTGAAGAAACAAAAATCGGAAGAGAGATCTGCGAATTCTTTTGGGAATCAACTTTGGACACCCAAAGATTCAACCCAACGATTCAACTTTTGGCACCCAGTTAGGCGACTTGTTCGAGACGCTTAAGATCTGCTGCCATCGATTCAGACAGGCGATTGAATGAACCGCGATCCACTGTGATTGAGCCAAGTTGACGGTCGAAGTGAATGACAAACGACTTGTTCACAGATGCAGTATTTTCAGGCTTTGTAAGAACGGCTGTTTGGGCGGTTGTCGTAGTCATCATGTTGCCTTCGTCCGGGAATTTTCGACTGATACAGGGTGTATAGGCAAACGCTGTGCCCGTCCCTCAACAGATCCGTTAGACTCCTTGCACTGGTTGATTCGTCGGTTTGCCCCGCGGTATAGCGTGAAAAAATCCCAAGTGTGTCGCGTTTTGGACACATATTGTCTCGTTGCAGTCTTGACGGTGTTAACTGGCGGCAACTTACATGGCAGGCTGCCGTTTTCTTTTTTCAACATTCCAGAGCTTTTTCATTAAAGAGTCACCCACTTTGAATCAGGAAGATCACTTTCAAAAGCTCAGCCGTTGGCTCGAAATGGAATCGGCTGCCGAGACGCAGCGACTGGCGGCTCGTCGAAGAATGCGAAGCGCCAAAGATGCCGAGAAGACGGGTGAGTCGCTTATCGACCTCGCCGTATCGGATCATCAAACCGGGCTGGCCGGGCGATACCTCGTCAGTTTCGTGAAGCGGAATCGTGAATTGCGGCTGCCGTGGAATCGGCTTCGGGTTGGCTCACCGGTCGTCGTGTCGACGTTCGACAATGACGCGGACGATGCGCTGCAGGGAGTCGTCAGTCGCAAGCGGGACGACCTCATCCAGGTGGCGTTGGACGAGTGGCCGGAGGGGGATGTGTTCCGTATCGATTTGTCTGCGGACGAGATTACACGACAACGGCAGTTGAAGGCGATTCACACGGCGAAGCACGCAACCGGGCGACTGGGTACGCTTCGCAAAGTCGTCATGGGCGAGCGCGAGCCAAAATTTCACCCCCAACCGGTTGGCGATTTTTTTACCGAACTCAACCAGTCGCAAAAAGATGCGGTCGAGTTTGCGTTGACGGCCTCGGATCTCGCGATCATTCATGGTCCGCCGGGCACGGGCAAAACGACCACGGTGATCGAACTGATACGTCAGGCGGTCAAGCTTGAACAGAAAGTGCTTGCGTGTGCGCCGAGTAATACGGCGGCGGACAATCTGCTGGAGCGTTTGGCGGACACCGAGGTGAACATCGTGCGGCTGGGGCATCCGGCTCGCGTGACGGAAGATTTACGTGATCACACGATGGACTTGCTCGTCGAGTCGCATGACAGCATGCCAATTATCAAGGACATGTACAAAGAGGCGGAAGGGCTGTTCCGCCAGGCCGGTCGATTTACGCGAGCGCGCCCGGCGAGAGGTGCCAAGCAGGACATGCGGCGCGAAGCCAAGCGGCTGAAGGCCGACGCCCGGCGGCTGGAGCAAAGTGCGATTCAAAACATTCTGGAGAATGCGGATGTCGTTTGTTGCACGACAACGGTGAACCCCGAAAGGCTGGGCGAGCTGTTCTTTGACTTAATCGTCGTGGACGAAGCCTGCCAGAGCACGGAGCCGGGCTGTTGGGTTCCGATGCTTCACGGATACCGGGTCGTCTTTGCCGGCGACCATTGCCAGTTACCGCCGACAGTGGTTTCGCGTGAAGCCGCGAAGGAAGGCTTTGCGACCAGCCTCCATGAACGAGTCGTCGAGGCGTACGGCGATCTTGTGACTCGGCGACTGGACGTGCAATACCGAATGCACAGTGACATCATGCGATTCTCTTCGGACTCGTTTTACGATGGCGGGCTGGTGGCTCATGAATCGGTTCAGTCGCATGTGCTCTCCGATTTGAAGAGCGTCCAGGCGACTCCTCTCACCGAAACTCCGGTAACGTTTATTGACACCGCCGGTGCGGGCTACGATGAAGAGTTGGAACCGGATGGCGAGAGTCGCCGGAATCCTGAAGAAGCCAGGTTGGTACTGAAGAAAGTTCGGCAGCTTCGCGATGCAGGCTTGCGGTTGGAAGACATCGCCGTGATTGCACCTTATGCGGCTCAGGTGCGACTGTTGCGTGAGCAGTCGATTGATCACGAGCTTGAAATTGATACCGTGGATGGGTTTCAGGGGCGGGAGAAAGAGGCGGTTGTGATTTCTTTGGTGCGTAGCAATGCGACTGGTGAGATTGGATTCCTGTCGGATACGCGGCGGATGAACGTGGCGTTGACCAGAGCCCGTCGAAAGTTGATCGTCATCGGGGACAGTGCCACGCTCGCGAACAATGATTTCTACAAGGGGATGCTCGACTATTTTGAAGAGATCGGCGCGTACGACTCGGTGTGGAGCGAAATGGGTTGAGCCCTGCGAAGGCCTGGCTCGAACAGTCAAGGCAGTTAAGTGTTTAAGGATCGTTCGAGAAATTCTGCCCGATCTTCCCCGTCTTTCCCGCGCAGGCGGGAATCCATTGAATTGGATTGGCTTTTTGATGCAGGGAAAGACATTGAGCGTTAATACGCTTCGAGTGGGTCCCCGCGTTCGCGGGGAAGACGGCCATAGACGCCGTAGGCCGTCAATTGAGTCGTCATGAACGGAGATTCCTTCGTCTTTCCCGCGCAGGCGGGAATCCATTGAATTGGATTGGCTTTTTGATGCAGGGACAGACATTGATCGTTAATACGCTTCGAGTGGGTCCCCGCGTTCGCGGGGAAGACGCCATAGGAGCCTTAGGCGCCATAGGCCGTCAATTGAGTCGTCATGAACGGAGATTCGACACTAATTGATCGAACGATCCTCAGTTGGACTGAAATTGGTTTCGTGGGTGGCTTTGGGTAATTGAACGTACAAGTGACTCGAGAGAACCGTGGGTTTCTTGACACCCAAAATCAGGACGATTAACATCACATTCGCCTCGTCCACTTCTCGCCTCAACCATCCGGGCAGCGTGTTTTCAGGACGGAAGCACAAGGTGAATTGCCCGGATCAACGAACGCTCAATCTCCGCGAAAGTAATGGAACGACGCAGCTGCGAAGCATCACTGACCGAGCCGGTTTTCAGGGGCGATTGCCATCGTTCCCGTGAGCATCGCTCGCCTCAAACGGAAATCTGTCCGACTTTCTGTCCGACGATGGGCGGCAGTCGGATGCGCGATCCTGTAGGGCGGAAAGCGGTCGGGCGCGATCCTGTAGATCGCAAATTCTTCGCGGCGCTGCTCCTGATATCCATCGTGGCTGGATCGGTTCGCCCCGTAAGCGCCTACACCCCGGACGATCCGAAAGTCCGGTCGATGGTCGAATCGGCGAAGGGTTATCTTGCGGCGAACGAGCATCGCCTGCCTGGAGGCAAGGCTCTGCAGGCGCTGGTATTCGTCAAGGATGAAGAATACGACCATCCGATCGTGGTCAGCGCCGTCAAAGCTGCCGAAGAGTTCGCTGCCCAGACGGACGCAAAGTTAACCAGCCAAGCGACCAGTTACGAAATCACATTGATCATCATTTTTCTCGCAGAGCTGAATGCCGACAGGCATCGGGCGACGATCGAAAAGCTGATGGACGTCATGTGGAAGCGGCAGAAAGAGCACGGCGGATTCGGGTACAGCGGCAAGGCAGACGGAGACACTTCAATGTCTCAGTATATCGTGCTCGCTGCGTGGTCAGCCTACAAGAACGGCATTGATCTGGACTGGGACGCGATTGGCAAGTTAAACGACTGGTTTTTGCGAACTCAGGATCCGAGTGGTGCCTGGGGTTATCAGGGACAATTGGCATCTGGCGGCGGCCGCGTGAAGCAGACAGAGGTTCGGTTGTCACTCGCAGCGGGTGGTCTGGGGAGTGTTTACGTTTGTGCTGACTTGATGGGAGTTGGGCAGCGACTGAAGAACGTGAAGATCGAGAGAAAGATTCCGGCGGCCTTTCGTCCTGTCGAATCGGGCGACGCGAGTGGCGAGGAAGTGAAACGGTCGAGAGCCAAAGGACTGTCGCCGACCGTTTTGCAGGAGATGAAGCGAGCGCTCAACGACGGCAACCAGTACTTCGCCGACAAATTTGCCGTGCCGGGTGGTAAGCACGATTTCTACTATTTGTATGCCGTCGAAAGGTACAAGTCGTTTTTTGCACAGATTGACGGCGGCGACGAAGTGAATCCGCGGTGGTATGACCGCGGTGTCGACTGGCTCGCCGAAAAGCAGGTTGCGAGCGGTGGCTGGACGCAGGCTGGATCGGAAGGACCGATTGCCAATACTGCCTTTGCATGCCTTTTTCTGCTTCGCAGTACGCAAAAATCAATCAAGGCCAGCCTCGGCGAAGGTTTGTTGACTGGCGGTCGCGGCTTGCCCAAGGACACGAGCAAAATTCGGATGCGGCGGGGTAAAATCGTCTCACAACCACTTTCGGCTTCGCCGGATGAAATCATGTCGATCATGGAAGACCCGGACAATCCTGACTTTACAGCACTCGCGGACAATCCCGAGACGGTAATCTCCAGCCTTGATCCCCAGAATCGCGCGGGGAGCCTCCAACGATTGCGGCGGCTGATACAATCAGGTAACGCAGAGTCGCGGCGACTGGCGGTGAAGGCACTCAGCCACCATCGCGACCTGGATAACGTGCCGGTGCTTATATATGCACTCGCTGACGAAGACGCCGAGGTGTTCGTGGCGGCGAGAAACGCCTTGCGTTTTATCAGCCGCAAGTTTGACGGTTTTGACATACCGCAATATCCGACTGCGGAAGAACAGCAGGAAGGTGTTCTGAAGTGGAAGACATGGTATCAGTCGATCCGGCCCGGAGCGCAATTCCTGCAATAAAGGTACTTCAGGCGGGTAGCTTCGTGGTAATGGTCGCGGAGACTTTAAATCTGAAATCTGAAATCTGAAATCTGAAATCTGAAATCTCAAATCTCAAATCGCAAATCGCAAATCGCAAATCGCAAATCGCAAATCGCAAATCGCAAATTTCAAATTTCAAATTTCAAATCGGAAACGAAATAGAACGTAGACGGATCAACATTCACTCGTGAAGCAAATCGGATCAGACAAACCAGCGGCTGCTTCCAAACAGCCAGCCATCGAGAATGCCAGCCTTAACGTCTCGGCATTCGACAAGACTGCGAGCCTGCTGGTCGCGAGTCTGCTGCTTGTCGGAATTGCCGTGGCGATGCTTCTGGTCATGTGGGCGTCCAGCCAGGTGTTCGTGTCGCAGGAAGATGTTGCAATCGAGTTTATTGAACCCTTGGCGGCTGGTAGCACGACTGGCGACATGGACGATCTGGAGGAGCCGGGTGAGGAAGAAGTCGAGGATTTGACGGAACCGGAGATCGAAGAGACGCTCGATGCGGTGACGGATGCCATATCGTCTCAGCAGGCCACGCTGGAATCCTTCGAAGGCGAGGCCCGCTCTTCGTCCAAGGGAAAAGGCGGCGGTGGGAGGCTTGGCGAAGGTGGGACGGCGGACATTATTCCGCGCTGGCAACGGTGGGAGATTCTCTTTTCGACTTCGACGCAGGCTGTTTATGCCGAGCAGCTGGATTCATTTGGAATCGAATTGGCGGCGGTCGGAGGCGGGAGCCCGACGATTGATTACGCGTTCAATCTGAGCAAGCGCCGCCCGGACACCAGGCAGGGGCCTGCGGATGGTGAGGATCGCATCTATTTCGCCTGGCGAAAGGGCAAACTAAAATTGGCGGATCAGAAGCTGCTGCAGAAGGCAGGCGTGGTCGTCAAGGGGAAGGTTCACGTGCAGTTCTACCCGGCAAATACGGTAAATTTGCTGGCTGGGATTGAGCGAAAGTACGCTGGAGACATTCCCCTCGAGGGAATTGCAAAGACGGTATTTGGCGTGCAGCCCGATGGCGATCGCTATACGTTCTTCGTAATGGAACAACGACGACGGCGAGGCCATTAAGAGAGCTGCGCTTCGGTCGAAAGCGACGAACGACACCGGAACATATTGACACAATATTCGGAAAATAATCCAGACGAAGGGACAGGATGACAAAAGCGATTGAGGGCCTTACGGGGCTTATTGCCAACGGGATCTATTTCGTTCTGTTTGGCGTTGCGCTGTGGGGAGCTTTTTGTGTAGTGATGGTCTGGATGCGTGTAGCGCAGAAGCGTTTTCGCTCAGAGCAGGAGCAGGATGAGTTACTCAACAAGATCGAACCAATGGTGGCTTCGGGAAACTATCCGGGTGTCGAAGCCGAGTTGGCGAACGATCTTCGGGCGATCCCGCAGTTGGCAATGTTAGCCGTCAACAATCGCAAGCTGGGATATCAGCGTGTTCGAGCCATGGTGGCGGACAGGTTTCAGCGGGACGTGCTCGCTGATCTTGAACATCGACTCAGTTGGGTAAATACCGTGATCAAGAGTGCACCGATGATCGGGTTGCTCGGAACGGTGATGGGCATGATGGGTGCATTCTCCAAGTTGGCAGGTGCCGAGAATGTTCAGACAGACGCACTCGCCGGTGACATCATGGTCGCGCTGGTAACGACGGCGGCTGGCCTGGCGATCGCAATTCCGCTAGTGATGTGCACGGCAAGTATCAATATCCGAATTGCGAAAATGGAAGATCTGGTCGGAGCGGGCCTGACACGATTCATGGAAGTGTTTCGAAAAGCGCCCGATGTCGGCTCGGACGCGAGGATGAGGTAGGAAGAAAAGTTGGCAGTCGTCCGTTGGCGGTCGTCACCTCAGTGAATCAGGCAGTACGGAAGTCTTGGCCACCCTCCCTTTTACGAGTTCCACGAGTGAATTCCGGGAGGGTCGGAGCCTAAGCGACGGGGAGGGCCTTCCGTCCACGACCTCCTCAAAACAAACCACCCCACATCAGATATGAACCAGTCAGAATCCTCATCAGCGATCGACTCAGCCGAGTTCGACGAAGCGCCGGTCCTCAAACGGCGTCGTGTTCGCGACGATGGCGAGATGGATATCACACCGATGATTGATATCACGTTCCTGTTGCTGATCTTCTTTCTCGTGGCATCAAAGATAGATTCCGATTCGGAAGTGACCTTGCCAAAGGCGCGAAATGGTACGGCGGTAACCGTCAAAAGCTCTGCCGTGCTGACGATCACGCCGGGAACTGGAGATGCGGTCAACATTTACACGGGGGATGGAGCGGTCGAAGAGAACCGCATCACGAGTATCGACTTGGCCGAGCAAGAGGCCGTCATTGCCGACTATGTCGAGCGAATGATGCGGGATGAGAACAAGCAGCAGATCATTATCAAGGCGGAAAAGTCCGTCAAGCATCGCGAAGTGTCTCGAGTCATGCAGGCCTGCGGTTTTGTCGATGATGCGAAAGTGTTCGTCGCCGTGTTGGAGGAGAGTTAACATGGTATATCAGGACGATGATGCGCCGATCACCTTCGGTTCGAAATCGAAACGTGAAGAATCCGAGATGGATATGACTCCGATGGTGGATGTCACGTTCCTGCTGCTGATCTTCTTTATGGTGACCGCTGCGTTCACGATGCAAAAATCGTTCGAGGTGCCGGTACCGAAAAAGGACCAGCCGAGTACCAACAAGTCGGTCGAAGACTTCGAAGACGATCCGGATTTTATTGTGGTTCGAGTCGACGAGTTCAACACGTTTCACGTTTCGGCGGCTTCGTGGGACGATGAAGAAGAGGCCCGGAGTGCCCAGGATTTGTTGATCAAGCTCCGCCGGGCACAAAGTGACGATTCGCAATCGAAATCGTTGCTGGTGATGGCGCACGGTGATGCGGCGCATGAGAAAGTCGTCTCGGCGATGGATGCCGGGAACGAGATCGGCATGGAACAGGTAAAACTTGTAACAGTGGAAGAGAGTCCTTATTAGTGACTGGTACCGTTCGCCGGGCGTGGATTTTCGTCTTGCAAATTTGGAATCAGTTTTGGGGCTCTGCGGACGGTTGAGGCACGGTCACGGCGTACGATCGCCGCCACACCGTCAACATTAGCGGACAGGGAAAGCAACGACGGATGAGCGCAACTCGTTTACTGCAATTGATCGAAGAACGCGGATTTATCAGCGGAAAAACGCTGAAGAAGATCCACGGCCAGATCGCAAGCGCCGGCAAGGATGTTGCCCCGGAGAAAATTGCCAAGCTGCTCGTGAAAAAGGGCAAGCTGACACAGGACCAGGCCAAGTCGCTATTAAAAGATCTGGTCAAGGAACAGCAGGCAGCGGCCACGCCGGAATCTGAAAGTAACCTCGGGCTCGCGTCGATTGAAGATTCCAGTGCACAGCTCGAGCCGCTGGAAGAACTCGAACCGCTGGAAGAGATCGAACCTGACGATTCTGCCGAGTTGTCCAGCCCAACCCTTGCGCCGCTCGAATCGTCGTCCAGTCTGACGCTTGCTGAACCATCGGAAGAGCTCGAACCGCTCTCCGATGATAATCTCCAACCGATGGATAGCGGCGAATTGGAACCGCTCGAAGAGCTGGAGCCCGTTGACGAGTCGTCCGGCGGCATGGAGCTGACTCCGCTCGATCCACTCGATGGCGACGAGTTTGGTGGCGTGACACCGATTGGCGACAGCGGCGAATTGTCTGCTGGCGGTGGTGGAGTCATGTCCGACAGTTTCGGTGATGACAGTTTTGCCAATGACAATCTCGCCGCGCCGGTCGGCGGAACGGCCAGGCGGAAAAAGAAGGGCTTGCTCGGCAAGCTGATGGGTGGCGGACGAAAAGGCCCCGTCAAGCGAGCCAATCGTTGGGACTCGCCGCTGCTGTTGTTGGGGGGCGGTGGTCTGGTATTGCTTCTGTTCGTCGGTGTCTTACTCTGGTTCCTGATGACTCGTGGTGACGCTGCCACCGTTTTCAACCTTGCCAATGAGGACTACAAGGCTCAGTCTTACTCGCAGGCCATTAGCAAATTCGAGCAGTTCCTCGAACGGTACCCCAAGTCCGAGCAGGTCAGCCTCGCGAAGTGCAAAGTTAGCCTCGCGAAGATGCGCCAGATGGTGGAGAACCAGAAGGACTGGGATCGCGCATACGACCTCGCAAAGGTAGAACTTGCAGCGATGAATCGCGAAGATGCGTTCGAGGAAGTCAAAGATGAGTTAAGCGGGATTCTTCCAGAGATTTACGATGGCTTTGTCGGTCGGGCCGAAGCGCTGGAGTCGGCGGACGAGAAACAGCAGGAACTTGACAAGGCAGGCGCATCCCTCGCGTTGATTGAAAATTCTGAATACTGTCCAACATCGGTACGACAGCCGATTCAGGGGCGGCTGGACAAAACGAAACAGCAAGTCGAATTGATCGAGCGCGACATCGCTCGCGCTGGCGAACTGAAGGGCACGATTGACAAGATCGGCGAGGCCGCGGCGGCTGGTGACACTGCAGCAGCTTACGATGCACGCAAATCTCTGCTCAGTCGTTATCCTGGGCTAAGCAACAATGAAGAGCTTGGTGAGTCGGTTCGCAAGATTACCGCAGCCGAAGTCGCTCGTGTGGAGAAGATCGACGCTGGAGTTCAGGCGACGGCGAAAGACCGGGTTACCGGTGGGCTGCGACAGATTGTCCTCGCGGACCAGACATCCAACACGTCCGCCGGGCTGGCCGATTTTGTCGTGCCGGTTCTGGCGAGGGGCGGACTGTACGGGTTGAATGCAGATACTGGTGAGCCGCTCTGGCAGCGCTGGATTGGCTTCCGCACACGCGTCTCGCCGGTGGTGGTCGACGAGACTCCCGGAGCCGACATTCTGGCGCTCGATGAAGATCGGAACGAAGTTCTCCGACTGGCCGCAGCGGATGGCCGGGTAGTCTGGCGACTTCCTCTGAACGAGCCAGCGGCTGCGATGAATCTGAACGACGGCATGATCTTCGTCTCCACGGCGTCAGGGAAAATCTTGCTGCTCAATGCGGCCGACGGAGCGCCTGTGCACGCATCGAAGGTGCCGCAGTCGCTGGTTGGTGCTGCCGCGATTGATCGTCAGCGAGGCATCATTTACCAACCGGGTGAGCATTCGAGTCTGTTCGTGTTTGACGCGAATTCGATGAGTTGTACGGACGTTTATTACCTCGGACACAAACCGGGCACTGTGTCGTTGCCGCCGCTTGTGAACAACGGTGTGGTGTTCGTCGTGGAGGGTGTTGGGTCGCAGGCGATCTTGCATGTGTTGCGTGCCAATGATGCGGGCAGTGGTTTGCTCCCGGCGATCGACTCGATCCGGCTGGAGGGATCGGTGTCGCAGCCGCTGGTTTCGGAGGGGCGCCGAGTCATCCTTTCGACCGACCTGGGAGCCGTTCAGGTGTACGAGGTCGATCCGACTCAGGAAATTATTGTTCGCCAGATTGCGGGCGAACTGAACAACCGGCAGGAAACGCTGCGGCAGTATCTTGTTGCC
>CALHZT010000006.1 GCA_938040995.1 uncultured Pirellulaceae bacterium | reverse complement strand
GGTTCCTAGTCTTCGAAACCCGAGTACTTTGGATCAAGCGAATCCGTCCAGCCAACGCGATATGCTGTGAACGGCCCAACATTCAAAGAATCAATGTTGTAGTCGACTCGATACATGACATCGTTCGGAAACAGTCGTGCTGCGTGCGATTTTCGACGCCCGTCGTTGTCGTACGGGAAATAAAGATCACCGGCTCCGAACAGGTGCAGGACTTCGTGGGCATAAGTCGCCGAGGAAGTTTCCCGACCGTCCGGGTAGGCAGAGAAGCAAATCATCCGTTCCGCCTGATACTTCTGCGAAACGTTCTTGTAAAAAGCGAGGTTGTAGGACAGAGCCGCCTTGTTGACGTGCAGGCAAATGACAATGCTCTTGATCTTTGACTGTTCGCGGAGCTTTTGAACAAGCTGGACGCTGGAACCACCTGTCGCTTTGTCGATTGTATACTCGGTCCATTCAGGATCGGCGTGTGCATCGACAGGGACTCGACGATCAAGGCTGACAAAGCCGCTAAAATCGTCAACGAAGTTGATCCGCTTCCCATGCTTTCGCGACTGGCGAGTGATGAAGCTGTACGCTTCATTCAGCTTGCGTTTGACAGTGGCGACTTCGCCTTCTGCCCAATGGCTGTGGGGATCGGAGACGAAGATATGATAAATGTAAACTTCGCCGTCGAGAATTTTGGCACTGCCAATATCACGTTTCGATGCCTGATTGGATTTGCGAAAGCTGACCTCGCGTGTTTGCTGAGCCAACGAGGACTGAAGTCCGATGGCAGCGCACGTGCAAAGTGCGGCGGCAATAATCAGGTTTTGGTACGACGATTTCACAGACGGGGACCGTTTCGTTGAGGAGTGATCACTATCTTAAAGTAGTTCTGTCATAGCCGCCACGACTAATTTACAAACTCCAATTGCACTCGAAGTTCCTGTCACAACCGTTACCAACTGTCCAGCCCGTCGAACCCGCCAAACTTGCAATCCAGGTGAGTGCCAATTGCGGGGTTTACACACGTGACAATAACAAGCAGAAGTCGAATCCATGCCCGAACTTCCCGAAGTGGAAACAATGCGCCGCGGAATTCTATCCGTCGTCGGAAAGAAAATTCGTAACGTCGATTTTCCACGCTGCAAGCTAAAACCCATTCTCATTTATCCGACCCGAGCCAAACTGAAACGGCGGCTGGAAGGTCAGAAGATTGTCGGAACAGGGCGGTTGGGAAAACGGGTTGTCGTGGAGCTGCAGTCCGGTGACTCGGTGGTGTTCGAGCCGCGAATGACCGGGCTGGTTCTCGTCGCGGATCCGCCGAATCGAACTCATTTGCGACTGGAAATACAGCTGTCCAGGGGCAAGCTGCTGTATTGGGACCGGCGTGGACTGGGGAATGTCAAAGTCTTTGATGGCGACGAATTGGCGGCAGAGTTTGGTTCGCACCGTTTGGGACCTGATGCCCTGACCGCGACGGCAGAGCAGTTAGCCGATAAGCTGGGAAGCAGCAGTCGCGAGATCAAGGTCGCTTTGCTTGATCAGCGCGCCGTAGCCGGAATTGGCAATCTCTACGCCGCCGAAATTCTGCACGTCGCGGGGATACACCCACAGAAGCGGTGCAAGTCGATGAGCGCGGCGATGTGGAAGCGAGTCGAAACTGCGACGCACAAAATTCTGAGTACGGCGATCAAGTATGAGGGTTCGACGCTTGGCGACGGGACGTACCGGAATGCGCTCAATCAGGATGGCTCGTACCAGAACCATCATCAGGTTTACATGCGAGCCGACGAGAAGTGCTTTCGCTGCAAGTCGGGAACGATCAAGCGTATTGTTCAGGCACAACGGAGTACATTCTTCTGCCCGAAGTGCCAGAAGAAACGTGGATGACTGTAATGCGAGCCCGGTGAATACGCAACGAGCAAGAGAACGGCAGTGCAGGATATGCCGGTTGCGCTATCCGCTCCCCCTCTTTTGTTGACGGAGGGTTTTCCTGAGCTAATTTTCGAAGACATCTATATGGTCTGGAAATTGAAAGGCGAACATGAACAGCTCAACCTGTCAGCGGATCTTCTTATCTACCGTTTTCATCGGATTGATTGCGGCGGTCGGCTGTGTCCCCAAAGAGCAGTTTGTCTACATTCACGTGGACAACACCACGAAACAACCGTACACAGTTTCCGTAGACGGTACGGAGTTGGCGACGATAGCGCCCGGCTCGTTCGATAAAGTGAAAGCGGTTACTGGTGATCGGCACATCACGCTGAAGTCGAATGGGCGTGTACTTTTTGACCAGGTCAAGACGCTACAGCCGTCCGAGACATTTCTTGCCATGCGGCAGTTTATGCTGAATCCCGACAAGTCGGCTCGGTATGTAAGTTGTCGGATTCAGTACGACACGCGTTTTCAGGCCATGCTGACGAAAGCCGCCGCCAAAGCGGCTCATGAAAATGCAAACGCGACTCGCCGCGAGTATGGAAAGCTTGTCCAGGATCTAAAGCTGCATGCCTACTGGGATGGTTGGTACGAAGTTCCAATGCAGGATCTCGTCTTGCAGGCTCCGCCGTCCGAAGTGAGCTCCAGCTACCAGTCGAATATCGAGAAAAGCGTTTTCGACCGACTGTCAGAACGCGAGTACAAGTGGCTGAAACAGGCCGTCACGGAACACAGCCCAACCGTTCGGCAACTGGATATGCTCTGGGCGTTTATGTTCGATCGGTTCTACAACTAAAACGATCTGGAGAAGTTCATCGAACGGGAGGGCGTGGCTCCGTCTGAGCCGCCGTAGCTTTCTGCAACGAACAATTTCTCTGCTGGACTGCCGATCTCAAACGGCAATTGGCGGGACGAATACGCGTGGAGATGCGCGGCTCGGTGGGGTGTTGTAAAGTTGGCCTTGCAGCGGATCTTACGTTGGCCAGAACGGACATGAACTGTTGCAGATATATCGACGCGTATGGCCGCTCCTCCCCGTCGCTAAGGCTCCGACCCTCCTCACGCGACACGTGGTATGCCCTGCTCATTCTTCGCATGACACCACTGCGTCGGAGGAGGGTTGCTTTGGGCGGGCGACCGAGGTTATGCAAGCGGCTGCAATAAATCTGGCGTGAGCACAAATGCCACGCAATATCGAATTTA
>CALHZT010000005.1 GCA_938040995.1 uncultured Pirellulaceae bacterium | reverse complement strand
GATCCCGACTGGTTCGAGCGACAGGATGCGGATGATGTCCTGGCGGCGATGGAAAAGACAACGGGTGCGGCTTCCGGGCTGCGACGCGAAATGAAAGTCCGGCAGGAGCTTGAAGACCTCACCGGAGAGTTGACGCAGATCGAAGATCGTCGTGCCAGCGTACTCGTGAACCAGTTGCTGCCGCTCGAAATTGTCAAAGCGCTTGGCGTGCTGTTCTCGCTTGGTTCCATGCTCTTTCTGGCGGGGCTCTTTGGCGACTGGTTGAGCGTTCCAGTGCAGTATCGCAGTACGTTTATGCTCATGGGCGTCATCGGCACCGCGGTTGCCAGTTTGCTCAAGTTCGTGCTCGACGTTCCGGTTCGCGACGGGATGCGCGACACGCAGCGGCAGTTTGAGTTGCTGACGGCTCAAGTCGAAGATTCAGAAATTGAACTTGAGGAGCTTGGCGAGCAAAATGCAAAACTGCCCAGCAAAACATCCGTCAAGCAGGGAACGCGTCGCACGGGAGCCATCAGTCTGCGCGACACCGAAACGCGGCTGGTTCGGTTAGAGGCGCTTTTGCCACTGGAGAATCAACGTCGCGGGATGGTCAAGCTTGCTGAGCAGGCCGAAAGTCGCGCCATCGCCATCGCAAAGTCGATGAAAGAAACGCGTCATCGCTGGGAGGAAACGCTACGCTCGTTTGGCCTCTCGACCCGAGTGACCGCCGAACAGATTCGGGCGCTTTCTGGAGAAGCCGGCAGTCTCATTCAGCTGCATCGGGTGCTGGATGAACGCCGTAAGCAACATGAACACGCGAAAACCGAGCAAGCCGCGATTGCGGAACGGCTCCGCGACTTGATGGCCGACGCCCTGATTCGTCCCGTAAGTGAGCGACCGAGTGACCGACTGAATCAGCTCGTAAGTGCCATGTCGGCGGAGGATGATCTGGCGAAGCGGCAGCAGTCGCTAAAGCAGCGGGAACGCGAGCAGAAGCACGAGTATCAAAAAATTGGACGCATTATTAAACAGCTCGAGCGTCGCCGCAGTAATCAAATCGCGATGGCGGGAGCCGCTGATGAGGATGATCTTCTTCGCATGCAGAAGCGGCGCAAGGAATATGTCGCGCTCACGCAGAAACAGAAAACCCTTCAGGCAGCCATCGACAACGCGATTGGAAGCGGCACGCAGGAAAAGACGATTCAGCGACAACTGAACAGCGGCGACGCGGCACAACTTCCATCACGACTGCAACGAGTCCAAAAAGAGATCGAGCAATCGGCCGCCCGGCTGAAAGAGCTGCAATATCGGCTGGGGCAGATCACCGAACAGATTCGCAACCTTTCGAACGATCGGACGTTGGGCATGGCCCACCTGAAACTCGGGACCATTCGCCACCAGACCGACGAAGGAATTCACAAGTGGAAGGTTGTCGACTCGTTTAGCAGCCTGCTCGCGAGCGTCTACAAAAAGTATGAGAAGGATCGCCAGCCGGATACCCTCAAAGAGGCCAGTCGCTATCTGAAGCGTATGACCAATGGGCGCTACATTCGTATTTGGACTCCGTTGGCCGAAGATGTGCTGATTGTGGAAGATGGCAATGGACGGCAGTTGCCGATTGAAGTGCTCAGTCGCGGAACTCGCGAGCAACTGTTCCTGAGTTTGCGACTGGCGCTGGTCGCAGGGTACAAGCGGCGGGGCGTTCAGGTGCCGGTAATCCTCGATGACGTCCTCGTGAATTTTGATTCGGATCGGACCGAGTCGGCGGCGAAGGTGATTGCCGATTTTGCCCGAGCCGGCCATCAGGTGCTAGTGTTTACTTGTCATCGACATATCAAGGATATCTTTGCCAATCTCCAAGTCGACGTGCGGGACATTCCACGTCGTGCCGGGGCTTCGACGGAAGAGTTTGTCGACTCGATGGACGATGCCTCCGACGAAGAGGTCGTTGGAGATCCAGTTATCGAAGTCGCCAATGCGATGGATCGGCTTCCCGGCAAGCTGCTGGAGCCCTCACCGGTGGCTCAATTGCTTGGCGGAAAGATTTCGAGGCTGGCCAATGAGCAAACGCCAGCACTTGATGTCGTGCTGGGGGCATCCGGGGCGACCGAGGTTTTGGGTGCCTCGGATCATCACTCGTCGAACGCGATTCCGATTCCGATTCCGATTGCCAGTTCGACGGCTTCCGTTGGCTCAATGCCGTCGTCGGGTGACGATTCAACCCTGCTTGGATTTCACGCACCCGCCGCTGTCGGACCCGGACCGGGAAGCACTTTTCACGATGAGTATTCTGACGGGCAAGAGTATCCGTACGCCAGCGGAATGCCGCGAGATTACTACCGGCAGTGGGATGATCCACCGGTTCGTAGTGACGTTCGCAATGATCTTTCAGGTGATTTCCTCTCCAGAAACAACGCAAGCATCGGAAACACATCCGTCCCCGAGTATCAAATTGATGAGTATCGCCCGCTTTCGGAACTCGTGCAGGAGCTCGAACATGACATGAATGTAAGTGGACCGAACATGCCGGCCATTGGTAGTATCCCAGTCGGTCCAGAACGGAATGACGACTTGCCCGTAAAGGACCGGGCCGATACTCCTATGGCTCCGGTTCAACGTCCCGTTTTCGATGCCCCGGATCGGTACCAGAGGCTCGATGGAACAGTCGGTCACACGGACGATCGAATCATCGACGAGATTCCCGGAGCAATCGGGCCTCCAATGGACGGCGGAATCGACGTTGTCGAACGCGTCGAACGCGTCGAAAGCGTGAATTTGCCACCGATCATTTCTGGTCCGGCGAAAAAGTCGCGACCGTTGCCAGCCGAGCCGGAAGACTTTGCCGATTATCCCGAACAGGTTGGTGACGGAAACTTGTTAGGTCACGATGGCCCGATTGCGGGGGAATATCGGCCGGACAACGCTATCAACCCCGCAGGCTCGTACTTCACGCAATCGGACACACCGCTCGGTTTTAGCGAAGATCCTGAACGTCCGTTTCCCGACAAAGACGACAAAACGCCGCAGATTGGCAATCCGCCGAAGCAATTCAGCGAGCTTCTGGTTCCCGTTGAAAATGCTGCTTATGGCCCGCAGCTGCCGGAGCCTGCCGAGCCGATTGTTGATGACTTTAGAAAAGCTGACTCAGAAAAAGAATTGCCGATCGTCGATCGCGAAAAAAACGATGCCGCAGAAGTGACTTCCACGGTTAAGGAACGGATCGAATTTGACGATGAACAGGGTATCGAATCGAGACTGACGGAACAGAACGATTCACTCGACACCGCTTCGGATACCAGGGAGACGACGATGGCTTTTGACCCGACTCAAGAAGAATTGACGAACGAAGATGTCGTGAGTTCGACCGAATCTGGTGAAGCGCTCCTCGATGAAGAGTACGAGTACGAAGAGGTGACCGACGAACTCGATGATGAAGAGGGTGAAGAGGGTGAAGTCGCTGAAGATGACGACGAAGAGTACGAGTATGTTGACGTCGATGAAGCGGAAGACGACGAATACGAGTACGTCGAAGTAGACGTGGACGAAGACGGCAATGAGATCATCGCCGAAGATGCGGAAGACGACGACGAAGAGTACGAAGATGCCGAAGGCGAAGAAGGTGAAGAAGACGAGTACGAATACGTCGAGGTCGATGAAGAAGACGATGGCGACTATGAGTATGAAGAAGTCGCCGAAGGTGAAGAGGAAGACGACGAGTATGAGTACGTCGATGTGGAAGAGGATGCCGAAGGCGAAGAAGGTGAAGATGACGAGTATGAGTATGTAGAGGTCGAAGTCGACGAGGACGGCAACGAGATTGTCGCCGAAGATGCGGAAGACGACGAAGAAGAGTATGAAGACGACGAGTACGAAGAAGATGAAGAAGCAGAATCCGTAGGCGAATCTGCCGAGCACGAAGTCGACGACGAGGATGGCCTTGGTGCCATGGGCGACGCCGCCTAGACCTGAAGTGTAGTAAGCTGCCTTCAATCAGGATCACCAAATGCGTGCATGCAGAATCGCGTGCACGCATTTTTCATGCGCGACCGCGCACGTTGGAGTACAGGCTTTAGCCTGCGACCGCGCACCCCAACCACACCCAAAAAGATCCCGGCACAACGTAACTCAGCAGGCTAAAGCCTGTACTCCAACACTCTCGCGTCAGCCGATCACGCCGGAGAGCTGAATTACACCAAGCCCTCAGTGATAGCACCCTCCAGCCGCCTGGGGTTCGGCATAGCCCGGTTTTCCCTCGTGGTTTTTCCCATATCCGAACCGGTGTTTACTCGGATTGGCGACAGATCTACGATTCTGCGGAATCAAGGTAGCTTGGCGATGCTTTCGCAGCATTGCTTCCGCGACCGATAGATCGAAGGGATAAACCAATGAAGACTGTCGTCTTTCTGTTGTCGGTCATCACGCTTGTGGGCAGTGTTGCCGCGCAATCGTCGATGCAACCGCCCCCGCTCTTCAAGAAAAGAACGCAGACATCATCGACCAGACGCAACTCTGTTCGAAATCCGCACCGCGCGAACCCCGTGCGCGACAATCGAAGCTCCCTGTATGGAGACTCCGTCGATACCCCTGCGTCGAAACTGACGACGCAGCTGGACGACGCGATCCGACTTCAATCCAGCGATCCATCGACTGCAAAGGGCAAGTCGCGTTCGATCTACGACCTCGACCGCTCGAAAGTTCGGCTGGCTGGTGGCGAAGATGACGAACTGCGAGTCGCTCCGGCCCAGTTTATGCCGAATCAGGACTTCTCGAATCGACCCGCCGACGGATTTCTCTCTGCACGCGACTCGGACCGAAAAGATCCAGCCACCGGAAACGGACTGAAGCTGTCACCCATTCCGACGCCCACCTCGCGCCCCAATAACTCGCTGTACGTAAACCAGGGGCCAAAACCGCCTCTCGACTTTGGCAAACCAGCCAGCGATCCTGCGGATACGCGGAAGCCAGGCCCTTCGTTCTTCCCGGCGACTGGAAACACATCCGGCGATTCGTTGTACGGAAATAACGCGACGGGTCGCAATCGCAACGATTTGGCGTCAGTTTTCCAGGCCGGTCACCAGAACAATGCTGCCGGGACGGATAGTGAACCGTATTTGCCATCGATTCCCGATACGGCAAGATCCCAGCCGAATGAGAATTTTATTCCTGCGGCTGGTTCGAGCGTGGCTGGAAAAAGCGAACCGAAAAGCATGTTCGACGATGATTCGTTCAACTTTAACCAGAATGATCAAGGCGCCGGTTACGCAGCGAATGCAAATGCGAATACGAATACGAGTACGACTGGGCAGCAGAATGGAACTCGACAGCCAGCGCCTCGTGCTCGAAGCGGCCAGTTAACTGGTTATGGCTATGGTGATTCGCCGACTCAGTCGCAAGTTCAAACTCAAAATCAAGCTCAATCGCAGGAGCAACGCCGGCAAGCCCGCCGTTCGAATCCGAACTTCTCCCAGCCGGAAATGTATGGAAACCAGCAGCAATCAGTGCAAAATCAGACTGCGCAATCGTCGCCAGCTCCCGTTCATCGAGCGGGCCAGCAACCCGTTGTTCAGCAGCAAGTTCAACAACCAATGCAGCAGCAAATACAACAACCGATTCAGCCGGCGCCTCGGAATGATGTTCTGAGTCAGCCGCAATATGCCGGCAGTGCGTATCCGGCGACGACGTATCCGCCAGCAGCCACAACAACACCGACTGTCGTTGGCACGCAGCCAACTGCGCAACAAATTACGGCTCCTGTGATAACACCATCGACGAATTATCCAAACCAGGTGGCTCCGCCCGACTTGCGAGGTTACGGGACGCAGATTGCCCAAGCCGGAACGCCGAACTTCAAACCAGTCACCGGTGGATCGCCAGCCGGTGTCAACGACATTGTGCCGGGAACAAATAACGTTGCAAGCGGCAACAGACCGAACACCAGCGGAAGTTACGACAATAGAAATTACGAACAGGGAGGCGTGGGGATTATGACATTATTGGCATTGTTCGCATCGATCGGGCTGAATGTGTATCTCGGATGGATTGCTTACGACACGTACAACCGGTACCAGGACCTGGTCGCTGACATGCGTCGCACGCCGGCTCGACGAAGTGATCGTCGCGAGCGTCGAACAGAACGCCGCGTGACCGAAGCCGCTTACTAGGCAAGTTCTGGTCGCGCATGGACGAGTAAGGCTCCGGGAGGGCGAGGCTCCGTCCGAGCCGCTGGACTTGGCAACGCTTGCTGGTTCTAGCAACGCCTGGGTAGTGGACGAGGCAACGAGTCCCGGTAGCCGTTGTAAATTCGATATTGCGTGGCATTTGTGCTTACGCCAGATTTATTGCAGCCGCTCGCCCCAGGCAACCCTCCTCCGACGCAGTGGTGTCATGCGAAGAATGAGCAGGGCACACCACGTGTCGCGTGAGGAGGGTCGGAGCCTAAGCGACGGGGAGGAGCGGCCAAGCGCGTCAATGTATCGGCAACAGTTTGCACCGTTCTGGAACAACTCAAAACTATTGGCAAGACCAACTTTACAACAGCCCAAGGCGAGGCTCCGTCCGAGCCGCTGGATCTGGCAACGCTTGCTGGTTCTTCACGGCTCGGACGGAGCCTCGCCCTCCCGCCCGCCGTGCAGAACGTGAAGCCACCAAGGACTCGTGGCCTCATCCACTACGACCATGTGGAGTCGAATTTGATGACAAGAATTGCCCACTCGCTCGCTACGTTGTCAGTCTTGTTGCTTGCCGCTGAATGCCAGGCTCAGAAGCTTCCCATCAAGATGCAGGGCAAACGCGTCTCGTTCTCTGCAAAATCAACCGCCGGCCAAACGGTGACGTTCACTCACGTGCCTGCAACCGAAGGGCAACGTGTTGACCAGTCAACAAAGACGAAATCCAGTCTTCAAACGACTTATCAGCAATCTGGTCAAGTCATCTCTTCGGACTCGAAGAACGAGACAATCAAACAGCGTCGAATCGTAACCGTCCTTGAGACGGTCGCCCAATCTGGAACCGCGGCCGTACAGGTAAAGTACGAAGCGGCGACCAAGAAAACTCACGGTCGCTTGCTGTTGGCGACCTCGAAGCCACAGCCGGTTGCTGGAAAAGCGTATGTGGTGCGGCGAGTCGCCGAGGAACTGGTGGTATCCTACCCGGACGGATCGGCGCCTCCGCCAGCCGAGCTTGGCATCGTGAAGGTGACCATGCAGTCCGTCGGCAAAAAGAATCCGCTGGCGAACTTTCTGAATGGCCGAACCGTACGTCTGGGCGAGGTGTTAACCCTGCCCAAGGAAGTCGGCGATGAGCTAATTGGAGCGTGGCTGGGCAAAGATGCACTCCCCGTCACGGTCAAAATGGTTAAAGTGCAGAATCTGACCACCGCAACTGGAAGCGTTCCGGCAGCGACATTTGAAATTCAAATGGGCTGTCAGGATGCGGACGGCGAACCGACTGTGTCGAGTTCCGGGCAAATTACCGTGGGGATTCTGAATTGTCGAACTTTGAATTTGAAGATGGCCGCGAACGTAGATCTGACCGAACAGCGCGGCCCGGACGGCGCGAGCTTTACCGTGGCGAACGTCGGCGATGTCGAAATGGAAATGTCGGCCAGCTATCGTTAGGGAAAAGTATCGGTGGCATCCTGCCGCCGTCCGTGTCAATCAAAGCGGCGGCAAAATGCCACCGATATGTTACTGCGAAGCTTGTGAGCGGCACGGCGCTAGCCGCCGGTTTCGTTACGATTCTCTTTGGCCTGGGTGCAACAAGCCCATTGGATGCCCAAGTCGCCGATGCAGAGGCCGCGCCGGTCGAAGCAACAACAGACCTTCCGCCAGACCTGAGGACTCGAACCACCGGTATCGACTGGCCATCATTTCTTGGTCCGGACCGAAACAGCAAGTCGCCGGAAACAGGTATCAAAACAAAATGGCCGGCGGATGGGTTACCTGTGAAATGGCAGATCGACGTTGGTACCGGTTACGGTAGTTGTTCAACGTCGCGCGGGCGATGTTTCTTTTTTGATCGAGTCGACGATTTGGCGAGGCTGCGTTGCCTGAATGCAGAAACGGGCGAGCAGTTGTGGTCGTATGAATACAAGACAAACTACAAGGACGCGTTCGGGTTTGACAACGGACCGCGGACTTCGCCGGTGGTCGATGACGACCGCGTTTACATCTTCGGAGTCGAAGGGCAATTGCATTGCGTTTCGGTGGCCGACGGCAAAAAACTGTGGAGCGTGAATGCGATCACGAAGTTTGATGTCGTGCCAAACTTTTTCGGAGTCGGTAGTACACCGGTCGTTCATGAGGACAAGCTGCTGGTGATGATCGGTGGCAGTCCGGACGAGGATCTTGGCACGAGTGTGATGAAGCTGGATACGGTGACGTCGAATGGAACGGCGATCATGGCGCTGGATAAAATGACTGGCAAAGTCGTCTATTCCGTGGTTGATGATCTGGCCAGCTACTCATCAATCAAGATGACGCAATGCGGTGACACGGCTGTCGCGCTGGCGTTTGGTCGCGCGAATCTGGTGGGGATTCAGGCGAATGATGGCAAAGAGCTGTTCAAGTTTCCGTGGCGAGCCAAGAGGCTGGAGACGGTAAACGCGGCGACTCCTGTGGTCGCGGATGGCCGTGTCTTAATCACCGAATCTTATGAGAAGGGTTGCTGCCAGTTTGATCTTGGCCCCGTGGGAGAGGGGGGCCAGCCGGTGGTGACTTGGCAAGATCCGCCAAAGACTCGCGAGAAGATAATGGCCAGTCACTGGATGACGCCAGTCGTGCATGGTGGCCTCATGTATGGTTGCACAGACAGTCCGAAGAAAGAGCTACGCTGTGTTGACTGGAAGACCGGCGAGGTGAAGTGGGCCGAGCGCTCGCTGGCTCGCGCATCCTTTCTTTACATCGACGGGCATATACTCAGTCTGAGCGAAGATGGCGGTTTGACGTTGATCGCGGCCGATGCGACAGCGTATCGCGAAGTCGCGAACATGAAACTGGAACTGGGGAATCCGGCGTGGTCGGCTCCGGTGGTTTCTCACGGATTGTTGTATGTGAGAGGTTCGGAGAAGTTGGTGTGTTTGGAGTTGGTTGCGAGTAGTCAGTAGTTTTCTTCTCTCTCAAAAAAAGACTGCCCTTGATTGTTCCACTTTCTCCAGGAAGCCCTCTCCCAGAATGCCTCACTACACCGTCCAGACGATGCTTTCGCAGTCCTTTGTTTGATTAGAGCGACCTTCTTCGCAAGCACGACGTCCGTCTTGCATTTTTGCCACACCAAGTTCTCAAACATTACAAGACTCGAGAACAGCTCTGCTTTGTCTTCAGCCATATCGAAAGCAGAGTACTCAGTAAAAAATCCATCCTGTCCGTCAAACTCTTCGCCATAAGTGAAACTTTTCGGATTCAATGCACACCATTTCTTGTCGTCATTGAGGTGGCCATCCTTCCGGTCAATCAAGTGGTAGATCTCATGGTGCAATGTAGAGGCGAGATATACGTTCCTCCATGGGAAAACAGTTTCGATGTAGAGACTACCTTCCTCTGGCAAGACGATGGCTGCTGCATCTGTCCCGTCCACAACCAGATCGTTGACAACATAAATCGTTTTCAAACCCAATCTCTTTAGAAGGCCCGGTGGGTAAAGACCGAGTTCAGGATGAAAGACATTTCTCGAATATCTCAATGCCAATATATCAGTCGATTCTTTCGCAGAAATCCCATCCGGCAGGATATCAGGTAGCGTGCAACGAACGTCAATTCCGTGATGCTTGCGTATTAGTTCGATGGATGATTCTTCGGCGCTCCCGGTGCTTGCCGAATGTAAGACAAGCGCACTCAAGACCACGGCAGACAATCGCGAATCTACGCCAGTGAGCTCCAATTTCATGATGGCATCCTTTGGGCTTTCGTCATTGCGCCGTGAAAGTAACGACTCATATTGTTGTCACCAAGTAATCGGACTGCGTCTGTTCAAGTGGTTCAGAATCGCCAAGAACCTGGAATTGGCCTTCCAAATTACAACATATTCCTTCTTTCCTGTATTCCTTATTCATTTGCTTCAGGGAAGTAGTCGTTTCTAGTACCGCTTTTAGGCAAATACCGCTCAATCGAGCGAAGCTCGACGGCGAACAGGCTGCGCAAGCTGCCGAGTGGGAATGATGTACAAATCTCATCGCCAGTCCTTTGGCATTCGTGCACTGTCTGCATCCCGGAGGGATATCAGCAGGTAGCCCGTGGTAAGCGCAGCGCCACCACGGGTTAGCTCCAGAGCATGCGCCGGTCGAGAAAACCGGCTGAATTCCTGGTCGCCGTTTATCGAGACCGAAACGGCTCGCGGATGAAGTTCGAACGCCGCGATTCCGGTCTCGGTTGACTTGAATGAATTTCAGAGCGGACTCGCTCGACCGGCGTGGCGCTTGCTCCATGCCGGCGGTGGCACTGCGTTTACCGCCGGCTACAGGCTGCAAAGCCTTCGGCTTGGGATCGTAGCTTACGCAGATCTATTGAGCAGTATTGGCCTTTAGGCGGAAAACATCGTCTACCGCATCCATCCAAAAAAAGTCGGTGGTACGAACAAACCTGGAGCCGTCCAGCTATGTGCTTTGCAGCGCGGACTCGTCTGCGGCTCCAAGGTCGCGATTGAGAAGCTTCAGCAGTGACTGCAGGAATGCGACAAGCATCGGGCCGACGAGCACGCCGACGGGACCGAGTGCCTGAACGCCGCCGATGACGCTCAGCAGGGCGAAGAGCGGGTGCAGGTTCGACTGGCCCTTGAGCACCATCGGTTTGATGATGTTGTCCGCCATCGAAATGATCAGGAATCCATAAAGGCCGAGTGCGATCGCTGCAACGGGACGGCCTTCGACAAATCCGAGGTAGATGCAGCATGGAACCCAGATCGCGGCGGCTCCGACAAACGGTACCATTGCAAGGACGGTGGTGAGAATCATCAGCATGAACAGCGATTCAAACTGCCAGCAGCAAAAGTAGCCAATGCCCGCAAGAATGCCCTGGGCGATTGCCGACAGCAACGTCGCAACCACGACGGCTCGGCTGAGTTTGGCAAACTCATTGATCATCTCTTTTTCGTAGCGGTCATCCATCGGCGAAAGATGCATCGCTGCATTTACCATCTCCGGCCCGTCCAGCAGGAAGTAGTAGATGGCAATGCTGAGGATGAAGAGTTGCATCGCCAGACTGCCCATGACCGATGTCGTTTTTCCGGTGAACTTGAAGAGCAAGTCGCGAAGCAGGTCTTGCGTGACTTTTTGCCACGACCGGAGTATTTCTTCGGCGGGATTCGCGAGTTCAGTCAACGTCGACAAAACGGGGCCGCCCATGATCTGTTGCCTGGCCAGCTGGAAGTCGATTTCGAGTGTTTCCACCAACGAGTTGTACTCGTCGACTTGTTCAGCATTCGCTTTTTGATCCTTTAAGTCATTCAGAAACGCCATGAGCCTTGTCGCATTTGGCACTTCCTCATCAGTTTCGTCACTGTCAGTGGTTTCGAGCTCTCCCAATTTTTTTTCAAGTGCCGAGTCGCTGATTCTTTCGATCCACTTCAACTCGTGTTCGATCCTCTTCTGCTCCTTCTCTTCTGGATTGGCATTCAATTCACTCTCCAGCTGATTCCGGGTGGCTTTTGTCGCGTTAAGAGCACCCTGTAGTTGCTTAAACTCGTCCTTGAAGAGATTGGCGTTTTGGAGTTTCGCTTCGAAATCCAGCGACGCACCCGGGTCCTGCTCGAGTTTAAGGGACTGGATCTTTTTTTCGACGTCGTCCAGTTCGTCTTCGAACCGAATGTCGACTCCGAGCTTTTCCCGAACTGGGTCAAGTTTCTTGCCAAGTTCTTGCAGGTCCGTTGCGTCAAACTTTCGACTCACGTCGACGGCTTCTACGATTCCGATGGTAAGCACGCAGCCAAGTGGAGCCAGCACCACGAGCAGAATTGCAGCGGTTGTCAGTCCAGCCGCAAGGGCTTCGCGATCTCCCAGTTTTGAACGAATCCAGTTATGGACCGGTTTGAATATGACCACGGTGAGCGCCGCAAGGAATAGCGGCAGGACAAAGCCTTTCATCACGCGGAACGACAGGAGCGAAATGCCCAGGATAACGGCCAGTAGGACGTAGAAGGAAAATCGCGTCTTGAGCGAGCGGCTGTCCGATGCGTGTGCCGTCGCGTAGGTCGCCGGTTGAACCGTTGGTAGTGTCGTTGGTTCGACTTTTGCTTTTGCAGGTTGTTCGGCAGACTCAGCTGGTGCAGATTTTTTCTCTGTCGACTTGGCAGAGTCGCCTTGGGCGTTTTTCTTCGATCGTGACTTGCGACTCACGGGATTTTTCTCGGGGTGTTTGGATGGCGATATCTTACCGAATCGACAGATTGGAAACAGATTGATTCATCCGGCTGAAAACAGCCGATTGGTCTGGTAGGCTAACTGGCTGATACCTCTCCCGGATCCTTGTGGCGTCGGCGAGGAGGTCATGGTGAGCTGTGTGGCCACTTTTGGAGTTCGGTATGGCGGTTGATTTATCGGAAAAGCATCATCCTGTTTCCTCGTTTCTGGATTTGCCCAAGTCGCCGGAAGAGTGGCAGCAGTACTCAATCAGTCCGGAGGATCTCGAGTTCTTTGAGAAGAATGGGTATCTCGCCGGAGTGCGGGTTCTGTCTGACGAGCAAGTCGACATTTTGCGGGAACAGTTGGCTCGGTTGACCGATGCGAGTCATCCGGGGCACGAGTTGTTTCACGAGTTTCACTCGAACGAATCGGCGGATCCGGACAAGGTACTGTTTCATGCGCTCGGTGCGTGGCGGATCGAAGAAGGTTTTCATGATTTGCTGTGGCACCCGGGGTGGTCGGTGCCTGCCAGTCAGTTGTTGGGTGGCGCTGTCCGGTTTTGGCACGACCAGTTGTTCTGCAAGCCGGCGAAGGATGGCGGCGTGGTAGCCTGGCATCAGGATTACTCGTACTGGACGCGGACAAAACCGATGGCTCATTTGACCTGCTGGATCGCGCTCGATGATGCGACGGCGGAGAACGGGTGTATTCAGTACATTCCTGGCAGCCATGAATGGGAGTTGTTACCAGTGACTGGTCTGGCTGGCGACATGCATGCGATTCAAACGGTGTTGAACGACGAGCAGAAAGAGAAGTTCAAGCCGGTGAAGATTGAGTTGAAGAAGGGCGAAGCGACATTTCATCACCCGTTGCTCGTTCATGGGTCGGAGGAGAACGTTTCCGATCGGCCGCGTAGAGCTGCGGTGGTGAATGCGTTTCGCGATGGGACGAAGAGTGCAACGGATGAGTCGCTTTTGGAGGGAATTCCGGCAGTGAGAGCGGGACAGAATCTTACGGGGCAGTTTTTTCCGGTTGTGATTGATCCGAACGTGGTTGGGATTTGAGCGGAGCGAGTGTCGAGTGTCGAGTGTCGAGTTGCGATTGGCGAGTGTAGAGTTGCGAGTTGCGAGTTGCGAGTTGCGAGTTGCGAGTTGCGAGTTGCGAGTGTCGAGTGTCGAGTGTCGAGTGTCGAGTGTCGAGTGTCGAGTTGCTGGTCAGGGGGCGCGCTTGGCGCGTCATTCCCGCGAAAGCGGGAAACCAGTGAGCGGCTTTTGGTTCAATGTTTTTTGGAAGGCTCAGTCAGCAAGAAGATGCAACTGGATCCCCGCGTTCGCGGGGAAGACGGCTGACGCCGTCGAAAATTCGAAATCTTAAATCTTAAATCTCAAATCTTAAATCTCAAATCTCAAATCTCAAATCTCTGAAATCTGAAATCTGAAATCTGAAATCTGAAATCTGAAATCTGAAATCTGAAATCTGAAATCTGAAATCTGAAATCTGAAATCTGAAATCTGAAATCTGAAATCTGAAATCTGAAATTTTCCGGACATTGCGTGAAACCGACGAACCAACCTTCGAAGTCAATGCTCAAACGAATCATCCCGTATGCGCAACTCATCATCGTTGCCCTTGTCGCGTGGGGGATCTGGCG
>CALHZT010000004.1 GCA_938040995.1 uncultured Pirellulaceae bacterium | reverse complement strand
CATTGGTTCCCAATGCGACCGTTCAATTTACGGCTCGTCCCCGAGATGGTTTCCTGATGGCAGGCAACATCGTTGTCGATGAAAAGCCGCTGGGCGTTTACGCGCAGGTGTCGCCGTCCCGGTGCCGCGCGATCGGGCTGGATGCACCGGCATTCGTCGCCGAAGTCGATTTGGGCAAGCTGTTGCCATTACTCGATCGAACGGAACATGCAAATCCACTGCCGCAGTTCCCGGGTTCCACCCGAGATATCGCGATGGAACTGCCTGCGACAGTCACCAACGCCGAGATCGAAAAAGAGCTGGGTAAGCACAAGGAACCACTGCTTGTTTCGGCATTCTGCTTTGACATGTTTCGTGACCCAAGCGGCGAGAAAATGGCCGTCGACCGCAAATCGATTGCGTGGTCGTTTGCCTATCGATCCGATGCTCGCACGCTCAAGAGCGAAGAAGTCGATGCAGCGCACCAGGGCGTTCGCGAACATCTCGAAAGATCTTTGCCGGTCTCGTTCCGATAGAGTTGCTGCATTGTCGTAGGGCAGGCTACGCATGCCGGCGGCGGCCTCCAACTCATGGCATGCACAGCATGCCCTACTCTGCTTCAAATTGCGCGCTCTCTCGGGCCGGGGCCAAGTTACTTCCGTGTGCCAGATTCCGTGACCCGGCGACACACTCTATAATCAGTCGCGATCAAGTCATCGCGGCTGAGGGAATCACCATGGCTGAGCAGAATTCGCGAGTACCGGGGCCATTGTCTGATGATGACGCATGGTATGTCGCTTTGCGATGGCAGCAATACGACGGTGAGTACCGCGCCAACTGCCTGCGGATCCTGAGTATCGGCTCGTTCTACCTCGTCCACCTGCTGCAGTACTACCAACCGTTGGGATTCTTTGCTGAGGCGGAAAAGCCCAGTCCCGTATTTCACACTGCTGTGACGATGCTCGCAGCTGCCTGGTTGTTCATGGCGCTCGCCGTTGAATTGCTTTTGCGTCGCCAGATTTTTCCCAAATGGATCGCGTACGTGACGACAGGCGCGGACCTGTTACTGCTGACCTGCGTGCTCGTCCTCGGCGGCGGTCAGCAAAGCCCACTGGTTCTTGCTTATGTGCTGATTCTTATCATGTGTTCCCTTCGGGTTAGCCTGCGACTGATCCGCACGGCGACTTTGGCCGCCATGTTTGGATACCTCTATCTCATGGCGATAGGAAAGTGGCCTGACCTGATCGGCGGGCGAAGTATCGGAGTCGTTCCGCGATACGCCCAGGTGATGACTTTGCTGGGTATCGGCATTTCCGGCATCATGCTCGGGCAGCTGATTCGCCGTTTTCACGGAATGGCTCGCTACTACGCGGGTCGTCGAGGCGTAGAGGTGGCGACCGATGCCTGATTTGAAAATCTGTCCCCACTGTGGCGCCGCGAACAAACTCGCCACTACATGCTGGTTGTGTGGAACCGAGCCGGAGGTCATCACCGCCGAGCTGGTCGCCCCCGAAGTCAATCCTTACGCGACTCCGGCTCCACCCGAGGTAGCTGGCGATACCAGCGCCTACGGAATTGTTGTCATTGCGCTGTTGATTCTTTTGGTTGTCGTTATGGCAGCGCTCACGTCGGCCGATCCAGGGTTGGCTATTATAATTGCGATCGTGGCATTGCCGGCACTCGTTCGAACAGCGATTGATATTTCCCGTCGCAAAAGCAGCGGGCAGTCGGTCTCAGCCGCTGAAACCTCGCTGATTTTTCTGGCGTCCGTTGCCGGCGTTGTGGCCGCGGGTGCTGCCGCCGGGGCGACATTTTTGGTGGCTTGTACGGCGATCTGTTTCGGCGCCCTGGCACTTGACGGCGGAAGTCTCAACGGCAACGACGGAAGTCTGATCCTGTTCAGTGCAATCGCTTTGAGCATTTTGGCTGGCCTGCTCGTATTGGCACTATTGTGGAAAAGGCGGTCATGATGAAGTTGCGTGATCACACCTACTTCGGAATGACTCAGAGTCTTTGTCCGGAATGTCTCTCCGTAGTACCCGCGAAGATTATTACACGAAAGTCGTCTCGCTTTGCCGAGGATGATCGAGACCGCGTTTATTTTCGAAAGAGCTGTCCCGAGCACGGAGTTCGAGAAGACTTTGTCTGTTCGGATGTACGCTGGTTCGACCGGTTGGAGCACAGTACGCCGGGAAAGTTCCCGCTGATTCACGGCGTTCAGCCACTTAATGGGTGTCCGCTCGATTGTGGTTTATGTACCGAGCACGAACAGCATACGTGCATCGCGCTTTTCGAAATTACATCCAGTTGTAATCTGACTTGTCCAATGTGTTTCGCGGGTAGCGCTCCCGGCGGTAAGCATGTGCCGCTCGATCAGTGCAAGGCGGCCATCGATCGACTGGTGGAAGTCGAAGGTAAACCGGAAGTGCTTCAGCTTTCCGGTGGCGAACCGACGATCCATCCAAAGTTTTTGCAGGTTCTCGAATACGCGTGTGCTCAGCCGATTGATATCGTGATGATCAACACGAACGGGATTCGATTCGCGAAAGATCCCTGTTTTCTGGAGAGCGTGGCGAAGTTCCGGAAACGAGTCGAAATCTATTTCCAGTTTGACGGATTCGATGATGCGATCAACGAGCAGTTGCGAGGTGAATCGCTGCTGCAGTCAAAGTTGGATGCCATCGATGCGTTGAGAGATGCCGGTCTCAATGTCACGCTTGTCTGTACCCTTCAGGCTGGCATCAACGAGCATCAAGTCGGCGACATCGTCCGCTTCGGGTTGGAGCGTCCACACATCACGGGCGTGAGTTTTCAACCGGCGACTTATAGTGGGCGTTATTTTTTGCCGGAGCAGCTGGAATCGAGAATCACGTTTCCCGATGTCATCGATATGATTGCGAGCCAGGCGAGCGATGTGTTTGAGGCCGGCGACTTTTTGCCTTTGCCGTGCGCTCATCCCAACGGCCACACGTTGACTTACGCGTATCGCACGGCAGGCGAAGTGTTGCCATTGAACCGCTTTATCGATATCGAATCCAACATGGATTTGCTGGCGAACGGGATCGTGTTCACCCGTGATCGCGCCAGAGACCTGATCTCCGAGTATCTCGCACGAAGCGTAGATTGCTCAAGTAGTGGCTGCGACTCTGTTTTCGATCTGGTTCGTACGGATACTGCTACTGACGAAAATTCAAAGCACTCGCGTATGGCAAGCGAGTTCTTTGAGAAAGCGGCAGCGAAGCAACTGAACCAGTCGGACTTGTTGCGTATCACGGTGACTTCGTTCATGGATGCCTACAACTTTGATGTGCGGCAAGTCATGAAATCCTGCGTTCATCATTTGTTGCCGAGCGGACATCTCATTCCCTTCTCGGCGTACAATGTTTTGTATCGCGATGGTCATGTTCCCATGCCACCGCTCGTGACTATTCGGACCGGGCAGTCAACTCAAACCGAATCAGCGCAAAACGAATCAGCTCAGCCCGAATCAGCTCAGCCTGAGTCGACGAATTCTGGGGCTTCGGCAGGCAAGAACGCTCGCGACTTGCCGATCGTTGGTTGAACCGTGAACGTTGATCTGACTTACCAGGCCATCATGGCGGCGGCGATTTTGACTGGCGTTGTTCTCAGCCGGCAGACGCAGCGAGCTCTCGAGGTAAGCCGCTTTGAGAAGTATGGAATTCTCTTCGGTGCCATCTGCGGTTCGCTTATCGGATCCAAGGTGCCCTTCCTTTTTGGCGATTGGGATTCGTTCATGTCAGGCGCTGTCTGGTTTCAGAACGGCAAAACGATCTTGTGTGGCATGGCCGGCGGATACTTTGGGGTCGAAGTCGCGAAGTGGAGCCTCAACGTCAAAACCCGCACTGGGGATTCGTTTGCGGTACCAGTGGCGGCGTCCGTTGCAGTCGGTCGGTTGGGCTGTTTTCACGCTGGATGTTGCTACGGCACGCCAACCGATTTGCCATGGGCCGTAGTATTCCCACACGTGGACGCGCTTGGCAGACATCCAACCCAGATTTACGAAACGCTGTTCCATGCATCGGCTGCGATTACGCTTGCGATTCTTCTACGCGGGAACATCTTTCGTGGCAATCTGATCAAGCTCTACCTGATCGCCTATGCGGTTTATCGACTGGGAACCGAAACGATTCGACCGGAAGCCCGTTTGGCTGCTGGACTGACCGCCTATCAATGGTCGGCAATCGTAATGATTGTGGTGTTTGGCTGTCTCTGGTGGCGTGATCGAGCCAATGCTTCTGTGGGCTCAACGGATTGAGCATGGGCGCACAGAAAAAGCGTCCACCTTCGGTGGACGCTTACAATAATACGTTCTTGGGGTTCTGAATCCAGGAACTAAGAGAATTGTCGTCGAGCGAAAACGCCCAGTCCAAGCAGTGGAAGCAGCAACGCGATTGTCGCTGGCTCTGGCACTGCAATCGGGAATGGGTTGATCCGAACGCCCTTCTTGTCGATGAACGCAGTTCCATCTCCAGCCACGGCTTCCAGTCGGTTATTCATCGTGTACTGTCCGCGAGTGAATCCCCTGATTGGCAGATCACCCGGAAGCGTTACGTTTTCATCTTCGAGTTTCTGGGTGAGCAAGGTCTTCACGTCCATCGTGATTTCACCTTCCCAGATTTCAATGTTTGGATCGTCAGCGAACGACCATCGTCCAGCCGTTTGTTGAACTGGGTCCAGAGAGATAAGCGCTGCGACGGTTTGCGACTCGGCAAGTGTGTGCGGCAGTCCGCCGGGTGTGCCATCGTCCAGCAGGATCTCATGGACTGTGAGGAACATGGGGGCATCCACGTCGACATAGACGTCGTTGCCGATTCCATTCGAGCCGAGGCCGATCGAGCCGAACTCGAACAGTTCGATTTGCTCAATGTAGTAGCCTGGCATCGCGGAGATTTCCATCGCCAGTCGGCCATCCGTGAGGTCAGCATCCCGTCGATTGGTGATCGCCGACGCGGAAAACTGCGGAATATTGAACACCATGGTATCGCCGTTAAGCGTCGGCGTGCCGTACTGTCCGATTGATTCGCCCGCTTCGTTGGTTTCGAAATTGTCCGTTTGGGAACTTTCGAAGATGTTCTTATAGGTGACCCGAGGGCCGAACATTGGGTCGTAGCAGATCTCGCCGTCGTTGGTTGTGAAACCAAAAGATGTTCCAGCAAGAATGAATGCTGTTGCAAAGGCGATTGTGAAGTTTCTTGTAAGCCGTCGAGTGTTGGGGGCTAAGGAATTCATTGGCGCTCTCCTGCTCCTCCTTGAACGTTATTCCTGATTGGCATTCTTGAGCTAAATGCCTGACTCGTGGGAGCATAATGAAAGCTGACGTTGCGATGCAACGCCAGCTTCTGAAGGTGGGGCATTATAGCCCAGTTGTCGTGAAGTCAGTGCAAGCACCGTGGGGCTTGTACTATCTCCTATTTTACCAATCAGCGCGGAAGAGCGAATCTTCAGACAGCAAACGTTCCGCTGCTCTACCGTATTCCTCCAGGCTGCGCCGTTGACCAACCGAGTGCCAAGGGCCAACGTCCTTCAGTTCCGGCATAATCTCGACCAGTTGCGATTCCAGCATCTGAGCCATACGTTTTGTACCGTCTGCCTTTGCCGATTCGCCGATTGCTTTGACGGTCTTCATGATTCTTACCAGTCTCGCGCGATCCATGACGGGGCGTGAAAGTGGAGAATCTGACTCGACGAGCAATTCCGCGACTGGTACGCCAAGCACAGATTGCCAGCGGTACAGGTCACTCAGTTTGAGATCGCTCTCGCCGCCTTCTTCGCTTTTGAGAGTCCGTACATCGGTAGACATTTGCCGTGCGGCACTGCGAAGTGAGAGTCCTTGTTGCCGCCGAACTTCTGCGAGCCGGTGTAGAGGGCGTTCTTTATCGCTAACATCATCAACGCGATTAAGATCGTCACTGCCCCGAGTGGGCACACCGTTTCTTCCTGTTGTCGCCATCTAATTCCTCCAGCGCCAGTCGCCTGGCATGCGGCAATTCATGGTGCCTCTGTCCCGCTGATTCTTTAAGGCTGAGCCAGACTTCCAAAGGCGCAATGCCCAAGCTGTCTCGAAGCACAAACGGGTCAGGTTTTGTAACACCATTCTTTACCGTTGACCGATGCCCTCTCGAGAGAGTTTTGCCCGACATCAATCGTGTTGAAAAGCATTCAGGTGACTCTGTTCCCAAGGTCGTTCCTGAACTTCTCGGCATGATGGCCCACGCCGATGCTCCAATTCTACGCGACAGAGGATCAAATGAGAAAGGCGGTTGGTTAAATTGCCCTCAGAATGGTGGGGTTCAGAGACTTTGCTCGCAAATACGGTAGTTTTTGGTAAGCCTCCACAGGTTCCCGACACTTGGTAAGGAAATTTCAACCGATTCTGCGCAAGGACTTTTTGGTGACTTTTTTGTGAGTCCGGTCACGCCGGCGGGTTTGCCAGTCGCTGGTTCACATTTTTCAGGAATTCGCCGATCGAATCACGCACGATCAGATCAGCAAGTGAATCCAGCGGAGTCGGTTCGCGATTGATAATCACCAGTTTGGCATCACGCGCTTTTGCCAATCGCGGCAGGTCGGCGGCTGGCGTGACGACCAATGAAGAACCAAGTGCAATGAACAAGTCGCTTAGGAGAGCAAGTTGTTCGGCCTCTTTCCGTGTTTCGTGCGGCAGCATTTGCCCGAACGAAATCGTGGCATGCTTCATGCGATCGGAACCACATTTCGGGCAATCGGGAACCTTGCCGGTCTGAAGAAACCCTGCGACATATTGATCAGCTTCCTCAACGGTGCTCTGAATTTCACAATCCTGGCACTGAATTTTTCTCGCGGTTCCGTGAAGCTCAAGAACATGAGGACTGCCAGACTCCTGGTGGAGGCCGTCGATGTTTTGCGTGATCACAGCGGCGAGCAGCTTTTTCGAACCCCATTCGGCGAGGACGTTGTGGCCATGGTTTGGGGAAGCATTGGCCATTCCCGGATGAGCCTCGCACTTCTGCCGCCAGTATTCTTCTCGCGACTGGCGACTGGACATGAATGCGTCGTAGTAGACAGGCTGGTACTTTGCCCACACGCCGCCGGGAGAACGAAAGTCGGGAATACCGCTTTCAGTGCTGATGCCTGCGCCGGTAAATGCCACCGTGCATTTTGACTGAAGAAGCCACTTGGCCAGCTGGGATGATTGATCGTTCATCCCTGGATTGTGGCAGGAGATGAATTTCGACTCAATTCATCCCGTCGTGATTCTTTCGGCGGTTGCCCAGTCGGGCAACGCTTTCCCGCCTAGAGCGGTTTTCCAATTGGTGTAGCGTCTGGATTCGAACCCGTTGCGTGAGCGAGGGATATTCTGGTTTTGCGACGATACACCAAATTGAACAAAGCTCTAGATGGTGGCGCCGTGCTTTAACCGCACAAGAAACTGTGGGACGCGACGCTCTGGAGATCGTTGGTCCATGCGGACTCGCTCCACGGAAAGGTGCTGCTCCGGCTCGCGAATCGTCGAAAGCCGTTCGATGACTTCGCGCCGCAACATCTTGAGGCCACCGACTGCCCCGCTACCACCCGACGGTGGCTGGACCATCACCATGTGTTGGTCATTGCGGAGTTGCCACATGTCGCGAATTTCCTGCAGGCTCGGCTCGAAATCGACATCCTGAACGATCACAAGATCGCCCGTTGTTTCTTTCAGGGCGGCTTGCGTGATGGCTCGCATTCCATATCGCAGCGGTTGCCGCAGGGCGCGAACTTGCGGGTACTTTTTTGCGAGGTCCTTGGCGACAACGATCGTGTCGTCCTGGGATCCATCATCGATAATCAGGATCTCGAAACTTGGCGTGAGTTCGGCAAGCGTCTCGAGCAAAATGCTGACGTCGATAGCCAAATGGGATTCCCCATTGTGGACAGGCAAAACGAAGCTGAGCGATGGAGTCACAGTTTGAACCTTTCGAAACCTGATGAAGTCATCTACGGTTATCGACGGACGCTAGCGTCTGCCTGAGTCGCTCGTCCCGGATTGGTTTTGCAACGGTCCTGACGATTTGCGACCGCCCGTCGGCTTGAAACTGTCCATTCCATAGCGAATGGGTCGGTTGTTTGGCCTGAAACTGTTTTTGCGATCGGTCAACGATCGCAAGTACACGTCCAGTCGTTAAAATGTTCGCGTACCCCAAATCGCGACAGGCATCCCAAGGTGGTTGAATTGAATCCGTCCTCCGAACCGTCCCGTGAAGTTCCCGATTTTTCCAGGGGAGTCGCCGGTTTGTTGCCGGCGATTGCGCAGGATCAGAATTCTGGCGAAGTGTTGATGTTGGCCTGGATGAATCGCGAGAGCTACGAGGAGACGGTGCGATCAGGTTACGCCGTTTACTTCAGCCGCTCGCGAAACAAGTTGTGGAAGAAGGGCGAGTCGAGTGGGCACCTGCAAAAGGTGGCGTCGATTCATGTTGACTGTGACGCGGACGCGATTCTCCTCAAAGTCGAACAGACGGGGGCCGCGTGCCACGAAGGGTATCGTAGTTGTTTTTTTCGTCAGCGATCCGATGATGGTTGGAAAGTCGATGCGGGCCGGATCGCCGATCCGTCTTGATCGGATTCCATGCGGCGCGGGAGGACGCGGCTCCGTCCGAGCCGCGAAGCGTTTTATTGCGTGACTTTCATTTTTCACGGTGATTGTTTTGTCACGGTGATTGTTTTTTCGCCAGACGACCTTGCCATCGGTTCCCAATGCACCGACCTCTTGTCGGCTGAACGTGCTGGCGACTGAATTCTGGTAGTGGACGAGGCAACGAGTCCCGGGGGAATGAGTCCCGGGGGAATGAGTCCCGGGGGAACGAACGTGGTCGGACTCGTGGCCTCGTCCACTACTCATCACGCGGTCGAAGCTGAGCTCGTCTGCTCGTCTGCGCAGCTGAGCCTGGCAGCGCGTTTGGTCGTTCGGCGGCTCGGACGGAGCCTCGCCCTCCCGCTCTTCGCCCACCCGTCCTGCCGCGAATCAATCCTGAAAAAATAGCGTTGCCCCATATACAGAATACGTTCATGGCGGTGGTATATTCTGCGGACTGGACAGTCGTCCCACTATGAAATGAAAGAATGTTAAACGATGAGTGTTGAAGAGAAGATCAAGGAACTTGGGCTCGAACTGCCAGCCGTGACGGCTCCGTTGGGAGCTTATCGCCCAGTCGTCATTAGTGGCAGTCACGCATACACATCAGGTCACGGGCCGCTCTCTCCGGACGGGTTTGTGAAGGGCCGGTTGGGTGACGACATCGACAAAGACGCGGCATACGCGGCAGCGAAGTATGCCGGATTGGCGATGTTGGCTTCGTTGAAGCATGAGCTCGGAAGCCTTGATCGTATCAAACGAGTCGTCAAAGTCCTGGGGATGGTTAACAGCACGCCCGAGTTCACCGAACAGCCAGCCGTGATTAATGGTTGCAGCGAACTGTTTCGGGATATCTTCGGTGAAGAAACAGGTGTTGGTGCCCGCAGCGCCGTTGGCGTCGCATCGTTGCCGGCTGGTTGGGTCGTTGAGATCGAGGGGATCTTTGAGATCGAGTGATGCGGTTGGTCACTGGTGTAGCCGATGTCGGAAGACTTCGGGCTGAATTGCCGTGGCAGTCCGAATTGCCGGTTCGCCCGAACTGTTGCCAGTCGGCTACGGGATGATGCCCACTACGGGATGATGCCCACTACTGCCGCGCGCCCGTCATGGCATGCTCGCCCCGGCGGGCAAGCTCTTCCGACAACTTGTTGATCAACTCGGGCGATGGCCGGTCGATTACGAAAGCCTTACCGGCATTCGCGCGATCGTTCTTCGGCCGCACAATACAGATGACTTCTGTTTCGCGGTCGGGTGAGGTGTTCGTTGTCGGAGCCGCGATTCCCGCTGCAGCAGGTGGTGAGGTTCGCGGGGCCAACCTCGCTGGATCTGCGAACAATGACGACTTGGCAATTGCAGACGTATCGGAGTTGCCGGAGTTGCCGGAAGCCGCCGCCGTGAGCTTCGACATTCCTTCATTCCCATTGCGATCACGATAAATGAAACCGAGACCGGCTGAATCAAGCTCGGCGTGCACAGGGCCCAACGCGGCGTAGAGACCTTCGTCTTCTTTCTGGTCCGCGGCGTTGCAGACTCCAATCAGCTCGCCGGCTGCGTTGAAGAGGCCGCCACCACTGCGTCCGTTGACTGGTCGGCCGCCGACGACGAGATTTGCGGCGCCGTGATACCGATTGACCGCGAGTACCTGATTGTGATTGATGGTTGCGACTTCGCCGTGGCTGCAGCCGATTGTGAACACCTTGTCGTGTTCGCGAGTCCGACTGCCCGGTCCGCCCACAGGCACCGGCAGGACTTTTTCGCCTGGCCGGACGCTGACCAGCCCGACGTCCCGGCGAGAATCGTAGCTGATAAGTTTTGCGGGCAGGTCTTTCCTGCCGGTTCCGCCGGCGAGATCGCATGTGATTCTGCCTTTGCCTTTCGAGTCGTCGAAGATGTGCCCGCAAGTAAGAATCAGGGCTTCGTCTTCGTGAATATCAATGATGGTTCCGGTTCCCAGCGACGCTCCTTCGGCATCGTGGACTCGAATTCGCACGGTTGCTGCCATCGCGTGATCGACGGCCGCATTGGAACTTTTTGTTGTTGGATTGTTGTTGCCCGATTCGAATGTGGACGGCGTTCGGGCCGGAACGGAGGGTAACTCTGACTGGAACGAAGCAGGTGATACTGACGTGGCCGATGAGTTCGGCGAGTCGGTTGATTTCGCTTTGCTTGCGAACGGGTTGCTCAATGGCGAACTTCCCGATGGTCGCAAGTTGTCCATCAGTTTTGCGAGTGAGTCACCAATCCCCTGTTTTCGTTCGTGTTGCCCGCGAACAATCGGCGCACGCGACAATCCGAAAGTATGTGGTGATGCGGAATTGCGTGGCGAATACTGAGGTGCTTTGACTTGAGGAACGGCCCGTTGTGCGTCTTGAAGATCTGCGGCTTGTTGGGCTCGCTCGACAGCGTTCATCAGGCGATCGTAACTGGCGGCTCCAACGATGCGGTCGACAATCTCTCCGTCGTGGACGACAAGAAAAGTCGGGATCCGATCAACACCGGCCTGCTTCGCGAGTTCGCGATTTTGATCAAATGCGACTTGGGTGACTTCGACGCCAGCATTGGCGACTTGAGTGACTGTTGGCTTCATCTGCTGGCAACTGCCGCACCAGTCCGCCGTAAACTCATAGAGTTGGACGTTGGCTGCAGCGATCACGCCCAGCAAAATGGTGGCTGAAGCTGAGATCATGGTTCCCTCCCTGGATCTCTCATTCTGAACGCCCGGGGCACGCGCGGCTTCCTGCCTTTAGCCCGGGGGTGGGGACTGTCGCGAGATGGAGTGCAGAGCACAAGGTCAATTCGCCGAATCATCACTTACAACGGCCAAGCCGGCTGAAGGCGACCGGCGATACGCATCCTGGCGAGCTTTGTGGCTCGTTATTTTCGGGTGCTTGTGGCATATTACGCGGGCTCGCGAGAGAACTGGCGAACCGCACATAGCTGCGGTGTGACTTACCCGGTATGCCTTCTGCACGCTAGCGTGTTGTAAAAATTACGACTTGGAACAAGTTCGATGACGAAGCGAAAACTGGTAACCGCCGCCCTCCCCTACGCAAACGGGCCGATTCATATTGGGCATCTCGTTGAGTATGTCCAAACTGATATCTGGGTCCGCTTTCAGCGGCTGCGGCAAAACGAGACACTGTTCGTGTGTGCCGACGATACGCATGGCACGGCGATTATGCTCCGAGCCCGGAAAGAGGGCCGCTCTGAAGAAGCGCTGATCGCCGAGATGCGAGAAGCACACATTCGCGACTTTGCTGGCTTTGACATTCTGTTCGACAATTATGGCAGCACGAACAGTGATGAGAATCGTGAACTGTGCGGCGAGTTTTGGGCGGCGCTTCGCAAGGAAGGGCTGGTTGTTGAAAAGTCGATTGAGCAGCTCTTTGATCCCGAGGCAGGAACCTTCCTTGCTGACCGATTTGTCCGTGGTACCTGCCCCAAATGTGGAAAACAGGATCAGGCGGGTGACAACTGCGAATGCGGCCATACCTATACGCCGGCCGACCTGATTGATCCGGTAAGTGCGATCTCGGGTGCGACTCCGGAAGTCCGCGAGGCCGTGCATCTGTTTGTCGAACTGGAAAAGCTCCACGGTTTTTTGGATGAATGGACTCAAAACGGAAAGCACCTTCAGCAAGAAGTCGCCAATTATCTCAAGGGGCACTTTCTTGGTGACCCGCTTCGCGACTGGGACATCTCCCGACCGGCTCCGTACTTCGGTTTTGAGATTCCGGACGCTCCGGGCAATTACTGGTACGTCTGGTTCGATGCTCCGATCGGTTACGTCGCGTCCACCAGGCAGTGGTGCGAAGCCAACAATCAGTCGCTAAGTGACTGGTGGCTGAGTCCAGATACGGAGATCCATCATTTCATTGGCAAGGATATTACATACTTCCATACGCTGTTTTGGCCGGCCATGCTGAAGGTTGCCGGGTATCAGTTGCCAACGAAAATTCACATTCACGGATTCCTGACCGTTGGTGGTGAGAAAATGTCCAAGCGTAAAGGGACGTTCATCAAGGCGGAAACATATCTCAATCATCTCAACCCGACGTACTTCCGCTATTACATTGCTGCAAAGCTTGGCCCGCGGTTGGACGATCTCGATTTGAATCTCGACGAGTTCGTCACCAAAGTGAACTCGGATCTCGTCGGGAAGTTCGTGAATCTTGCCAGTCGAGCCGCGAAGTTCGTCAAGGATACCGGTCTGTCGGCGACGTATCCGGATGACGGTGGGCTCTTTGAGTCGGCGGCGAAGCGAGGCGAAGAGATCGCCGAAGCCTACGAGAATTGCGATTACGCGCGAGCCATGAGAACGATCATGGAGTTGGCCGACAAAGCCAATCCGTATATCGAATCGAAGGCGCCCTGGGTGCTCAAGAAAGAGCCCGGCAACGAGCAGGAAATTCAGGACGTATGTACGGTCACGCTGAATCTTTTTCGTCAGCTGGCGATTTATCTTGCGCCGGTATTGCCCCGGCTTGCGACGCAGGCGGGTGAGTTATTCGGTGAGTCGCTTGAGAACTGGCAGCAGTCCCAGGCGCCGCTGGTCGGGACGGAGATCAACAAGTTCAAGCGGATGCTCGACCGGGTTGAGAAAGAGTCGGTGGACAAGATGATCGCCGACAGTGCGGCGGAGAATGCTGCCGCGGAAGCGGCTGGCGCTGGAGCATTGGCTTCTGCGGCGCAAGGAGATGATAGCGCCGAACATCTTGAGAAAGAACCGTTGGCTGACGAATGCACTTTTGATGACTTTATGAAAGTCGATCTGCGCGTGGCGCGAGTCGTCGCGGCGGAAGATGTTCCCAAGGCCAAGAAGCTCTTGAAGCTGACGTTGGGATTGGGAGGCGATGTAACAAAAACGGTATTCGCCGGCATCAAGGCGGCTTATGATCCGGCTACGCTGGTTGGTCGCAAAGTCGTCATGGTAGCGAACCTTGCGCCCAGAAAGATGAAGTTTGGAGTCAGCGAGGGCATGGTGATCGCCGCCGGTCCTGGCGGTGAGGATGTATTCCTGTTGTCGCCTGACGACGATGCGCAACCTGGCCAGCGGGTCCATTAGGGCCTCGTGACACTCTGGCTTGAGATAGTTGACGAGGCGGGGCAGTTGACAAGGCAACGAGTCCCGATTGGATAGCGCGTCCGGAATCGACTCGCGGCAATCCCAACCCGACGCGCGGCAATCCCATCCCATCCCAACCCGACGAGGCTGTGAGTTTATTCAGCGCTACGTTCGTAGTACCGGCTTTAGCCGGAATCGTTGGCCTTTGAGACAGTTCATTTCCGCCTAAAGGCGGTACTACAAACAAAAAATCACAACCCGGACGCGTGAGCGAGGGACGAAAGTCCCATTGTGCAAACCGCTCTCTCGCGCGTCGAGTTATTGATGTCGCGTAAAGATGGCTTGTCCCACGGCCACACAGGTATTTGGTGGTTACTTAATGTTGCTTCTTCAACGACTGCTCGATCGAATGTCGCTACGGCCGACACGTCATACGATCGAGCACGATCTGGACTCCATGTGGATCGACGTGGACGGCTTTCGCTGCGAGGCATTTCGGCTGGACGTTTATCCGTCGCCTGACAACACGGCACCGGTTCTCAACGTGAATGTCCTCAAGTTTGTCGGATCGAGTGGGCGAGCCGAAAACCTCACCCCGATGACCTTTGGCGGACTCGGGAGTATTCGTGGAACAATCTGGGTCGCAAACCCGCCCAGCTACGGTCGCAGTGAAGGCCCAGCGACACTGTTGTCGCAAATCCGTACAGCGCGACGGATCTACGAACATGTGAGTGGTGAGATCGGAAAACCTCCCTTTCTTGCCGGCGACAGTCTGGGTGGAGCCATCGCTATTTGTCTTGCGTCGGAGGTGGCGACTCCCGGGATAATCGTGCGAGATCCTCCACCAATTCCGCAGCTGATTCGGAAACGTTACAAGTACTTTAGGCGTGTTGCGGAGTACTTTGCCCGTCTGGTTCCTGACGAAGTTGACGCGATGGCCGCCGCCTCTCGTTGCACAACTCCCGCTGTTTTCGTGTCTTCGCGACTGGATAGAATTGTGCCAGTAGAATGTCAAGATGCGCTCGTGTCGGCCTATGGCGGTCCGTTACGCCGAATCATCGCTCACGAAGCGTTTCACGTCGGCGTGATGTCAGCATCGGAACTGGCAGAGTATCGAAGTTCGCTTCAGTGGCTTTTGCGGCATTCCGTGGTATGACCGGTTGATGCGGACACGCCTTTGCGGTTATTTACTCGCCGCGAAAGAACGCGAGGAGAACGACATGCTATCAATGATGCAACCGATTGTCGTCATTTTTGGGGTGCTGATATGCATTGCCAGCACGGCTGGATTCATTGCACCAGAATGGTTGCTTCGTAACGTACGCCACGCGTGGCAAAACCGGCAGGCGATGACTCTGGCGGTTTTGACCCGCGTTTTTCTTGGATTGGCACTGATTATTGCGGCTCCCGGCACCCTCTATCCGGGGGCACTACGTATCATCGGTTCGCTTGGCCTTGTCGCTGCGATTGGATTGCCCGTGATTGGCTGGACAAGAATTGATAACCTGTTGGCGTGGTTTCAGCGCAGGCCCGCCTGGTTGATGCGACTCTGGACATTGTTTGGAGTCGCGGCTGGTGGTTTCATTGCGATGGCTGCCGCCACGCATCAGTAGAGCGGGTGGGAATCTACGTTCGGCCGCGAACCCTGTACAGCGAGACATTGCCTTGAGCGACTACCAAAAAGAAAAAGAGATCCTTCGCCGCCGCGCTTATGACGCCAGGAATGGTGAAAAGGATCAGGAAACCTGCAGCAAAAAAGCCGTAAAGATACTTGTCGATCTCGATGAATACAAAGAGGCTCAAACGGTCCTCTGGTACGTCGATGCACGAAGTGAAATGCAGACACAGGCGGCAATCGAAGCGGCATTAAAAACCAACAAGCGGATTGTTGTCCCTTACTGCACCAAAGGTGAAAAAGGCGAGAACAAGCTCGGTCTCTGGCCACTCCAGTCCATGGATGAATTGGTCGCGGGCAAGTGGAAGATCCTTGAACCACCACGAGAAGAGTGGGGCAAGCCCGAGAGGCAAGTCGCCGAGTCAGAGCTGGATCTGATCGTGGTGCCCGGCGTTGCGTTCGGTCGTGATGGCGCCCGACTGGGAAATGGCCAAGGCTACTACGACCGGTTGTTGGCGAAAGTGCGTAGCGACTGCAAACTGATCGGTTTGTGCTACGAATCCCAGCTGCTCGACAATATCACCATGGAGCCACACGACGTTCCTGTTGATAAGGTCATCACGGAAGCACGGGTTTATGAAGGGCCCGGACGAGTCGAAACAGAAGTCACGACGACTGTTTAGTGCCGTTAGTTCGGAAGCGATCAAAGCTCGCTTTCCAATCCAACTCTCTCCAATGAAAAATGCCATGCCCACTAATGCGGGCATGGCAATATTTTTTGGAGGCCCCTATCAGAGGTCTTCGCTGCAGTTCTTACTTGCGGCGACGCAAAGCAGGAAGAAGCAGCAGAGATGTCAAGCAGAGAAGGAGGCTCGACGATGGCTCTGGTACGACAGGGCAGGTTTCGCCTGTGAATTCGCCATGCAACTGAATTTCAGCGATTTGCATGCTGTTCGCGGTTGTTGGGTCTTTGACATCCGGGAACATGACGATGTAGGTGCAGTGAGCGTCGATGTTGTCGAACACAGTTGTTGTGAAGAATCGAGCATCTTCGATTGGAAGTCCACCTTCGTTGCGGCTTGCCGATGGGCCCGAGTCAGGAAGGTTCAGTGGACCGCCATTCACAACGCTGAATGAAGAAAGATCAACTTGATCCTGTGTCCCGTTGCTGTTGAAGTTGCTGGCGTGGACGGCCGGATCATTCGAACCCCAGATGATGTAGCTGCCAGGGTCGCGTTCAACAGCGTCGTTTGCTGTCCAAGCTGTGATTTGGTCAAGAACGCTCTGTCCACCTGAAGGTGAAAGAAGAATACCTGTGCCTTGTTGGCCAAAGTTAAGATACTTGGAACTCGTTCCGTCGATCGCAAATGTTGGATTCTCACCACCTGGCCAGTTGTTACCAGGGATGACAAAGCCGTCCGTGCCTTCGTCGAATGTCGTTGATCCATCAACAATTTGGCCACCAATGATTGGGTCGCCAGGAAGGCTAATTTGCGCGCCGAAAGCTGGGATCGCCAAAGCGGCGGTCACGAGAACTGCAAGTATCTTCTTCATCATTAGATCTCCAATGTCACTACAAAGTGTTGAAAAGCGAAATGTTGGCGTGTAAACGAAAAGAACGTCATCCAGGTACTCCCCAGAGGAGTATCCAGATCACGTTCTTGGTATTTGACTACAGTGGCTGCTCGCTTTTAAATTCGGTTCATTAAGTCTTTTGGGTGGTTCTTCGTAAACGTTCGGTACAAAAAAAGAACGTCATCCGGGTGCTTCGAAAAGCATCCAGATCACGTTCTTGATATTTGACTACAGTGGCTGCTCGCTTTTAAATTCGGTTCATTAAGACGTTTAGATTGGGAGTTTCCTGCTAGATGTTCCGATTTTACCACTACCCCATTGTGAAGCAATACACTTTTCGTTGAGAAAACAGGAAATCGAAAGGAATCGCCTTCTTCGCCGCTTGTTGGCCATTTTTCCCCGGATTTTCGATCATTCCGCATCGAGGAAACCTGATTTTTTCTTGAAAATCAGGATCGAAGCTTCATCGAACGCACCGAATCTACCGATTTTATCGAAGTGCGCCATAAGGCGCAGTTTTCGGAACTTATTTGTTACGACGATGTGTCGTGAATGAGGTGTGATAAATGGAAAACCTGCTCCTGTTTGCCAAAATCAAAACGCCTAAAACGCCTAAGTCGCTTTGGATTTCCGTCGTTATTCTGTCAATCGCTTGCGGTGTTGCGCGATCTGAATCTGATGGATTAGTGCCAGCTATTGTCGTTCGCGGCGAGGACTCGCCAAACGCTTCGGCAATAGCAATTATTCCCCCCGCTGCGAAAGTCAACTCGCAGTTGCCCGACTTGAGCAAGCCAGCGTCCGCAGGGAAGGATGTTCGCAAGTTGCCCTCCGCAAAGAAGGCACCACCGAAAACTGAGTCCTCCTTCGGGTTGTCCAGGTTGTCGTCCTTGCGTGCAAGCGAATTTGAGTTCGCCCCTTACTCTCCTTCCAGTCCTGCTTCCGCAACGGCTTCCAACTCTGCTTCCAACTCTGCTTCTCAAACGGCTTGGCCTGCGGCAATTGGCCCTGGCTATCCTGAATCAGTCGACGGTTCTACGTCTAGCACCGCAGCGTTCCATAATGCAATTGAATCAGACACAGTCGGTATTCACGCGGGCCGCAGTGAATCGAAGGTTCAGCAAACGCAGTTCTTGAAAACGAATGCCGTTGCCAGTCCCGTTGCCAAACTGGATCGGACGAAGCGGCTGGAGTCGCCGCTTGCCACGTCCGCTCGACCGGAATCCAGTCGAGCGATCGTAGGAACGTCCGGCCATGCTCAAGGTTTTGTACCGATGGCTGTTAGCGTTGGTGATCCATCCATCGCGACGCCCGAGGCGTATATGGCGGCACCAGCTAACGATCCTGTCATGATGGCAGCAAAATCGTCAACGAGCCTCGGCAAAGGTACAGTCGCTGATCGAACTCGCCTCGCAGCGACTGGTGCTGTTCCTGCATCCCGCAGGCCAGCAACCTCGATGAACCCTTTTCAGTTGCAGGAAGCCCGGCCCCGATTTGCAGTTTCGCCGCCAAAGAAGCCTGCAGTAGCGCGGCCATCAGGTTTGCAATCGGCGACTTTGGCCATCGGAAAGAAGCCCGCCCGGACATCGCTCATGCCAAAGATATCCATCCCCAAGGTTGGTATCAAAAAGCCATCCTGGTTGCCGAACAGCCTGCGTCGGTAATCCAGTGCATCGTCACCATCGCGAAAAACTGTAGCGCATAACTGTAGCGCACGAAAAAGCCGCTGCGGGTGCACCCGCAGCGGCAAGCAGCCTCTTTTCGGTCAGTCGGTCAGCTGAGCCTAACGCTCAAGCGGAGCAAGGTCTTCCCAGGGCATTCGCCAGCCAGGCAAGTTGGGGAACAGTGCAAGGCCCAGATCCAGTGCTGTTCTGGTCGTTGCGTAAGCCCGCTGTCCCTTGATCAACTCACTGATGTTGGCCTGGCCAAGTAGCAGCATGTTAAACCCTTGCAGATCAAGAGTCAGGCAGTCGGTGGGCAATTTGCCTTCGACAACATTGACGCTTCGTTTGCTCAGGTTAATTCGGACCGTTCGTGCCGAGTCGCCGGGACCGATTGCGATTCCCAACTGCTGCGGCAACGCGAGATTCTGCTCGACGGCGCGATTCAGGAGCACGTCGCTCATTCGCCGCAAAAATTCAACAGGACGAATCAGTTTCGCCAGTAGCATGCTGCCGTTTCGCTGTTGGCGTTGCCGGTGAATTCCTGACGCCGCCTGGAACTGGTCGTGCACCGGGTCTCCAGGAGCAGCGTCAATTCGTATCGAACTGTGCCCGTTTTCGATGCAGTCGGCACAAACGTGCTTCAGCAACGCTACTGCGGCTCCCGTTTCCGGTTCAGCAATCATTTCAACGATATGGTCATGCCTGACAACGGCGTAGCCAATAATATCGCCTTCGTCCGCGTGCATGATGACGGTATCGTCACTGTCGGAGATCAGTTGCATGGCGGTTGACTGTTGGCTTTTCCGAACAGCAACGTAGATACGATCGTATCCTTTGCCGGAAACGAGCCAATTCCAGTCGGACTCATCCCTTGCCAGTCCGCCGTAACGGGTTGCCTTTTCGCTGTCGAACAGGCGTCGTAAAGCATCCAGCTCATGCCGGCGCCACAGCCGAATGGAAATGTCCTCGTTCGCGGAACGACGCAGCTCAGGAGTCGGATTCAGCGAAGGCAGGCCGAGTTCCGCCAACAGGCTGCGCGGGCTGGCCGACGACTCGGAATGAATCATCCAGGGAACCCAGCCTCTTCCAAGGAAGTACGTTGGTGAGGTTGCGTTGACGGTCGCCAGCAGCGCTCCATGCAGGTTCGTGTCGTATTCGGCATGATGTAACAGACGCGACGCCAGCCCTTTCGACCGGTACTCGGGAAGCGTCCCCAGATGCCTAATGTCGATCGACGGTACTCGAAAATCTCCAAACTGAATTGTGCGATGTACGAGTTGCAGATGAGCCACAATTTCGTCATGACGCTTGAGCAGCAGGCGGTCCAGTGATTCGTAGCGGGGCGCTTCGATCGTATGTCGATACTGTTTTGAGGAAGGGCCTTGAAAGACGGACACGAGAAAATCGTGGATCGCCGGATGTTCGTCATCCTGGGCATTGCAGAATTCGATCTTCGGGTCGATCTTCGGGAGTTGCTTCTCCAGCTGATCGGCAGTTGGAACGTCAGCGACTCGAAGGCCCGTTCGTTCCGTTTCAATTCGGTTACGCGAGTTAATGCGGTCGATGCGTGTTGCGTTTCGCATGACAGCCTCCTTCCTCAAAAGGTTGCTTACTCCTGTCCTTCACGACTTATGCACATTAAGAACTATGCGCTATGAATTCCAGTCGCGAATCGCCGTAAGTCGTTGCGGGTAAAGGCATTGGGCGCAGCCAAATTGAACAGTTTTGGCGGTGGTGCATGGCTGGGTGTATCGCGATGGCGCACTTCGAAACGACTGCTGGGGGGAAGGTGGAGCATTCTGCTGCGGAAGAAATTATTTTCGCATTCGTCAAAAAAGTCGCCGATTCGCCCGGTTTCGCGGCAAGAATCCGCCCAGCATGACGAAAGCTCGCCTGATTGCAGCTCCGAGCCGAGTGATTGAGCGAGCCGGCAATCAGGAAGTCGCCAGCAATTGTTCGCTCAGTCGCCGGTATGGAAAGCTGCAGAACGAATATTCTCTCGACGACAGTATTCGAAAGTGACGATTCGTTATCGCTAACTGCTTTTGCCCGGCGAGCAAGTCATTGCGATGAGCTTCGTGAAACTCGCGAAGCTTCCGGTTGATGGCTGACAATTCGTCGTGCCATGCTTTGCGGATGCCTTCACCATGGCCTTTGCCTTTGCCATTGCCTTCACCATAACGTTTGGCCGCGAGAAGAAGGTCTCGCTTCTTTTGTTTGAGATCGGCAAACCGTTCATGGTCCTCGCGAGGCCGGCTGGATGGCAACTCGGTCTTCTCCGGGTGAAACCAGAGTTCGCGGAGCTGGCCTGCTATTTGTTGCGCGCCCGTTGGTTGGTCAATCTGTTGTGATACGAGTGGCCGGAAAGTCGCCGAGATCGCCATGTAGCTGGTTGGCTGGATTTTAAAAAGACTGTGCATAACGCGATCGGTAACAACGTCGTACTTCGCCCCGCCGATTCCGTGAATAAACAAGTCGCTTAGGCAAAGCCTCGCGAACATCGTCGTCGTTAGGGCTCGTGGCCTGATTGCGACGCCGCTATTCAGGATTGACTCGCGAAAGCTCTCCAGCCCGGATGCAGAGGTTGGACGTGGAAGTGTAAGTGACCGGCTGGTTGGATCATCGGGAACTCCGATGGAGAGTTCGTGGGATGCCGATTCGTCAGCGTGGATAAAGACTGGCTGCCGCGTTGGCAATTCGTCTGGATTCTCAACGTCGTGCTTCGCCCAACCCCAGAATGGAAGTTCGACCCATTTATCATCTTCACGTCCATCGTGATTAGATTCGCGAAGTAGCGGAGCCGGATGGGAGTTGCTCCTCAGGCGATTCTGCTCGCGATATTCGAGGATCGCGTTGTTGTAGGAAGCGTGGAGCGATTCACCATGAGCCAGCATATGCGCGAGAAATTGCTGGAACGCTTTGCCGTCGCAAACGCGACTGAGTGGAACTTCGAGGTTGGTTAGCCCAAGGTCACATTCAACCTGATGTCGTGCCTGCGAAATACACTCGCCGAGATTCTTGGTCCGGTCCAGGGCTTGGGCGGCGTGTGGCCACATCCGGTCGACAACCACTTCCTCCTCTCCAGATGCCATCAACTCCCGTGCTGTCGTGGCGGCTAATTCACCGAACTGGCGAAACATTTCCTGATCGAAGACGGGACGAGCTTCGTGCGGAGTCGCCTTGCTGCCGACGTCCAT
>CALHZT010000003.1 GCA_938040995.1 uncultured Pirellulaceae bacterium | reverse complement strand
GCGTTCTAGTTGTTTCGCGTCATCGCGCACGAACGTAATCCCGAACATCAAACGCCTCCGTGGTCATTCCGCGTGAGGCGTTTTTGCGTCCGGCGGGTATCATGGCAAGTCATAGCCGCCAAAGGACGACTCGCATGATGCCCTTTCACTCTTCTTCACTTCGCCCATTCAGGAAGCTTGCTTTCCTGGCGGTTCTCACGACGACGCTATTCTGTCCTTTGCCGAACCTCGCCGCCCAGAATTTGGACGCGATTCTGGAAACAGCCGCCGGACTGGACGACGAACCGTTTTGCCAGGTAGTACGTGGTGTCAGGCAAGGCATCAAAGGTCGCAAACTCACTTTGCCGAATTCTTTTTCGACGTGGTTAGCCGATGCCCGGAAGCGGGCGACGGCTGATGCGTGGCATCAGTCTTTACTACTTGGCGTCTCGCTTGGCGACAAGCCGTCGATCGGGCACGCGCAGAAGATGTTGGATGATGAAAAGACTTCGCCGGAATTGTGGCGTGAACTTGCGGGGGTTCTGGCGAAGAAGAAAGCGGATGGCATTGTCAGTTCGCTACTTCGTGCGCTCGACAATGAAGACTTGCGTGTCGACGCAATCCGGGGATTGAACCGGTTTGGCGATTCTCAAACTGGCAGTCAGATTGCCGATGAGCTGCTCAGCCGGATTGGTGAATGGCCGTGGCGTCCGCGAAACGAGGCTTTGCAGTTGCTCGCGTCGCGTACGGAATCAGCCATCAAGCTTTGCCATGCGATTCAGGCGGACGAGGACGGCAACGTCTCGCGACAGGAAATTCCTGCCTTTATCATTCGGAAGATGCGTTCCCTGGATGAACCGGAAGTCAATCATCTCGTCAAAAAAGTGTGGGGCGATGTCAACGATACGCCGGGCAAGAAGGCGCGGCAAATCCGCCGCTTTCAGAATCTGCTGGTGGCGAATGTTCTCGACGCGGCCGATCTCAAACGTGGCAAAGATCTAGTCTCGAAGCTTTGTCTGACTTGTCACCAGCTACATGACGAAGGCCAGCAAATCGGTCCCAATCTGACCGGTGCCCAGCGAGGCGACTTGTACTATGTGCTTCACAACATCATTCATCCGGGTGCGGAGATTGACCGGTCGATGCGCCTGTCAATCATTGAACTGGAGAATGGCCGGTCCTGGTCAGGAATCGTCACGCGTGAAAATGACCAGTCCATCGACTTGCAAACCGCGACCGAGAAAATCACGCTCGCCAAGTCAGAGATCGAAACACGAACCGCGTCGACCAAGTCGATGATGCCTGACGGAATTCTTGACGCGCTGTCGAATGATGAGGTGCGCGATCTGGTTGCTTATCTAATGGCCGACAAACGCTAACTATCCCCAAAGGTATTTTCGTGATGAAATTCTGGAAGTCGATGGTTTGCACGTTGGCGTTTCTCTTCGCTGCAGCACCGGCATGGGCACAATCGACGGAACCGGTGGCCAGTCCGTTGCCTGAAGGGGTTACCGATTCCCAGGATGCGCGCGACAAGCCGTTCTCGCCGGCTGAGTCGATTGAGCGAATGACGGTTCCTGATGGTTTTTCTGTGAAGGTTTTTGCGTCCGAGCCGGCGATTGGTCAACCGATTGCATTCACGTTTGATGATCGCGGACGGGTTTGGGTGGTCGAATGTTATTCGCATCCGAACTGGAAGCCGGAAGGTAAGGACCGAGTCGTCATTCTCGAAGATACCGATGGCGATGGAGTTCACGACAAGCGGACTGTTTTCTGGGACAAAGGCCGCTATTTGTCTGGTATCGCGCTGGGGCATGGCGGTGTGTACTTGTGCAATACGCCAGAGCTTATTTTTATTCCGGATGCTGACCAGGACGATGTGCCGGATGCTGCTCCGGAGGTTCTACTTGATGGCTGGATTCTTGGTAACCACAACAATGTCGTGAATAACCTGAACTTCGGACCGGATGGCTGGTTGTACGGGTGTATTGGCAACGACCCGATCTCGCTGGTTGGCAAGCCCGGCACTCCGAAGGAAGAACGCACCGCGATGACTCGTGGCATTTGGCGCTACCATCCGTATGATCGCAAGTTTGAAGTGTCGGCGCTCGGAGCCGTGAATCCCTGGGGTTTCGACTGGGACGACCACGGCGAGGCATTCTTTACCAATTGCGTTCTTCCGCATCTGTGGCACTTCGTTCCCGGCGCCTATTACGAGCGACGTCCCGGCGAGCAGGATAATCCTTACGTTTATGAACGTATTCAACCGATTGCCGATCACAAACACTGGGCGGGCGGTGCGTGGACCAGTTCGCGTGGTGCGCACGGTGAGCATGGAGAGATGGGCGGTGGACACGCGCATACGGGCGCGATGATTTACATGGGCGGCGCGTGGCCCAAGAAGTATCGCGGCACGATCTTTATGGGAAACATCCACGGCAACCGGATTAATAACGACTGGTTGGAGCGTGACCAGTCCGGATTCGTCGGGAGGCACGGTTCTGATTTTCTGTTGGGGAACAATCCGTGGTTCCGGTGCCTTGCGCAAAAGTCCGGACCTGATGGGCAGGTTTACATTTCCGACTGGCACGACGTCGGGGAATGCCATGACAATGATGGGTCGCATCGTAGCAGTGGGCGAATTTACAAAGTCAGCTGGGATGCAGCCGATGATATGGTGGCTGATGCGCTGAAAGGGCAGGGGGGCCGGTTGAGTTCGTTGTCGAATGAGCAATTGGTCGAACTGCAACTGCATGAGAACGAATGGAATGTACGTTGGGCCCGGACGTTACTTCATGCCCGGGCTGAGGCTGGTGGCGACATGAAGAAAACGCACGAACAGCTAATGGAAATCTATCGAAACAATCCGTCCGTGCCCCGCAAACTTCGCGCACTTTGGGCTCTTCATCTGACCGGAGGGATCGGCGAGTCTTTCCTGGTGGATGCGCTCGAAAATGAGCATGAGTCGGTTCGCGCATGGTCCGTGCGTCTGTTGCTTGATCGTGACATTCCAGATGACGACGTTCTCAAGCGACTTGTTGCCCACGCCGAAAATGAGTCGCAGGCTTTGGTGCGTCTTTATCTTGCCTCAGCGCTGCAGCGTCTGGACGAAAGTTCTCCGCTGCGTTGGGAGCTGGCGGAAGCACTCGCGGATCATGAGGAAGACGCCGACGACCGGCGTTTGCAATTGATGATCTGGTACGGCATCGAGCCGCTGGTTCCAGAAAATGCAAAGCGGGCGTTGAAACTGATGAGCAAGACGAAGCTGCCGATCATTCAGCAGCATATCGCCCGAAGATTGGCGGAGTCGCTTTAAGGTGCTTGCGAGGTGCCAATTTCCGCGAACTGTTCTTGGGGGTCATGTCGCGTAGTTTTCAGCACCGCTCGCCTGTCCCACTATACGTCCCGCTAATACGAATACATCACCTGGAGTTTGGCCATGGCAGGTGAAATTTCCTGGCTGGTGCGAGCCAGTTCGTAACGCTGTTCGTAAGGTACCTGAGCCATGATGCCTTGCAGTTCATTCCATTGCTGTGCCATCTGTTTTGAAATGTTTGCAATTTCCGGTGTGCTGGTCTGACGCACCAGATAAACGTGAAGCTGTTTGGCAGAGTTATGGAACTGGTCGGCCAGTTGAATCGTCCGGTTGCGGAATTGTTGTGGGAACTGGTTGGAACGCCCAACAATCCGGTTCACATCGTAGTAGAGCAAGTCGGACATGTTTCGCAGGTTCGACGCGAGCTCGATGGCTTTGTCCCACTCCATTTCGTCGTGCAATCCGAGGTCATGCCGAAGTTGAGCCACGGAGGTTTCGATAGCGGCAATGTTCTGGATCGTGTCCTGTCGTTCCAGCGGGTTGAGCGATGATTTGATGTCATCCCAGGCGACTTCGAGAGTCTTGAAATCCCAGCGAAGATTGTCCAGTTGTGTTTCTGTCGCCACCGTATTTCGGAAGGCGTTGCAAAGACCGTGGAACTCAAGAGCCTTGGTGAACAGTTCCCGTGAATTCGGTTGTTCAAGCATGTCACGCATCGTGATGCCTTCGGCCGTTCTTCCGATCTGCTGACGCAGTTGGTCCGCCTGGTAGAGAATGTCGCGGCCGTCGATCACAGGTGGCATCCATAGCAACTCGTGGACTTTGTTGTGGAGCTGGGTGATTCGGTTGATGTTTCGCTGGATGTAGCGATCATCGGCAGATCGCAGCTCGTTTTTGGTGCTGAGCCATTCGGTGTGGAAGCTTTTGTAATATTCGGCGACGTCCTTGTAGCGGTAGTTGTTTTCAACTGCCAGTCGCAACCGTTCGGCTTTGGTGCGAAGCTGCTGGAGGTTGCCAGCGAACTGTTCTTTCTTTGGATGAGAGAAGAGATCAATTCGCACGTCCTGTGCAAGATTGTTCAGGTTCTCTCCGAGTGCAGAGAAGTAGTAGGTCAGCCCGTCCATATCCATTTGCGGATGAAGGTTCAGCTGGCCTTCGAGTTCCTTGTTGATTTGGTCCAGTCGCTGGACGCGTTGCATCACCGTATTGCTGACGTCAGCCGTCTGTTGAATTTGGTGGCTGAGCATGTGCCACTGCCGGTCGAGTTCAGCGAACTCGGCAGTAAATTGCTCATCGGTCAGGTTACTGTTGCTGGTACGGGCAAGCAGTACGTCGGCGACTGCTTTGACTCCGTAAGCTTCGCCAAGTAGCCCTCGTGCGTGGAGGGAGTACTGTTCTTCGTAGCGGAGGGCAGTGATGAGCTGCGCGGCCTCGTTGGCGAAAGCCTGTAGTTTGGGCCGGGACTGTACGACCTTTTGCGACTGATTCGCCTGGACCGGCGACTGGTTGGTTCGTCCATTGGGTTGGTTCTGTTGTCGCCAGTTGGTCTGTGAGTCGACCAGATTCCGCAGGACATTGTCGTAGAATTTTCCGCGTGACTGATCACTGGCGACTCGAACCTGCGCGAGGCTTGAGTTTGCGAGAACGGAAGCAGAGAAAACGACGAGGGCGGCAAGTCGGAATCGCATGGTCAGGTCCTGGGCGTTGGTAGGTCTTGGAGTAATGTCAGGCAGAGCTCGCACGGGCTGCGATACCCTGCGGCCTGCAGGGATGCGGGAGAGGTTATTGCTTGTGGGCTGTGTGGCAGCTTTTGCAATTCGATGCCTTGGAGAGCATCTTTTTGGCATCCGGTTTTCCGGCAATGACGGCTTCGGTGGCTTTGACCAGAAGGTTCGTTTTGGTCTTCCACGCTTTGGCATCGCCTTTCGGTGGAGCGTGCGTCGCCATGATCTTGTAGAGAGCCAGCAGTCGTTTCTGTTCTTCTTTTGTTGACTTGCCCAATGCCGTCTTTTTCAGAATCTCGTGCGGCTTTTTGTGAGCTTCCTTCATCACGGCCTTGATCGAAGTGTTCTGTTTGGTCAGCTTGTCGGTTGGTATTACCTTTTCTTCAGCGCGCAAGGTGGAAGTGATCGCCAAAGCGGCAAGCGCGAAGATAGTGACTCTGTTCCAGGCGTTCATGGTTTCTATTCCGTTAGAAATGCGTCGTGAAAGTAAATCCGTCCATTGGAATACGTTTCGATTCCTGGATGGTTTGCGGGAGTGGAACGGAATCCTCCCACCAAATTGATTTGCGGGTGGAATGGTATCGGTTAGGCAGACTTGTCACCACCTCGTTTGTAAGCCAGCAGTGCTGGCATGTCCCGAAATGCCTTGCGCATGCAGATCAGGAGCAACATGGCTCCAGTTTTGGCATTCGCCGTATCCGTTTGATCACACGAAAACTGCAACGCCGCTATTCACTGGACCTGCTGCCGTGAAGAAGGCTTTGGCACGAGGGTTGCAAATGTAGCTTCCGTCAATGGAATCGAGGCGAGCTGAATTAGAGGCTCTTCGCCAACACCAACAACGGAGGTAACCGATGAAGTTCTCGCAAGCACTATTTGGAATTCTGACCGCAGTTGTCGTTTCTCATTCAGCGATGGCTCAGGACTTTGCAACAGGTTCATCACCCTGGTCGAGACCGCCGGTAGACCGATACCGCGCGGCCGACTATGGAAGTTCGACGCGAAATGCGTCTTACTGGGTCGAGCGGGATGCCAGATACGTACCGTCGCTACCCAGTGTTGCGAGAACTTCGTATCGTCCGGCAATCAGCGACGGCTACCGTGGAGCGTATCAGTCGCAATACGGGCCTGGCGGCTGTGCAACTGCGGGTCACTATGGAGGCAAGCCTGTTCGGCCGCTGGCAGGCAACGTTGCTGGATATCCTGGATACGGTGCGTACCCGTCGGGTTCCGCCAACTATGGTCCATTACCGAGTAACTACTACAAGGGCGATGGACTGTTTGGGAAAGATACGGTTTTCGCCAAGGACCAACCGGTCCGCAACTTCTTCCGTTATCTTCTGCCTTAGTGGCAAGGGTGAATTAGTTGCGACGTTTCAGGAAGAACGATCCGCCAACCGCGACGGAGAAGAATACGCCAAGTCCGAGAGCGATGAGGCCTTCCTGGAGCATGGATGGTTTGAGCACGGCACAATCCGCGTCGAGCGGGTTGTAGGTGACTTCGACTTGCTTGCCGACAGGGTAGTCTGCTCGCAGGTTGTCGAGTTCAACGGGCAGTGCGTCCAAAAGAGCGAATCGTCCAAAGGTGATTCGATCGCCCGTTTTTGTTTCAGTTCCAAGCTTGTATTCGTAGCGAACAACTCGCATCGGGATTTTTGTGTCGCGAACTTCCGGCGAGATGCGTTCGGCAACCGCTGGAATTTTGCTGGCGAAGTGGCCAACAGAATACTCATCGGTACCATTGAATGTAATGCGTCCCCTCGTGGTCTCCCATTCATTGCTGTTGTAGCACTGAAGGCACTCATAGCCGAAGTGAAGGGATACGCCGACGGCGATCACGAAGACAACAAGGCTGATAATTGCTGAGATGAAGCGGCGAATCATTTTTTGCTCGTGGTTTGGGTTTCTTCGTCTAATTTCCGACGGTGACCTGGTTTTCAAGGTTTGCATTCAGCGACCAGGTAATTGATGGCATCGCACCGGGAGAGAACTTTTTGCGGATTGCCTTGAACTGTTCTTCGATAGCCAAAAACGCGTCGACAATTTCAGGATCGAAGTGGGTTCCCTTACCGTCGAGAATGATCTGTCGCGACTTTTCGTGAGTAAATGCCGGCTTGTAGTGGCGTTTGGATGTCAAAGCATCGTAGACGTCACATACGGTGACAATTCTCGCGCTGAGCGGGATCTCGTCGCCAGAAAGTTGGCGCGGATAGCCCGTGCCATCAAAACGTTCGTGGTGGCACCACGCAATGTCTCTGGCTTCCCGAAGGTAGTGGGCATTGGGATGTGCCTTGAGCGCATCTTCGAGAGTCTGCCGCCCGATTTCGGCGTGCTCTTTCATGATTTCGAATTCAGCCGGTGTCAGTTTACCCGGCTTGAGTAGCACGGAATCAGGAATCCCGACTTTGCCGATGTCATGCAACGGACTTGTGCTGTAGATCGATCGCACAAAATCTGCGTCGATAAGATCACTGTATGCTCCGTGTTGCGCAAGTCGTTGGGCCAGCGCTTTTGAGTATTCCCGAATGCGTTCCAGGTGTTCCCCGGTTTCGCAATCGCGTGATTCCGCGAGTCTTGCGAGAGAGAAGATTACGAGTTCCCGGCTTTCCAGGGACACGATTCTTTCTGCGGTCCTCAGGCGGACTCGCAACTCTTCCGGTTCAAATGGTTTGGTGAGAAAATCGTCGGCGCCGGAATCGAGACCGTCGATGAGGGCGTCTTTGCCTTCACGTGATGTCAGGAGCATGAAGTAGACGTATTCGCCGCTGCGTTCACGTATTTTGCGGCATAATTCAATGCCATTCATATTCGGCATTTCCCAGTCGGAAATGACAACGCGGTAGTCGCCATGTTTGACGAGTTCGAACGCCTCGGCGCCATCGGTAGCTGCGGCTACTTCGTAGCCGAGCGATTCGAGGTATGCCTGCAGCACGATGAGCACTGAGGGGTCGTCGTCGACAATTACTAGGCGCATGTTGGCTTTCCTGTGCTTGAATCATCGTCTGATTGGCGAAAGTCCTCGCGGAAAGCGGCAGATGCAAACCGTGTAAACTCTGACTGAAGGTTGCAAATTTGCTGGTCAAGATCGTTGTTGCCCTGACGGGCCAGACTTTCGACTTCTTGCGCAAGCTCACTGATCGCAGGTGCAGCCGCGTTTGCAGCAGATCCTTTGATTTTGTGTGCTGTCTTTGCGACCTTTTCAAGTTGGCCGCTCAGGAAGTGAATCTCCATCTGGGCGAGGTCGTTCATGAACGATAGCCGGAATGAAGCCAGAACGCGCTGCACTAGCTGGGGGTTCCCCATGCAACGGTGATGTAGTTCGTCAATCAGGAAGGCTTCTGGCATATCGGTATTCCAAACGGTCTCTGGTTGTGAGAACCGTAGAACAGAAATAGGCGGATTCAAGAGAAATGACGCGAACGAGCAGATGCGTGACCGGCGGCAGCGATAAAAGTTGGATTTGTACCGGATTTTCGGGAAGTGCACGTTCAAGTCGCATAAGTTCAATGACTCGAATGTGGCTTTTTCTCTCGCGTCGGCAGAATTTCTCGCGATTCTGTTATTTGCTACCGGGATTCTGGCGACATTAGTTCGCACCGGGACAAGGGTAAGCTAGATTCCAATAAAGAGTGGTATGTTGTCCCTTCATAAAAGAAATTCCCATGGCAGACCAACGCAGCTACGGCATCATCGAAGAAACTGAATCGAATCGCCGCGAACAGTGTCGTTTCTCCCCTCAGACTGAAAAGCAGCGGCAGGTACGTCTCGTAGCAGGCCGGCAAAAGATTGCGTGCGAGTTGATCAACGAATCAACGGGCGGATTCATGATTGCCCTGCCAAAGCGAGTAAAGGTCAAGCCAGGTGAACAGGTTGAGCTTCAGCTTCACAACCGTGCTGCTCCGGTTCGTGTCCTGTGGTCCCGAAAAGAAGATGGCCAGCAAGTCATGGGGCTGGAGCGCAAGCCGGAGCATATCGTCGCTGCCCCGGAGAAGTCAGGCGGTGCCATGCTGATTGCGCTTCTTCTGCTCGCAGCGTTTGTTGCAGGCTATGTACTCAAAAACGACGAAGGAGTGCGGCAGTTGCTTATTCGTCACAACTTGATCCGGTCCGTTACAGCCAGCAAGTAGCAGCCATCATTCACGGATTTCGCTCGTTTCGTAAACGCTCACAGCCGGTAGAAAGCGATCGCGTTGTCGTGGAGTACTTTCTTCCGTTCCGCCGCTGAATTGTTCGCCAGGTGGCTGCTCAACGCTGCATGCCATTCCAGCCACGTGCCGGCCAACGTTGACACTGGCCAGTCGCCGCCAAACATCAGGCGATCGAAACCGAAACAATCGATCGCATGGGCCAGAAATGGCTCAAGGTCTTCCGGTTTCCAGGCATCGTGGTCGGCTTCGGTTATCAGGCCAGACAGCTTGCAATGGACGTTCGCCATGGATGCCAGCTCTTTGAGTTCACTTTTCCATGGATCCATTTTTTGCGATTTGATATCGGGTTTGCCGATATGGTCAAGCACAAAGCTCACGTTCGGGCACTGCTTTACCAGCTTGATCGAATCGGCAAGTTGTGAATGGTAAATGCAGATGTCAAACGAGAATCCGAACTCCTCAAGCGACTGCACTCCTTTGACGAAATTGGGTTGCACGCAGAAACCATCTTCTTCGGACTGAATCAGTCGCCGGACTCCTTTGACAAGCCCGTTTTTCCTGAGAGTCTCCAGATCCGCTTTTGCGCTATCACCATTCTCGAGCGGCGCGAACGCAACGATCCCCTGAATTCGCGGATCATCGGCTGCCAGTTTTGTAACCATCGCGACTTCGTCCAGCGAGTATTCCCGATCGACATCGCACTGAACAAAGACCACGCGTTCTACGTTCACTTCTCCATGAGCCGCCGTAAACTCCTCAACAAGGAACTTGCGACTTAGCGCAGGCACATCCTTATGCCACGCGTAGCTGAGCTGGTTAGGGTCCCAGAGGTGCACGTGCGAGTCGACAACCGGAATGTTGGACATGTCTTTTCCTTTCGCTAATGGTCAGCGAGAACTCGCCACAGAAAGCCGACTTGGGTGAATCGCTGAACTACGAATGTACCCAATTTAGAACGGCAAGTCGGCGGCGGATTGCCGCGAAGAGTTCTGCGGCTGCGATTCTACCGATGGTTTCCAGTCAGCAAGATGAAGTTCGACCGATCGCCGTCCGTTGTATTCGTTGATGACCGGACGATAGGCGATGTCGACTGGCCCTTCCTGTTGGGTAAGTTCTTCGTACCATTCGCCTTTTCCAAAAGCAATGCCTCTCAGGCGAATTGCTCCGTGCTGAATGGACATCGCTAGGTGCCGCTTGCTTGCTCCCATCGTTTTCACGTTCACGGCCTTCACCGCTTTCGCGCACAGGAGCGGTCTTGGGTTCGCGGCGCCGAACGGAGCCATCAGCTCCATCTTTTTGACGGTGGTCAGTGTAATCACCGGTAGCGGAGCTTCCGCATCGATTACGATTTCGTCGACTCGCTGGTCCGGCGGTACTTCTTCTTCGACTCGTTCACAAAAGTGGGTGCGGAACTGGTCGATGTGTTGTTCGTCGATTCGAAGTCCGGCGGCAGCGGCATGTCCGCCGAATGTGATCAAGTCGTCGGAACACTTGGCAAGCGCCTGATGGAGATTCAGCCCCCATGCAGATCTCGCCGAACCCGTTCCGACCTTTTTGCCGAGTTCGTCCAGCGCGATCATCACGCACGGGCGAGAGTACTTCTCAGCGATCCGGCCCGCGACAATCCCGATGACTCCGACGTGCCATCCGCGGCCAGCCAGCACAATCGCCGGATCTTTCTCGGCGTCGAAGCGTTCTTTTAACTGCTTGTTGGCAGCCAGGTAAATGCTGCGTTCGATCGAATCGCGATTTACATTCAGCTCCTGAAGGTATTCAGCAAGCCCACGTGCTCTTCGATCGTCCGCGGTGGTCAATAATTCGATTGCCAAGTCGGCTTGCCCAAGCCGACCTGCCGCGTTCAGTCGCGGAGCCATTGAAAAGGCGATGTCTTCTGACGAGAACTGCGGTTTGTCGACCAGTCTGGCCACCGAGCAAAGCGCCGCGACGCCCTCGACCGGAGAAAACTTGAGTGAGTTCAGGCCGTGTTTTACGATCAGCCGGTTCTCGTCGACGAGTGGGACGACATCGGCCACGGTGCCAATCGCCGCAAGCCCCAGCGCCGCTACAAGAAAATCCTTGCACCGTCCATTTACTTTTTCTGTCCCGCTTTCAAGCTGGCAAATTGCCCACGCCAGCTTTAGCGCAACGCCGGCACCGCAGAGTCCATCGAACGGATAGTTGTGGCCGGGCAATCGCGGATGCACAATCGCGGCGGCTTGTGGTAACTCGTCCGCCATTTCATGGTGGTCGGTAATGATCAGTTCGATACCAAGTCGCCTGGCAGTTAGCGCCTGTGCAACGCTCGCGATCCCATTGTCGACTGTGACAATGACCTGGGTGCCATCTTTGGCCAGCTGTTCGATGGCCTCGTCGTTCAGGCCGTAACCTTCGTTCAACCGGTTCGGCACATAGTAATTTGCATTCCCGTCAAACAGGGCGAAGCAACGCAGCAAGATCGAAGTCGACGTCATGCCGTCCGCATCATAATCACCATAGATGGTGATCTTCTTGCCGGACTTGATCGCGTCGTGAAGTATCTTCGCGGCTTCTTTGACGCCGGGCAGCATGCCGGGTGGGCGAAGGTCCATCAGGTTGGCCGTCAGGAAACTCTCGGCGTCAGTTGCATTGGTGACACCGCGGTGAACAAGCAGTTCGGCAACGACGCGGGAGATGCCCGCAGATCTTTCCAGCTGCTCGACTGAGTGATGGTCACAAGAGCGGACTCGCCATCGCTTGCTCATGTGACTCCTTTCACGCATCTCATCCAGCAACTAGCCATTCGCGTCGATGCGAAATGGCGATTCAAAGCAGTTTAATGCAAGCGAGCCGAACCAGTTGCCGAATAATGCTCGGCGACATCAATCGAATAATCGACGAATGGGGAGTGCCGAATGCCGCAGCATTGTGGCCGCCTACTTTTTCCGCTTACTTCTTCTTTTCCAGGTGCAGCGTATGCTTGCGCAGACGAGGCGAATACTTCATCAGCTTGAGCTTCTCGCCGCCAGGCTTTCGCCGTAGCGCGTAATTCTTGTCGCCGGTTTCCTCGCAAACGAGAAATATCGACTCGGACTTTTTCTTTCTGCCGCCGCTTTTCTTTTTGGCCATGCCAACGCTCCGAGATATCTGTCAATCAGCCACTATCCCGTGGTGTGACTGGCCCCGTATTGTACGGGCTTTTGCCTTCAGGCTCCAGATGGTGTCGGCAAAACCTGGCAGCATTCCCCAACCATTCTGAAGCCAGATCGGAGATCCTCGCGAGGTCTATCGTCGTCTTGCTAAGGGCGATCCGGGAATCCACGCGCGGTCGGAGTGCCGATTACGTGAGAATTGGCCAACCTGTGAAATCTGGTTTGCCCCGTCGAATCGACCAATCTGGTGGGTCAGGCTGAACCGTAAACTCGCTGCAAACGGCGGATTTTGTCGTATTTCGTGGTTGAGATTACAACGGAACACAGGCCACCGGGTGGCTCGAATTGCAGGAGTATCGAATTCGCTTACGATAAAGGTAACTTTGCGGGCACCAATCTTAGGGCCGAACAGGGACCGCCTGGCGGCAAAATCATGACCGACAACTCTCAATCCCAGCCGGGTAAGCCCGACGCCCAGCCATCGGCGGAAAAGCCGAAACCAAAGCCGAAACCAAAGCCGAAGCCCAAACCAAGGGCCAAGCCCAAGGCCAAGCCGACTGCGGCGTCACCGGTGAATCCAGATTCAAATCCCGCGCCTGCATCCGCGCAAGCCGCCGATTCGCCTGCCGAACCCGTCGAAGCTACAAGTCCGACTTCAGCGTCGCCAGCCGCATCGATGGCTCCCGCGAATTCTCCAGTGTCGGCCGCCGACGCGATTCCCGCGACGACTCCAGCGTCGGACGCCGCTGTCGAGGCAGAGTTCGCCGAAGAATCCTCTGGCGGAAGTTACTTGCTCTTTACTGCTCTGCCGAGTTGGCTGACGAGCACAATCATTCATGTCATTGTGCTTCTCGCGTTGGCGCTGTTAACGCTACCGCCGATCTCGCGCCCGAAACGAGACAATGAACTCGTGCTTGGGGACAACGACGACTCGATCGAGACGATTGAGCAGTTCGAAGACCAGGCCATCGACTCGGTAGAGATCACTGACGCTGGTGAAGTCGCCGAGATGGTTATCGAGAACGATCTGATCACGGAAGAGCCGCTGATTACCAACGCGATGGATATGACTTCGGCGGCATTGAAGATTGATCTGAATCCGTTGAGTTCGATCACAGCAAATAGTGGATCGATCGAAGCCGACATCGGTGCTACGGCTGGCGATGCACTTTCCGGCCGTGGCCAGGCCTCAAAAGCCCGCATGGTCCGCGAAGCAGGTGGCACGGCTGGCAGCGAAAAAGCGGTACAAGGCGCGCTACAGTGGCTTGCTGCGCATCAGATGCCCGACGGTGGGTGGGATGTAAAGCACAAGCGGCATCCCAAGTGCAAGGGACAGTGTTCAGACGAGGGCGAATTGTCCAGCGCGCGGATGGGTGCCACTGGCCTTGCATTGTTGCCTTTTCTCGGCGCTGGCAAGACGCATATCGAAGGGCCAGACGCTGAGGTCGTCAACGCCGGGCTTCAGTTCCTGGTGCGGAATATCAAGTACCAGGCAAATCGCGGAGCACTTGTCGACCAGGGGAATTACTATTCTCACGGGATTTGTGCAATCGTACTTTGCGAAGCCTACGCGATGACCAAGGATAAAACGCTTCGCCTGCCGGCACAGGCGCTGGTCAATGAAACCTGCTTTGCGCAAGATCCAATCGGTGGCGGCTGGCGATACAAGCGGCACCAACCTGGAGACACGTCGGCTGTCGGTTGGCAACTGATGGCGCTCAAGAGTGCACACATGGGGTACCTCGACGTGCCCGCTCAGACGGTTAACAACGCGAGTCGATTTCTTGACTCAGTACAGCAAAAAAGCGGTGCCTACTATGGGTATACGGACCCAGGCAAGAATCGCCGGGCCGGTTTGACGGCGGTCGGTCTGCTTTGTCGAATGTATCTGGGATGGGAAGAAGATCATCCCGCACTTCTCGAAGGCGTTGATTATCTCTCCAGGCGGGGGCCCGATGTGGGAGGAACGCCCAAAAAGCCGCGGAGGGATATGTACTACAACTACTATGCGACTCAGGTCATGCGGCATGTCGGCGGCCCCCAGTGGGAAAAGTGGAACGAGGAGATGCGTGACTTCCTCGTGAATTCCCAGGAAAAGAAAGGCCATCGAAAAGGCAGCTGGAGCTTCAAGTCCGGGCACTCCAGCGAAAAAGGCGGCCGCCTCTTCAACACATCCATGTGTGCGATGATTCTCGAAGTCTACTATCGTCACTTGCCGCTCTATCAGAAGCAGGCAGCCGAGGACGAGTTCAAGCTCTAACCGGCACACGCCAGGTCATGAAAATTCGCGCGGTTATCGACGTGAAGAACCGGCTTGCTGTTCGTGCAATCGCCGGCAACCGTAGCCAGTACCTTCCGCTTGAGTACGATAGCCAGACAATGACTCCAGTGTCGCTTTCGAATCGCATTTCGAATCGCTTCGGAGTTCGCGACTTGTACCTCGCTGACCTGGATGCGATCGGTGGTCAAGTCGCCGATTGGGATTCCATTCGGCAGATCGCTGCCGAGGCCGGCTCGCTGTGGTTCGACATTGGAATTGGTAGCTTCGACCAACTGGAAGTGGCAGCCGTTGAGCTCAAGTCGCTACCTCCCGCGACGGTGATCATCCTTGGTCTAGAGTCGTTACCTGGCGTCAGTTTGTTGGAGGCCGCTGTCGAGATGCTGGGACCCGAGCAATTATGTTTCAGCCTGGATCTTCGCGGCGGGCTACCAATTTCACAAATCGCTTCGTGGCGCGATGCTTCACCAGCCGATATTGCAACAGCGGTGATCGAACTTGGTGTTCGAAAAATGATTCTTCTGGATCTGGCGGCGGTCGGGACGGCGACCGGTTGCCCGACTTTGCGACTGTGTGAAACGGTCCGCGATCGAAGTGCCCTGGTTACAAAAGGGGAGAGCGTGGAGATCGTAACCGGGGGAGGGATTCGCAGTCGGGAAGACATTGAGCAACTCAAAAATGCCAAAGTCGATCAGGCGCTGGTTGCCACGGCTCTTGAACAAGTCACACTGGAGGCTCGCGAGTAGCGACCGCGACCGGGAACGATCAGGCTTGGCCTGCGTCCGCGCAATACTTCATCATTCGGAGTTTCTTGTTCCTTGATCGATATTCAATTCACCATGTTTTCGCCTCTGTTTGCCCAGGCGGCAGGTTCCGATTCGCTTTCGCTTTCTTATCTGTTGACGCTACTCGTGCTTGCCGTAGGCATTCTCCTCTTCTTCATTCTCAAATTGCGCATGCAGGCGTTCCTTGCACTCATTCTTGCCAGCCTGTTCGTGGCGATCGGTTCGTCAAAAGAATTGACGGGCGTGATTCCTGGCGTCGGGACCGGAACGCTCGAGCTTGCGAAAATCGGCGATCAGATTCAGACGGGCATGGGATCCAGCCTCGGCTTTATCGCGACGATCATTGGGCTGGGTGCGATCTTTGGAGCGTTGTTGGAGCATTCGGGAGGAGCCCAAAGTCTCGCCAGGTCACTATTGAAAGTCTTTGGGGAGAAACGGGCACCTTGGGCCATGGTGCTGACTGGATTCATTATTTCGATTCCGGTCTTCCTTGACGTGGCGCTCGTGATTATCGCTCCGATCCTCTACGCGCTTTCCAGGAAAACGGGTAAGTCGGTCCTCGCGTTC
>CALHZT010000002.1 GCA_938040995.1 uncultured Pirellulaceae bacterium | reverse complement strand
ACGTCGTCGATCGTGTCGTGTGTTTCGACATGCGGCGAAGGCGTCAGTCCATACGCACTGATCTGCTCGAGAAACTCCGTGTGATTCTTCGCGGCAAGTCCTTCTGCGAATCCAAGGCTGTGGCAGAACACGCCCATCTTTCGCTCCGCCGCGACGCGAGGGTCAAGCAAGCGGACACTGCCTGCGGTGACATTTCGTGTGTTGGCGTAGACGGGTTCGCCACGCTTCTGCTGCATTTCGTTCAGTCGGACAAGATCCTGGTTCGTCATGAAGACTTCGCCGCGAATCTCGAGATAAGGCGGTGCGTCGCCCGTAAGTCGCAGGGGGACGTTCTCGATCGTTTTAATATTGTGCGTGATATCATCGCCGACGGTTCCGTCGCCTCGTGTCAGCGCCGTCGTCAGCAGGCCGTTTTCGTAGATCAATGACACCGCAACGCCATCGAACTTCGGTTCGACCGACCAGCGTATCGGTTTGTCGACAAGTTTGGCTGCCTTGATCGCGTATTGCCGGAGCTCTTCTTCGCTGTAAGTGTTCTGTATCGACAGCATGGGGACTCGGTGCGACACCTGATTCAGGTGCGGCACCGGTGCGTCGCCGATCCGTTGAGTCGGACTGTCGGCGGTGACGAGATCCGGATGGGCGGCTTCGAGTTCTTTCAGCCGGTTGAGCAGCTTGTCGTATTCGAGATCCGAAATGGTCGGTGCGGCTTCGACGTAGTACTTGCGATCATGTTCGCGAATTTCATCGCGAAGCGATTCGGCTTCGGCAGCGATGTTTGCTGGGGTGTTCATATTGGTGAGCGGAATGGCGCTAGCCACCGGTGGGGCTGAATCGCTGAGTTATTCTGTTTGGTTTCAAGCCGCAAACCCACCCGCGGCTAGCGCCTCACGAGTGAGCCGTTATTGGATATCTTACGGGTTATCCGGATCGATTCCGCATTCCGGCGCCACCGTGATTTTTTTCCCGGCCGCGGAATTGGGAATCAGGCAAAGAAACTTTAGCGGCTGGTCACCCGTGTTTCGAAACTGATGGACTTCATCCGGTTCAACCAGCACGACGTCGCCCTTTTTGAGCGGGTGCGCCTTGTCTCCTTCGATGATTTCACCGGCGCCTTCGAGGACAAACACCTCATGCTCGTACGGATGGAAGTGTCTCGGTGTATGGCCGCCCGGTTCGACTTCGAACTGACGCATGGCAAAATTCGGAGCTCCGTCCTTTTCCCCAACCAACCACTGGACTTTGCAGCCGGTGGATCCTTCCATCTCGACATCGTGTTGTTCGACGGAATCGACATTTTGTAGCTTCATTTGATTTACTCTTTGGCTTGCTCACGCTTCGTCCAGTATTCATCCGTCGCGATCGCCGCAAAAGTGAAAACGGCAAGCACGCCCAGTTCGATCAGCAACAGTCGAAACCCGTTCGCATCCAGCCATTCCATCATGCGGACGCCGGGACTATCCACCGTCGCCGTTGCGTTGTGAAGTCCACGCACGGTCATGACTCCGTAAGCGCAGCAGGTAATGCAAAAGACGATGCCCGTCAAAACGAGCAGGACATAAAACGGGTTGAACTGGTTTTTTGATGATCGAAACACGGCAATATTATAGAGGCAGGGGTGCGGGGGCGAATATACGGCTGGTCAGGCAGCGTTTTGCGGCGGTTGGAGAAATACTTTCAACGAAGCCGGGGAGCGATATAATACGGGATTCCTTTTGACTGAAAACTGATGACAGGACAATCGCAAAGCCGTGAGCCAGGGCAATATTGAACTGCGAGGCGTCCGCGTCCATAACCTCAAGGATGTCGATCTCGACATCCCGCATGGCGAATTGATCGTTTTTTGCGGAGTCAGCGGGAGTGGCAAGACGAGTCTGGCACTCGACACGCTGTATGCCGAAGGACAGCGACGCTACATCGAGAGCTTTTCCGCGTATACCCGCCAGTTTCTTGAGCGGCTGGAAAAGCCGTCGGCGGATCGCATCGACGGGATTCCACCTGCGATCGCCGTCACACGAAAAAACACGACGGCATCCAACCGTGCAACCGTCGGCACTGCCACCGAGATCGTCGACTTTTTGCGACTGCTCTACAGCCGGATTGGCAAGGTCACCTGCGAAGGTTGCAGTCGAATCGTTGAGCGTGAGTCGCCGGAAACGGTGAGCGCGATGCTCGAGCGACTGCTCGAGGGCTCGCGATTCATGGTGGCGTTTCAGTTGAAGGTCCCCGAAGAACTGTCGCTGGTCGATCTTGCCAACTCGTTACGCGAAGACGGGTTTGTTCGCTGGATTGTTGGCGACAAGACGCTGACGACGGACGAGTCATCATTCGCAGCGTTGGAAGCGGCGTCAGTCGATCACGCGTTCGTGGTGGTGGATCGATTGTCGGCTGGGAGAACAGCTCCGGCTCGAGTCCGCGAGTCACTGGAAACGGCCATGGAAAAAGGCGCCGGGGCCTGCTGCCTGTTCTTGCCTGACGAAGCCGACCTCGTTGGCAGTTTGTTCGACCAGACTTCCGTCGCCAAGTCCTGTCCGACGGCAGCGATTGATGGTCGGTCGTGGGTGCGAATTGGTTTTAGCGATACGCTGCGATGCGAAGACTGCGACCGCGAGTATCCGAGGATGGAGCCGCGATTATTCAGCTTTAACAGTCCGCTCGGTGCCTGCCCGGAGTGCGAAGGGTTCGGCAATGTGATGGACATTGATATGGAGTTGATTGTTCCGAATCCGGGCAAGTCGATTTCCGAGGGCGCAATCGTTCCGTGGAATACTCCGGCATACAAAAGTGAGCTGGAAGAGTTTTTGCGAGTCGCCACGGAGCTGGATATTCCAGTGCACGAACCGTTTCGCGATCTGCAGCCCGGGCATCTGGATATTCTCATCAACGGATCCGCAGCTGCAGGCTACGGCGGGCTGACTGGATTCTTTGCAGATCTTGAAAAACGCAAGTACAAGATGCACATTCGCGTCTTTATCAGTCGCTGGCACAGCCACCGGGAATGCGGATCATGCCATGGCGCGAGACTGCGATCGGAAGCACTCGCGACGAAGATCGGCGGTCGAAGCATCTCCGAACTTTGCGGTTTGCAGATTGCCGATTCGGTTGCCGTTTTCGAAGGGCTGACGCTCTCTGGTCACGATCGTGAGATTGCCCAGACGCTGCTCGAACAAATTCACACGCGACTGCATTTTCTCAACATGGTCGGGCTTGGCTATCTCACGCTCGACCGGTCGTTGCGGTCATTGTCAGGCGGCGAAGCCCAACGCGTCGCGTTGACGTCGACGCTCGGTTCAAGTCTCGTCAACATGCTGTACGTGCTCGACGAACCCTCGGTCGGATTGCATCCGATGGACGTGGAGCGGCTGTTGATCGCCGTCGAGGATCTCAAGAATCGGGGCAACACCGTGGTGCTGGTGGAGCACGAAGAGTCAATGATTCGTGCGGCGGATGCCGTGATCGAAGTGGGGCCGGCAGCGGGCGAAGAGGGCGGGCAAATCACGTTTGAAGGTACGCCGGAGGAGCTGTGTGAGCCGGACGCATCGATGACGGGCGAATACATGACCAGACGACGAGGTCATGTTGTGCCGGAGAATCGCCGCGAGCCGAATCATGGCAAAGTCCGCCTGACGAAAGCCGCCGGGAACAACCTCAAGGGAATCGACGTCGAGCTGCCACTCGGCATGTTGTGCCTTGTCACGGGTGTGAGCGGCAGTGGTAAGAGTACGTTGATTGAGAATACGCTTTACCCCGCGCTCTGCCGTCGAAAGCGTAAAGAAAGCAAACGCCCGCTTCCGTTTGGCGAAGTCTTTGGCGACGGGCAGATCGAAGATGTCCTGTTGATCGATCAGCAACCGATCGGGCGCTCGCCACGCTCCAATCCGGTGACTTATATCAAGGCGTTCGATGCGATTCGTAACGTGTTTGCCGAAACGCTGGCTGCCCGGACGAGAAACTTCAAAGCCAGCCATTTCAGCTTTAACGTGGACGGAGGGCGATGCGAAGCCTGCAAGGGGGACGGGACGGTTTCGATCGACATGCAATTTCTGGCAGATGTCGTGATGGTCTGTCGAGAGTGTCGCGGTACGCGGTACCGGCGCGAAGTTCTCGAAATCAAATATCGCGGGCAAACGATTGCAGATGTCCTGGCGATGACTGTCAGGCAAGCCAACAGTTTCTTTCGCGGCCAGACGAAAGTGCAAAACCGACTGCAACAGTTGATGGACGTAGGGCTGGATTATTTGCGATTGGGCCAGTCGGCGAGTACGCTTTCGGCGGGAGAGTCGCAGCGTTTGAAGCTGGCGGGCTATCTTTCTTCGCCGCGACGTGGTCGCACCTTGTTCTTACTGGACGAACCGACGACAGGATTACACTTTTCTGACATCGTGCAGCTTCTCGATTGTTTCGATGCGCTGATTGATCTGGGGCATTCGCTGATTGTTGTCGAGCACAACTTGCAGATGATGCAAGCCGCCGATTACATCGTCGATCTGGGGCCCGGTGCTGCGGACGAGGGCGGAACCGTTGTGGCGGCCGGTAGTCCTGAAGAAGTTGCGAAGAACAAAGATTCTGCGACGGGCCGCGTGTTGGCTGAGGCATTCAAAGCGGTTGAAGTGTAGCGGCAAGTCTTCATTTGCGACGCTCTGGTTTGTGTACCCCCTTCAGACGAATACTTCTCATTTGAGAGTCGGACAAGACTGAAGGCTCACGGGATGGCGGTCGGATAGCTCGTAGTGGATCTTGTTAAAGATCCTTGCAGCAACAGCGTTTTTCGCGGACGACTGAGGGATCTTTAACAAGATCCACTACCTGTGCATTCAAATCGCCTGGACCCGAATTCTGTCGCGCGATGCTACGTTCCGCTGGAATTTTCCGGATGATCGTTGCTTTGTCGCCAAAACCTGAAAACTCTTGCTTCTGCGGTACTGTACGGGTTTGAAGGATTCGCAGGTTTTGATACGAATGAGTTATCGGTTGTCACATTTTCCCTGGCGGTTTTCATGCGCGGCGAATTCTTTGCATATCTCGGAATGGGGCTGGTCTGCCTGGCTATTCTGTATTGCATCTATGCGGTGCTTGCCGCGCTCTATTCCGTGTTCGCCGATATGCTGCAAAATCGCGAGCTCGACAAGCTCGCTGTAGAGTACGGTCGTAAGCGTGATGAGCGACGAGCCTACGAATCTACGCGGCTTGAGAATGGTTGCGATCATCAATACGACAACCCGCTCGGTGCGTTACCCGAAGGAATCTGCAATCGTTGCGGGTTGGCGAAGAAGCGCCCGATGGGCGCCTGCGATCACGTGTGGCGAGTTCTTCCCGGGCCTGTTCCAGAAAGCCAGTGTGAGAAATGCCAGAAGAAATACTCGACGGTTGATGAAGAGGAAACGACGTAGGTCCTTTGGCGCATCTTTGGCGCATCTTTGCCGGAATGCGCCGGATGTTGGAACAATGTGTGGCTACTCGGTAGAGCGAAATGACCGGGCTGCATTAGTGAAAAATGACAAGTGACAAATGACAAGTGCAAATTTGGAATGCAAGTCATAACGTAAACGCAATTCTTGAGCGTGCATGTGACACTCGCAACTCGCAACTCGCCACTCGACACTCGCAACTAGTAACTCAACACCATATCGACTCCGAACTGCCACTCGCCATAATCTGCCGCTGGTGACCAGTTGTACCTTGCTTCGGGGCGGAATACGAGATTCGTCGTGCACGGTCTGAGGTTGGCGCCAACCGTCGCAGCGTAGTACGACGAACTGGTGTTTGCGGGAAGCGAAGCGTTAAATGGTGCGTAACCGCTGATCGTATCGGCTTTCCACCATTCGGCTCGAGTCCCCAACGCGATCGTATCTGAGAGATCGTAAAAGAGATACGAATTTACACCGACGTTGTCTTCGCCCTCTCGCGTTTGCAGCAAGTCGCTTTGGACCACTGCGTTCCACTTGTCCGCGAAGCCCCAGTCGAAAACGATGCTGTGTGAGTAACCGTTGCCTCGACTTCCAAAATTGCCGAACGTGGTCATATAAGTCGCCGTGAACTGATCGGTAAGATCGAGCGAAACGCCGCCGAGGAAACTGTTGCCATCGTTGAATCGTTCGAAACCCGTGTCCCAGCCAGCAGTCCAACCGGCGTAGATCGTGGCATGGTCGAGGCCGGAGTACGTGCCGAGCACGCCCGTATGCGTAAACGGCTCGCTGTTGTACATCGTCATCGCATGGCTGTAAAAGAAATTGTCCGGAGCCGTCACAACCTCGTAACCGATGAGCGTGAAGAAGTGGCCGACAATAATCGAAAGGTCTTCCGTCGCGACCTGTGCGTAGACCTGCGGAATCGCGACTCCGTAAATGCCGTGATCAAAACCGTTCGCAAAGTCGAAAGTGCCAGCCGGATTGCCGAACGCTTGCGTATCCTGAGCATCGACACCATAAACAATGTCGGCTCGAAATCCCCAATCCCAACCGCGGCCCGTCGCCGTGGGATCGGCCGCACGCTCGGCGAACAGCCATTGTTGGTGGACGTTGAACCGGTCGGGATGATCGTTAAACAGCCCATTGGCGGCGTCGTGGTAACCGGCTTGGGTCCAGCCGCCGATCTTCCAGCGACAGTCGTGACCCGCAGTCATTTTATCCCAGAGGCTCCAAGCTTCGCGGCCTTCAAGGCAACCTCCACCGGAACCTGGCGTGGTGCAGGATTCCGAATCGCTCTCAGTGCAGGAATCGTTGCATGGAACTTCGTACAAGTCGGTTTCGCTCGCGGTACACGAAGAGGCGATACCAACATTTGGTGCGCCGTGGCCAATTGAATTAGCGTCCGTGCAAATGATTTCGCAACCTTCGGCGCAGATTCCGCCGCAAGCTCCGTTGCAAATTCCGCCACCGCGAACGATGCGGCAGTTCATATCTTTGTGTTCGGGCAAGAAGTTGATCACAGACGGCAACTTAACGCCCGGGAATGCATTTGAGGTCAAAGGGCTTGTCGCAACCACAGGAAGAATCGTGCCAGATTCGCGATCAAACTTGTTGGCTCCGTTGCAATTACCTTGCCAGATCACATCCACGTTTCGACGAAGCTCTCGCGTCATTCGGTCGTAAGAATTCTGACACCGACCGCCCGCGCATCTCCAGACTTCATCGCAGTATTGCTGTTCGATCTGTGGGTTCGTCGTGTCTTCCTCGTCCTGAAGGACATCGCCGAGTGTTGCGGCGTAAGATGTCGGCTTTCTGCTGACGGGAGTCGGAACGGGATCCTCAATGTTCAGTGGTTCAGATTTCTCACTGTCCTCATCGTTCTCCTCATCAACGGATTCGAGCAGCTTTTTCACTTTCTCTTCTGACGACTGCGCTGACGACGGCGCCGACGACTGCGAAGTCGGCTGGTTTTCGAGCATCGCATTCACTGCTTCGAGCGCTTTGCTGTTCGCGGACTTCGTTGATTTGGAACTGGATGCGGCTTGGGCGATTCGTAGTTGAAGACTCTGGTGAGATTCGGACCAGTATGGTTTGGCGGCTCCGTGGTCATTTTCCCAGACGATTGGAGAATCAGATTGCGAACGGTAAGAACTGCTCCGATTGGCGTCTTCTTCGTACTGTACCCGTTCGAGAAATCGAAAGCTGAAGTCTTCCGTGACGACGGGACGAACGGTAGCGTTCCTGAATGGTCTGGCTGTCGGGCCCGTTTTGCCTGCTCTCGTTTTCTTGCGGGGGTTGCGTGAGAACTTCCGACGGCTGGACTCTTCATCGGATGTGCTTGAGTCCATTTTTGCAGCAAACTGAACTGGCGCATCCGCTGGCTCGATCGTGACCGCGGGCTCCTTGAGCGGCGGTGCCGTATTTACCGGTTCGTTGCTGGACAGAGATCTGGCATTCTGTTGTTGCAAAGCGGCAGGCAACGTTGCAGGTAAAAGGACCGGCGACTTGGCCGTGATTTCAGACGACGGGTAGGGGGCCGCTGCTTTTTCTGGTTCTTGTTGTGGCTTTTGTTCTTGTTCTTGCGTTGCCTTGGTTGTTCGCGAAACCCATTGAAACGCGTCGACTTCGTCCAGTGAAGAACTCCCGGACGTTTGCGTTAACGGTGAAGTCGCCGCAGGATCGTCGGCTGCCGCAGAGAGGGCGCCACAGGCGAGAGTGAAGATCAGGCAGAGCCGTAGTGGTGTATGCATCTTGAAGAGTGCCTTCACGGTTTACGCGCAACCCACGCGCAATAATTGTTATTTTCCGTGATTCTCTTCGGACCGTCATAAGCGTTACGTTGATGACAACCGTTGCAAGTGGCACACTCGCCGTAATCGTCACACCTTCACGCCGCAGTCGTTGCGCAATCGTTAAGGTTTGACAATGTCTGTGCTACCGATGCCAGCGTGCTGCGAGTTCTGCAAGTGCGCAAAAAAAGCCCCAGCGATGGCAGGCATCGCCGGAGCTAAACGAAAGGAGTCGTTGAATGCGGACCCTGTCTGCTTGATTATCTGGTGCCGCTTCCGACGGCTCCGTCGACAGACGGGTCGATGTCAGCAGGCTGCGGGCTGATTTCCAACGGTGCGACGTCGGCTGGGTAAGGAGTCGGGACTAGCCCGTCCGCGGGTTGGGGCACTCCGCCGCTTTCGCCAGCGTATACAGGTTCCCAATGCCCGCCTTGGCCTCCGGGCCCAGCCATTTGGCCTTGGCCAGGTCGATTTTGATCTTGCCGAGGAATTTTCGGGCACTTGAAGTTGGCAAGTGGGCTCCCTGGCATGCCGCAGCACTGACTGTTGCGAACCAGGTCATCTCGATTGATGTTACGCTTGAGTCTGTCCCACCAGTTTTGGCAACGACCGCCGGCACATTGCCAAACAGCATTACAGTACTGCTGGACGCAATTCGGATCGTATTCTTCATCCTGGAAAATCGAACCTAGCGTGTAGGGTTGGTTGCTTGTGTTTGTGCGTCGCCGGATGGGATCGGGAGTCGGGTCGACATATTGAGATTCGTCGAAGTCATCGTCTTCGTCGAGGTCATCATCGTCGTCGTCCAATCCCAGCGGTGAATCGCCTTCGTCGTCTTCGTCCGTGAGCAAGGAATCAAGATCGTCCTGCATTCGACGGCGAACGTCATCTGGCGACATGTCAGCCCCGCCATCATTTTCGTCATCGATCAGGTCTCGAGCTCGCTCAAGCAGCGAGTCAAAATCTTCATCTTCTCCGGACAACGGATTGGGCCCGTCGTCGTCGCCAGCGCCGAGGGCATCCAGCAGGTTTTCCGGGTCAGAATTGGCCTGAGCCAGTCGAACGCGACCACTTCGTTGAAAAGTCGCCGGGACACGTGACGCAGTTCTTGGTACCGGCGGCATTTGTCGTTGTTGAATCGACTGCATGATTCTACCAGCAGGGGCAAACGACTGCGTTCTTGGTGCTGGCGCAGCTGGTGTATCGAACGCGACTGGCCCAGCAACGGCTGGCGTTGGTGCGACGCGGGGTTGAACAGCGGGGGGCGCCGGCCGAGCGATCTTCTCGGTTCGCTCCCTGAACCGAATCACATTTCGGCTGCCGATCTGCTGGGCACGGGCTGCCGGGTGGTCGGTGTTCGCTGGGTCGATGATGCGCATCTTGACGGTCACTTGAGCCGAAGCGGTACACGCCATGCTCAATGCGATCATCAGTGTGCAGCGAAGTCGCTGCATGGATTTACGTGAGGTGTTCATTTCGTCGCCTGCCAATTGGTGGGTCATTACAATTGCACGAACAGGTGCAATCCAAAGCATTCACGTCATTCTTCGGACCGAGAAAACCGCTAGGTTCAATTCGAGTCGTACAGGCAGATCGACCGGTTCAATCGTCAAAGTCAACCAACCGCCAGCAGCTAGCGGACGAAGCGCTCGAACATGGGCGCGAAAGACAGCCTCGAAGAGCGTCACTTTGCGAGTTGTGACAATCTCAATTTCAGGGTAGCGGACGAGGCAACGAGTCCGTTTTTTGCGTATATCCCACGGGACTCGTGGCCTCGTCCACTACAGCTAACCCTAACTCTGAGTTGTCACGCAGCATAAGGGCGCGACGCGCGAGTTTTTGATGTGCGCGATTTTTAGCCACGAAGTGGTGACATAACCCCTGCCGGTGGCCTTGGCCACCGGAGCGGCGTCGAGAATTACTCGAAGCCCCGAAGGTGGCGACACAATTGGTGAATCTGTTTCGCCGCCTTCGGGGCTCTTCGTCAAAACGTTCAATACCGGTGGCCAAGGCCACCGGCAGGGGTTTTGAAGGCCCTTCGGGCCAAAAAGGCGCAACTTAGAAACACACAAGCGCGTGCGCAAAACCGCAAATAGAAGTGCCGCGGTGCAACGCTTAGCTACGCGGCAGCGCGCCGAGTCGCTGGTTGATTCAGTCGATCGGTTGGGCAAAAAGTCTCGAGTAAGCCTTCCGACCCGTAAATTTTGACTTCGTCTTCTTCGACAAACCAGACGGCGTGAAAATCGCCTTGCTTGATGCGGTGGCCGCAATAGTTGCCGGCTTTGATGAGCAGAGTCTCTCTGGCCACAATCCCCTGGTCGGCTCCATGATGCTGCAGGCTGTCATGGATAATCTGCCGAGTTCGTTCAGTGCGTTTTAGCTGAGTCATTGAGGACCGGGGTTGTAGTATGACTGGTATTCCGACAACAGTTTCTTCGGAATTGCCTACCCCCATACTTCGTAGCACTTCACAGCAGCCCACTGTCCGGTACAAACTACGCCACCACTACTTTTGGCTGCGGATTCCGAATATCCTTCGTGACTGGCGTAGAAGCTATTTCAAAACTGTTCGTAGTACCGGCTTTAGCCGGAATTGAGTATGGAATTTCCGCCTCAAGCCGGTACTACAAACTTCCGGATTCAGGTTTTGAAATAGCTTCTAGGCATGCCGTAAGGAACGTCAGCAACCTGGAGAAGCACAGCGATGAGTGACCCGGAACTGGAAAACGTTGAAAAGCAGCCGGAGATCGCGCCGTGGTGGTTGATCGTTCTCGCCATGGCGTTGCCAACCATCATTACGTGGGTCTACTTCTATATTCTTGCGGACTATTCCGACGCGACCCAGAAGCTCGGAATGAGCGCTGGCAAAGTCGTGCAGTTCGGGATGCCGATTTTCTGGCTAATCGTCATTCGTCGTTGGAAGAACGATTGGCGGCGGCCGAATGCAGACGGGATGCTGATGGGGCTCATGTTTGGAGTCGTCATTTTTGCCATCGCCGTTGGTGTCTATCACGGTTGGTTGAAAAATACCGCACCAATGCAACAGGCCGCGATTGAGATTAATACCAAAGTCGCCGGAATGGGGTTATCGAATCCGACGGCATTCATCGCGCTAGCCGCCTTTTACACGGTTTGCCACTCGCTACTTGAGGAATACTATTGGCGCTGGTTTGTCTTCGGCATGCTGCGTCAGCGGATGGCGGTGTCCGCGGCGATCGTTATATCGAGCCTCGGATTCATGTCTCACCACGTGCTGGTCTTGGCGAAATTTTTTGGGTGGGCTTCGATCGGAACATGGTTCTTCTCGCTCAGCGTGGCTGTGGGCGGAGCCGTTTGGGCGTGGCAATACCAAAAGACTGGCCGGCTGTATTCTGCGTGGCTTGGGCATGCACTTGTTGATGCGGCGATATTTACGATCGGGTACAGCATGTTGACGGCGGCGGCGTAGCGTTTTCCGTCAGGCAGGCATGAAAGGCCGAGCTGGTTAGTGATTCATGGCACAACAGTTTTTCAATTTCGCTGGCCTCGAAGAGGACTCAGGTTTTCCTGACACCCTTGATGAGCTATCGGACCTCGGCGCCGAGATCCCATCGCACCAGGTGATGTTGGCTTCGGCCGGAACCGGCAAGACGTTTCAACTTTCCAGTCGCTATTTGCAGCTGCTGGCTGCGGACCAGCCGGTCGAGCGGATTCTTGCAACGACGTTTACCCGCAAAGCCGCCGGTGAGATTTTTGAACGAGTCATCGAGCGGCTCGCACGCGGTACCGTGGACGCCAAATCGCGATCCGAACTGGCTGGCAGTATCGGGCTTTCGGAACTGAGTGCAGATCAATGTAGCGCATTGCTCGCGCGGCTAACGCGGCAGCTGCATCGGATGCGGATCGAAACGCTTGATGCATTTTTCGGTGTCATTGCGAGAAGTTACAGCTTTGAGATGGGATTGCCACCGGCATGGGATATCGTCGAAGTCGCCAAGGATGAGCGACTGAAAGAACGGGCGGTCGCCAATACGATCGATGAGCTTGGCCATTCCGCGATGCTTTCGATTCTCGATCTGGTGACGCAAGGGGATTCCAGCACCGCGATTTCGCGACTGATCCTGACCGACATCAATGATGTCTACGAACAACTCTATCGCCCCACGGAGTTGGACGATGGTTCGGCGTGGGATGCGATTCCTCACGAGGCGCAACCGACTGAAAGTGAGATCGACAGTGCGATTGAGTCGCTGGAAGCTTACGACGGCGAAAATTTCGGGCATAACTCCATTCTCAAGGCACATAACAGCTCGATTGAGTTCGCACGTAATGGCGATTGGGGGAAGTTGCTGACGAGTGGAATTCCGGCAGCGATCGCTGCCGGCAAGGAAAAATACTACGGCAAGCAAATTACGGAAGAGCACATCGCCGTTTATAGCGGAGCGGTAGAAGTCGGACGGCGCGACCTCGTGAACAAGCTTCGCTCGAGGACTCAGGGAGCGTATGAGCTGGCGAGCGCGTTCAGCGAGCGGTACGAAAAGTTGAAGATTGATGATGAGTCGATAACCTTCGCGGATGTCACGCATCACCTCAGCCGCTGGAACCAGGAGCTTGGTCTTGGCCAGCTGGAATATCGACTGGGCGGGACCATTGATCATCTGTTGCTCGATGAGTTTCAGGATACTTCGGCGACTCAGTGGGATTGTGTGCAGCCGTTTGCCCGTTCGATCCTTGGAGAAGATGCGAAGTCCAAGTCGTTTTTTTGCGTCGGCGACATCAAGCAGGCGATCTACGGGTGGCGAGGTGGCCAACCGGAGATTCTCGGCACGATGGAAAAGCGGTTGGGGGTCCCGACGAGCGGGCTCACCGCAAGTTATCGCAGTTCGCAGGTGATCATCGACGTCGTGAATCGTGTGTTTAGTCGGCTGGATCAGCATAAGAATCTGGCCAAGTACGAACCTGCGTTTAAGGAATGGCAAGAAGAGTTTCCGGTCCACGTGACGAATCGGGACGAACTAACTGGTTACGCGTGCCTACGGGCGGCTCCGGTGGTTGAAAAGGACGCTGACAAAGAAGAAACCAAAGCGGCGGTGTTGCGATTTACTGCCGGGATCGTTCACAAAATTGCCGAACAATCTCCGCAGCATAACGTCGGGATTCTGTTTCGATCCAACGAAAGTGTTTCGCAGATGATTTTTCATCTGCGTGAGTTGGGTGTGCACGCGAGCGAGGAGGGCAAGAATCCGCTAACCGACTCAGAAGGCGTGATGCAAATTCTGTCGCTCATGAATCTGGCGGACCATCCTCGCGATACGCTGTCGGCAATCCATCTTTCTCTGGGACCGATTGCGGAGCATCTGGGGCTGGAGTGGCACAAGTACCCGAAGACTCGACACTGGCAGTCGGCGGCGAATGTCTCCAGGAAAGTTCGTCGTCAGCTGATTGTCGAAGGCTACGATCGGTGCGTAGGCCGTTGGGCAAAGTGGTTGCAGCCGGCTTGTTCGGAACGCGAGGGCCGGCGACTTACTCAGCTTGTCGATCTGGCTTACCACTACCAACCGCAGAGCACGCTACGTCCGACTGATTTTGTGCAGTTCATTCGAAATCACGAAATGACGGACCCGAGTACCGCGCAGGTGCGTGTCATGACGCTGCATCAGTCGAAGGGGCTTGAGTTCGACTCGGTCGTCCTCGTTCCGATCGGCAAGGATCTCATGAAGCCGCCGAAATTCGCGGTGCAGCGCAATCCGGAAACCTTTCGACCGGAAAAAATCGTACGGTATATCAAGGAAGACAGTCGGAAGTTCCTGCCGGGCGATCTGCCAAAGATTTTCGAGGAAGAGCAGCGACGGCAGATTCGCGAGTACCTTTGTCTGGAGTACGTCGGACTGACGCGAGCGAAGCGTGCCCTGCACATTGTTGTGCCGGGCGGCGTAACGGCGGCGAGTAAGCGGCCGGCCGGCGTTTACATGGCAGCGCTGGCGGAGCGAGCCGAACCTGTCGATGACGATGGCTTTCTTTTCGAAGCTGGAGATCGTGAGTGGTTCGAAGCGGATTCGAAAAAGGCGCAGTCGTCGGTGCCCGAGGTCAGCCCTGAATCTGGAGTTCGGCAGGTGCCGGTATCGTTAAACATTCCGAAACCAGCCGGTGCGACGTCGCGGGGCCGTGAGTTGGTCTCGCCGTCTCAGCGAACTTCAAAGACGCAAGTCCACGGGAATGCGTTTTTCTCGGCGGCTCGGGAAGCCGCCCTGGAACGTGGCACGCTGATTCATGCGTGGATGGAGTCCGTTGACTGGCTGACTGCCGATGTGTTGCCGGATGCCAGGCGATTGCAACAAGTTGCTATTGCCCTCGGTTCGAAGCTCGTGGATCAGAAAGAGGCGCTCGCAGAGTTTCACTCGATCATCCGTAAGCCGAACATCCGCTCATTGTTGAACGAGAAAGAGTACGCGGACGAGATTGCTTCGTGGCTGTCGGAGCGGGGCGTGACACTGTCAAATCGCTATCGTATCGAAGCCAGAAACGAACAGAAGATCGCCGTTGAAGAAGATGGGCAAGTCGTCAGTGGAGAGATTGATCGGTTGTTGCTGGTCCACGACGGTGGAGAAATTGTTGGTGCGGATATCGTCGACTACAAAACGAACCGCACAGATTCGCCTGAAGATTACATTCAGCTTGGCGAGCATTACCAACCGCAGCTAGAGGCGTATAGCCGCGCGGTCACGCTGGCTTTCGGCGTCGACGCGTCCCGTATCCGAACCCGCCTGTTTCTCCTTCGCGCCGACGTTGCCGTCGATGTTGATATCTCTTCGTAGGCCCGAATTAAGCGATGCTCGAGATGAACTTGCGTCCTGACGGGTGGGTAAGGCAACAGCCTGGCATGAATTTGGCATGATGCCTTGGCGGCGCGACGGGAGGGCGAGGCTCCGTCCGAGCCGCGAATTGCCAATCGATTATTTTCTGTAAGACACCCATGTGGCTTTTGCAACTTGATGCAACCAGCTCACGGTTCCATAGCACGAAGACATGGCGGCGCGACGGGAGGGCGAGGCTCCGTCCGAGCCGCGAATTGCCAAACGATTATTTTCTGCAAGAC
>CALHZT010000001.1 GCA_938040995.1 uncultured Pirellulaceae bacterium | reverse complement strand
TGCATCAAAAAGCCAATCCGATTCAATGGATTCCCGCCTGCGCGGGAAAGACGGAGGAATCTCCGTTCATGACGACTCGATTGACGGCCTATGGCCGTCTTCCCCGCGAACGCGGGGACCCACTCGAAGCGTATGAACGTTCAATGTCTTTCCTGCATCAAAAAGCCAATCCGATTCAATGGATTCCCGCATGCGCGGGAAAGACGGAGGAATCTCCGTTCATGACGACTCGATTGACGGCCTATGGCCGTCTTCCCCGCGAACGCGGGGACCCACTCGAAGCGTGTTAACGGTCAATGTCTTTCCTGCATCAAAAAGCCAATCCGATTCAATGGATTCCCGCATGCGCGGGAAAGACGGAGGAAGGGATTCCCGCCTGCCTGGGAAAGACGGAGGAAGATCAGGCAGTAATTTCTCGAACGATCTTAAGCTAAGCCTGTTTGCGAAATGCCACCCAGAAAACGTCGTCGCCGGGATACGGAACGACCCACTCATCGGGGACAAGTCGCGTGATCCGGTTGGCAACCGCACCCACGACTCCGGAAGAAAAATTGTGTTCGACTGCAGATTTCAGATGCGCACCGCAAATACGTTTGTTCGGCCTGCCTCGGCCAATCAATTCCATTCCGAACTGGCTGGCCAACCGGCGAATACTCAATTGGGAGAACCAGTGAAGCACACTGGGCGGATTGTATTCGTGCCAGTTTTTCCCCAGCACCTGTGCGGTAATGCTTCGCGTATTCCACAGCTCAATCAACCAGACGCCGCCTGGCTTCGTGATCCGCTCGGCGGCGGTAAAGGCGCCCATGAGATTGTAGAAATGCGGTACCACCTGAATCATGGTTATCGCATCGTAACATTCCCCGGAACGAAAAGACTCGAGCGTTCCCTGATGACACAACGAGGGAAACATCTCATTCGCATAGTCGACCATGCTCTGATTCGGTTCGAGACCTTCGCCGTCCCAACCGGCCTGTGCGAGTCCTTCAAGAACAAATCCGGCTGCCGCACCAACATCCAGTACCGTGCCGTGAGGAACGAACCGCCTGAGAATCCCGCCGTACTGCCGACCGGTCATGATCAGCGTATCTCTTTTGGCGAGGTAATTGCGATAGCCGGCTCCGCCGCCAAAGAAATAGTCGTCCGAATAGACATTGTCCGAATGACTTTCCGTAACGCATAACTCAAGAAACTGATGCGTGCATTCACCGCATTGTCGAATCCAGTACTTTCCCGTTCGAAAATGTCGCTGCGTATCTGCACCACACACTTTGCATGCGACAGCAGTCGGCTTCGACGTTGATTCAACTGAATTCATTCAAACGGTTCCGTACGACCTTTTCCAGGACCATCATTATGGGCACAGTTTGTTCGCTGTGTTAGCACCAATTGTCCAGAAACGCTAGTCGAACTTAGCAGCCGAATTCGCTATCCCCCCAGAAATGGTACGGGAAACATAAACGCATGTTGCTCGTAGAGGCTAAATCCTCCGTACCAAGAAATGTATTGCGATAGATAAACGACAAGCGAATAAGCCAACACCACCGGTATCGCAACCAGAAAGGCGGTCCATCGCGAAACGAAGTGACGATCGGATTCACGTTTCTCCGCGCGACTGACTGCCCACCCAGTCAAAATCCGCGCCGGCAAGATGGACATGACAAACACGATACTTGGCAACCAGGCGGCTTCGCGCGGAATCAGTTCAGCTTTCAGAAGATAGAGTGGGAGCGCGAGCGCCAGTGTCGTAAGCAGCGCAAACCACCACGCAATGGGGGCTCGTCGAAACTGGCCCTTCACTCGTTCCCGGTCAAAGCCACTGGCTAGTTGACCATCACGCGCGCAATTCACCTGAAGAAATGGAAGGTAGAGAAGCACCAGAGCCACCAGCAATCCGGAAATGACCGAAACAATACCACCTATATCTGTCGGCAATTTGGTCGACCCAAACATCAAGGTGACTGGAACGAATAGCCAGGCGAATGCTACAAGGAACCCGTGAAAGCCGGTTTTCAGGTACTTCATAACACAAAGCGACTGGAACCATTCAAAAAAGTGGTCGCGAGATTCCGCAAACATCTTTCCCTTACGAATTCGCTGGATCAACTTGCGCGGAGCCGGCCAGAGGAAGTGGCGAAACTTGCCGCCGCGGAACCAGGCCCACGCAACATGCACGGTCATCAATGCTGTCGCGACTGCCAACACCACGGTCATTCCGTTGGCTTTCTCGGCGTTCCCAAGTAACAGTGCCGAGTTTCGCATCCCCGCAAGCCCACGAAGCGGAAGCATCAATAACCACGTCGCAAAGATCGCTCCGCCCACATTGGCCCATGCCGTCAAATCCTCAAATCCGGATCGCAATTTTCCTGACTCGGCGACTCGAACCGATAACGCGAGGAGATACCCGAGGCTGGCGAGTTGCAAGATCGGTATCGTGGCGATCACGGATAGTCCGACAATCATGCTCGCCAAACCAAAAAGCGACTTGAGAACAGCACCTGTGATTCGAATCGTACCGGCCACGAATGCCATCAAGCGAGATTTCTCCCCATTGCCAAATGGCGTTCGCTTCTCAGGCACCGAGAACGTGGGCCCGCTGACATCTACCAGCTCCGCGACAAACAGATCTGGTGCTTCCGTCGATTTGGGCGATTCAGGCGAGTGAACAGACATGACGGGCGGTTGCCTCGCAGGGTTTGCGGCTTTGTCGGGCGATTCGAGTCGGGACTCGACGTCGTTTTTTTCCCAATCGGGACGCACAGCGTCTGGACCTTTCGAACTACATGGTGGCTAATTCGCCATTGCCGCAACAATCTTGCCAATAACCGCAAACCTGGTTTCCGGTGGTTTCTCGTACAATATCGGCATTCGATCGTCGAAGTACAGTTTATCCTGCCGAATTCCGACAAATGCCATGCATCCAGGGTAGCCGGAAAATGTGGTTAAAGAATCTGATATTCGCCGCCGTCTGTCTGCTGTTTGCTTCATTCGTTTTCGCACTTGTCGTGCCGCAGCCGCTCAACTCTGCTGGCGATGTTTCGCTGAGCGAGTCGCATCATGACATCGAGGGTACCGTCTCGGCAGTCAACAAAGAATTCGAAGCCTCTTGGCAAGAGGCCGGGCTTACTCCAGCCGCGCTGGCCGACGACTATACGGTGGCTCGACGTATTGCACTTTCGCTAACCGGCTCCATTCCGTCCATCGAGGATCTGCGAACGATGGATTCGCTTGCCGCCGACACGAGGCTACCGTGGTACACCCAGCGACTGCTTACCGATCGACGGCATGCCGACTACTTCGCTGAGCGACTGGGGCGAGCCTACGTTGGCACGGATCAGGGACCGTTCCTGATCTACCGACGGCGGCGTTTCGTTTCGTGGTTGAGCGACCAGATTCATACCAACGTTTCGTACGATCAGCTCGTCAGGGAACTGGTCACCGCGGACGGCTTGTGGACCGACTCACCTGCAGTCAATTTTCTCACTGCCAACGCGGATGAAGAACTGAACAATCGCCCTGATCCGGTTCGCATGGCAGGCCGCACGACGCGGGCATTTCTTGGCGTTCGCCTGGATTGCATGCAATGTCACGACGACAATCTCGAAGGCCTCTGGCTGCAGTCGAATTTTCATGAGCTCGCCGCGTTCTACAGCGATCCAGAGCCGTCGCTCGCAGGCATTCGTGACAAGTCGCGTGATTACAACATCAAGTATCTGGACGAAGAAGTCGAAACAAAGGTCAAGCCGGCGTTTCCGTTCTACGATTCCATCGCGGATGCAACGCCCAGGGATGGCCAGTCGCGAAGGGAGCATCTTGCCGCGTGGATCGTCCACCCGAACAACAAGGCGTTCGCGCGAACCATCGTCAATCGCGTCTGGGCACTCGCGTTCGGCAAGCCGCTGGTAACGCCGATCGACGACATTCCGCTCGAGGGCCCCTACCCGCCCGGCCTTGATCTGCTCGCGAATGATTTTGTGGAACATGGATGCGATCTCCGTCGACTTTGGTCAATCATCATGCAAACGAAACCATTTCGGCTGGACAGTCGAATGGAAACAGAAGTCTCACCCGGGCATGAAGCGAAGTGGGCCGTTTTTCCGTTATCGCGACTGCGCCCGGAACAAGTCGCCGGTGCAATCGTTCAGTCGGGAAAGCTGACGACCATTGATGCAGAATCTCATGTGCTGATGCGGTTCATACGTAACCAACAAGTCGGTGATTTTGTGCAGCGATACGGCGACATGGGTGAGGACGAGTTTGAAAGCGCCGGCGAGACAATTCCACAGCGGTTGGTCATGCTGAACGGAAACCTTGTCCGGGAATCAACGGACAATGAATCACCGTTCACAGCCGCGTTTCGAATTTCCAAACTGGCGACCGACGATCCGGCTGCGATCCGGGCGGCATATCATGCGGTGTTGACTCGTGAGCCTACAGCAAACGAGATGGAACACTTTGCGGGTCGGCTTGAGAACAGAAAGCACTCCCGGGAAAAGTTCTTCGAAGACCTTTACTGGACCCTGCTAAATTCGACCGAGTTTTCCTGGAACCATTGATGAGAAGAACGGTGCGAAATGTGTGATCATTCCAAAGAGTCGAATCGGCATCCGTGGTCCTGCGGTACTGCAGCCCATATGTCACGGCGAACACTGCTCAAAGCCGCTGGCTTTAGTGGGCTCGCATGGTTGACTCCCGCTGCCGAGCTGCTCGCGGACCAGGATCCGAAATCGCGGAACGGCCGACCGGCTCAGTCGGTAATCATCCTTTGGCTGGGCGGAGGCCCAAGTCAACTGGAAACTTTCGATCCACACGCGGGTCGGAAGATCGCTGGCGGCACGACTGCGATCAAGACAGCCAGTCGCCAGATCGAACTCGCAGCGGGGCTCCCGCGACTCGCCGAACAGATGCAGGACGTCAGTATCATCCGGAACGTGGTGACTCGCGAAGGTGATCATGAGCGAGCCGCCTACAACGTCAAGACTGGCTATCGGCCAGATCCCACGCTCAGGCATCCGTCACTTGGCGCAACCGCGTGCCACATGCTGCAACCAGGCAAGACGGAAATTCCACGCCACATTTCCATCCTTCCAGACAATTGGTACGGACGCGGTGGCTATCTGGGCCAACAATACGACGCGTTTCGCACGTCCACGACGAATGGTCGATTGCGGGATATGAAAGCGCGAGTCAACGAAGAACGTGCCAAATCGCGACTGGAAGACATCGACATCGTTGAACAGTCGTTTCGCAAGGGACGCCTGAAGAATCTCGACAGCACAAGGACGCTCCATTCTGACACGATCAGCCGGGCTGTCACCATGATGAGCTCGGAACAGCTTTCCGCGTTCGACGTGAGTAACGAACCCAAAGAACTCATCAGCAAGTTCGGCAATTCTGATTTTGGACGAGCATGTCTGGCTGCAGTCAAGTTGATTGAGACCGGAGTTCGTTGCGTCGAGGTAACGCTCGACGGATGGGACACTCACCTGAACAACCACGAGATCATCGGTCGCCTGAACAACTCGCTGGACGCCGCTTTCGCAGCACTGATTAGCGAACTCAAGGCGCGTGATCGCCTCAAGGACACTATCGTGATGTGCGGCGGCGAATTTGGAAGAACGCCAACCATCAACCCAGCCGCCGGCCGCGATCATTGGCCACATGGGTTCAGCATCGCGCTCGCGGGTGGTGGAATCGCCGGCGGACAGGTGATTGGAATGACCGATCCGGACGGCGGCCCGGTCAAGCAGGACCAGGGAACGCCCATCGCGGACGTTCACGCAACCGTTCTCAAGTCACTGGGAATTACGCCTGATCTCGAAGTCGACACGTCGATTGGCCGCCCCATGAAGCTGTCAGAAGGCACTCCGATTGCGAAACTGCTGGCGTAATGCAACCGCAATGCTACGCGTAGGCCCGTACAAGCGGCGAAAGCGGATACCACGTTCTTGAGCGAAACGCCGCGCTGTGCGGGCAAGAAGCGTTTGGCGGAACGCCCCATAGGTTGCCGGCAGCTGAGCCACTACAAGGCGTTGCCCGCTTGACGATTTACTGCAGATGCTGCTCAACCATTTGCCGAATGACCGATGCGGATTCCGTTTTCCCGACCAACGCCGTTGTCGGGAACAACAGCTTGGGGATCGCACCCTTGCCGGACTTTTTATACAGCCGAACTGTATTCTTTAGATATCGCCCGGGAACCTTCGACTCGAGCGTCGTCTTCAATTCTTCAGCGTCCACCAGTTCCGCCGCTTTCTTGAGCGCCTCCTTCGTCGTTGGCACTTCCGGCGCTTCCATCAGCCACTTGTGAAATTCAGAGAACTTTCCGGGCGCAGTCAACCAGACGCCAATTGCCAACTTGGCGAACTTGCAGGCTTCGCGATGCTTTTCGTGATCAACCGTAACCGTATCGTTGCAACCCGAATGCATTGGTACCGGAATCATGAGCAGCGCGAGATCTTCACCAAACTCTTTCGATGCCTCAGCCAACGCCGCGTGTGTTTTGCGACAATGCGGGCAAGTGTAGTCGAACATCTCAACAACCATGTACTTCGCGTCGGACTTGCCGACGACCGGCCACTGAGCCGAATTGAGAGTCACACTGCGTCCGAGAATCGCAACTTTGCGACTGACCTTTTCCTCAACCTGCAATTCTTTTTCAGCTGCTTCGCCGGTATCGCCCGCCTGCAGCCAACCACCGAGTAGAATCGACGGCCGCAACAGAATTGCTGCGACCGTTGGTAACGGAACACGACCAGATTCGCGTGGCCCTTTTTTCTGGTGCCACCCGACAGAGGTGTTGGATGGACGATCCTCGGCCTTCTCTTTCAAGTCCAGATCGTCGCGAGCAACCTGCTCTTCCTCGATTTCGACTTCTTCATCACCAACATCAAACGGGTCAAAGACTTCACCATCTGACATTGGATCGAACTCTTCGGTTTCGACAGAGCCGGAATCCTCGACGACATACGCTTCGATCGTATAAGTCGGCTCGGGCTTCGAAGATACCTGAAGCATCGCTACGACCAGCACGCTGGCAACGCCCATTGCCGCTACCAACCGCCCGGAAATCAAATGCGACCTGGTGGATTCGCCGGATTGGGAAGCGAGTTTGTTCAGATTCCGGATTTGCAAGGTGGCGATCGCAGCCAGCCCAATGCTGCAACCATGCGCCGTCAGGCAGTACAGGCAAAAATGGCCAAGCACAAACGCCTGAAGAGAGATGAACCAGACCGCTGCGATGCCAGCCGTAACGCAACCAATCACGATCGTGTTGTCGGCCGCGTTGCGCAGCCAACGACGGGTTGTTCCGGCGAGCACAACAAGTGAAGTCAGAATCGCCCCGTATGCGCCAATCGCCAGCACGCTGACGGGCATCCCAAGAATTTTGGACCAGCGACTGTTGAGGACATGCTCGCAATCGAAAATCTGGTTCCCGGCGCATCCGACGACTTTCGAGGCCGCGAAGCCGTGCCACGCCAGGTAACTTGCGATTCCAAGTCCAATGCAAGCCAACATCGCCAAACCGATACGCTGGAATAAGGAAAAGCTGGGGTATTCGATCTTCGATTTCAAAACCATGAGAAAACTCACCGAGGAGAGAGGAGGTTTCTAATGGAGCGCTGCGTGCTGCGGCTCTCCTTATAGTAAGAACCCGTTTGGGGTCCGAATCGGGCACAAAAAATTGAAAAATAAGTCACGTATCAGGATATTTTGCGACTTGGCAATGAATTCAGACCCAACCATCGAAATCTTTTCTGGAATTGAGGATTTAGGTTTGAAAACGCAAACGGCCCAGGCGACTTCCGTCAGAAATCTGACTCGAGCGTTCAGGTAAAATGCGCAGTTCAGTCCACGAGGGAATTCAGCGTCGCAACGGTAGTCTGCAGCTGCTTGGGCAACCGACAGTTGACGACTTGTCGCCAAGCCAACCTCCACGTCTTTTCCATGTCACTGAATACCAACTCGAATGCGACACCGTCAAGCTGAACATGGGAAGATTCGGCGAACCGTTCACGCGGCTGGCCGCTTCACTACCGATCCAGATAAGCCATCAGCAATGCGATGTCGGCAGGTGTGATGCCACTGATGCGACCGGCCTGAGCGAGACTCAGTGGGCGGATTTTCGCAAGCTTCTCGCGGGCTTCGTTTCTCATATGCGAA